>WFTA01000001.1 GCA_015485715.1 Patescibacteria group bacterium
GGAGTATATAGATGTCAGGGTAGAGAATTATATTTATTATAAGTAAAACAAATGGAAATGGGTAAACAAAATCCTGTTGAATCTATTAATAGTGATGGCAAGGGTAAACTAAGAAAATATATATTAACTGAACAATATAATCCTAATAATCTTATTTTCACCGAACTAAGTAATCTTATATATTCCAAAAGAGGCAAAAAGAGAAGATTATTTCGAGATATTCCTGAAAATCAAAAAGAGGGTATTATTGATATACTGAATCTTTTTTTAAAGAATTTGTCAATTGCAGATATAGGCAAGCGTACACCTTTATATTTAAAAAAATTGAGAAATCTGGCAACAGAAGTTTTGAGTAATATATTAACTCAAATTACAGAAGTTTTGAGTAATATATTAACTCAAATTAAAGGACATGATCTTGACAGGTTTGATGAGATATTAAATATCCTTTATGATAATACACTACATGATATATATACATTATTGACATTTGAAAAATCAGATGGTGAAATCTCATCATCTGTTGAATATATAAAAATCATGTTATCTATAATAGAGTCAGTGTTTTTTACTAAACCTCAAGATATACCATCAAATCCACTAATATCTACTGAAAAGATAGACGACGAAAATATTGGACTAATAGAGAATACACTCAATGATTATATTGAATGGGCAAAATGTGAGAAAATGTCCATTGATTACCTTATAAGTTTGATATCCAAATATGTCTCAGGATGTGATTATGCAGATGAGGAAATTTTAAAGATTTATTGCGAGCTTATTGGTGATTTGCTTAAGATAAGAAGCATATTATTTAAACAAAATTTTATTGAATCACTCATGATAGATTTTAACGCTTATTTGCATGCCAATAATCTTACCTTTTATTTGTTTTCTTATTTTGTAAAAGGAAAGCTAACAGAGATAAAAACTATTGATAAACAGGAATTGCTTGTGTTTTTAAAAGAAGTTAAAACATTTATACACGAATTTTATATGATGTACTATTTAATTACAGAAAAAGAAACAGCAAGTGTAATAATTGCAAAACATAAAAATAGACAAAAGGGAATAGGTATTAAAACAAATATAAGCATAGATTTGCTTTACAGCTTAAGGCATTTTTGTGATTATTTTTTGACTGTACTAGATATAGCAATTACTCAAAACAAAGACCAAAGTGCTCATGTAGAATATATGAAAGTATTTAAAAAAGAGGTATATAGGATTATGGAATTGATAAATATAGGAGTCTCACAAAAAAGTGATATTTTGATTTTTATACCATCAAATCAATTATCCAGAGAAATATTTGGTATAATATTTAGCATAGTTGATTTACATACTTATGTGGATGGATATCTCCTGTATTCAGAATATGTAAGAAATGCAAAGATTTGAGCCTGACTCTGGAATATCAATGCTAATTAATATAATTAGTATAATAAGAAGAAGTATGTTCATTGATCATCCATTATCAATATTTAATTTATTCAAAACACAATAACATCAATTAAATTTAAGTACATTTTTGTCTTTTATAAAATATAAGATTTGTATAACTGAGTATAATATCTCTTACACTCAATTTGACCAATATTTTAAAAAATGCTATAATATAGATATAATCCCCCACTAATTAATAAATACTAAATCCGAAATTCTAAATTCTAAAAGAATAATTGAAAATTAAAATTGTTTCCTTAATTTTGCCTTTTGAAATTTGAATTTTGAAATTTTACTGTATGCCAAAACAAAATAAAAAAAATAAACATATAAACCTTCCATATTTTGATGATTTTTTGTTAAATCTAAAAGTTAATAATTATTCTGAAGAAACTCAGTATAATTATGAACGTGATTTAAAAATTTTTGAAGAATTTCTTAAATCAATAGATACGCCTTTTGAAAAAACAACAAAAATGACTATTCATCAATATAAAGCATATCTGGCATCTATAGATAGAAAAACACCAGCCGGCCAGAAAGCTCCCAAAAAACTTTCCTCTTACTCTATCAATAGAATTTTATCTTCATTAAGGTCATATCTTACATATCTTATAGACATTGATTACAAAACTCCTATCACGCCTGAAATGGTAAAATTAGTTAAGACAGAGAGAAAACATCCTCACGTAGCCGAGTTTGAAGATTTGGTAAAGTTAATTGAGTCCCCTACTCTGTTTGAAAAGGACAAAAAAATAGCAGCCAGAAACAGAGCTATGCTGGAAGTACTTTTTGCAACTGGTATGCGTATATCTGAATTAGTAAATCTGAAAAGAGATCAGATCGACGATCAAGGCAGAATATTTATAATGGGTAAAGGGAAAAAACAAAGGTTTGTGTATTTAACAGAAAGAGCTAAAAAATATTTGGATGAATATCTGAATATGAGAGTTGATGATATAGAATATGTATTTATTCCCTATCGCGGAAGCAGAGTTAAAAAAAAGGATATGAAAGTATCTACAAATTATCTCCAGATGAAAATTAAAGAATATAGAGAGCGACTTAAAATAAACGTACCCACATCAGCACATTCACTCAGACACGGATTTGCTACATATTTGGCCGAATCTGGTGCAAATCCAGCAGCCATTCAAATACTTTTGGGTCACGAGTCACTTGATACAACCACAAGATATGTTCATGCATCAGACAGGTATGCTGAAAAAACACTCAAAAAATACCATCCTCTTAAAGAATAAAATCCTAAATCCGAAATTCTAAACCCTAAACCTATAGAATCCCAAATACCAAAATCCAAATGTCAAATAAAATCCCAAGTCCCAAATCCAAAATAACAATAATGATAGTTTTGGCTTTAACACTGTATATTGGTTAACTTGCCAGCTCCATCCAGCTCCACTTTTTGAGGTAAATCTATGTTATAAAACCAGAGGGTATATAATTTAATTTAAAGCAACATATTGCTGATAATCTTGAAAAGTGGGGCTGGGTTGAATTTGTCATTTGAGCTTTGGATTTTGACATTTATTAAATTGGGTTATTGGGAAATTAGAGGAAGTCCCATAGGATACATTACTTCTTCTCTGTGTCATCCTCTGGCTTGACCAGAGGATCCAGAAATAGATTATCCGATCAAGTCGGATAATGACAAGTGGGGGTTTGGACAATGACAAACGGGGTTTTGGACAATGGCACCCCACTACATTGTCATTCCCATATTCTTTCTTTGTTATTCCTGTGAAAACGGGAATCCAGAAATAGACTATCCAATCACCCCTTCCTTTGGAAGGTAAACACCCCAAGCGGGTAAAAATTGAACAATGACAAAGTATTGATTTTTTATATTTATTAGTTGGTTTGAAAATTGAAAAATTGGGATTTGATTGAAAATTGAAAATTTTACCCCGCCTGCGCCCTATCGTATGATTAGGGTTGAATAACTGGGGTTGGGTAATTGAAAATTTGAAAATTAGAAAATTAATCTATTCAATATCCACTATATAACAGACATCTGCTATCTTACCTTAATCTCTCCTTTTTTGTTGATTCTAATTTCTATATCTCCCATTTTGTCAGTACGTAAAATATATATATTTCTTCTTTCAAGCCTCTTTAGAACACGCCTTGATGGCTGACCATAATTGTTTTTCCCAACCATAATCACTGCATATTCTGGATTAAAAGAGTCTAAAAATAAATTTGAAGTAGAAGTATCTGATCCCTGATGAGCTACCTTTAAAACATCTATATCTTGTGCCATTTTATAATCTGCAATTCCCTTCTCCACATCAGATGATATATCACCTGTAAAAAGTATCTTTCTGTCTGCATATTCCAGAAGTACAACAACTGAATAATCATTAACATCCTCCACTTCTAAATTCTCCATATTCTTAAAAGGATACAAAACCTTAAGCAAAACATCTCCCTGTGAACTCTTAAATAAATACTCTTTTCCTGAAACAGCTATATCGTAATCTATATTCTTACTGTTTATTAGTCTATTCCATTCCTGATACTCTGCTGTATTATATTTCACTCCACTCTGAAGAATGCGCTTTACTTTGATACTTTGTACCACATTCAGCAAACCTCCTAAATGATCCAGATGAGGATGTGATGATATTACCATATCAAATTCCCTATCAAAAAACGGCAGATATTTCCATAATTTGCTGATTATATTCTTATTGTTCATCTGTTTCCCTTCTCCCCCGTCTATCAAAATATTATGCCTGCCCGGAGTCCTGACCAACACAGCATCTCCCTGACCAACATCTAAAAACACAACTCTTAAATCTGAATTCAAATATTTACTGTATTCCCACCCCAAAAGCGCTGTAAATACTACCAAGATTAAGAAAATTATTTTTTTGTCTTTAAACATAATATTATATAAAATCCAAAATTCCAAATTCTAAACAAACCCCAAAATAATTATCCAATTTACGAATTTTCAATTAACCAATGAATTTACAATGATTTAATGTTTCAATGGTTTAAACTATAATATACTGATTTTGATGCAGAGTTTAGGATTTAATTCATTGAAAAATTGAGAAATTGATTGAAAATTTTACCCCGCCTGCCCTATCGTATGATTGGGGTCGTACTTGTCCCGCTTGCCATGTCGCATGACATGGTCGTATAAGTGGGATGACTGGGGTTAGTAAATTGAAAATTTGAAAATTTATTGTTGGTTCTTGGGAATTTATTAGAACTATTAGTGTAATTAGGAAAATTAGATATTAACCTATGTTTGAAAAATAATCTTTGGTTATGTAGGAGCTGGGATTTTTTAATTAATCTAAAAATTTGGATATATCCATCTCATACTCCTCTGTCTTACTGCTTTGATTTTTAAATTTATTAAAATACATCTTAATCTTTTCCAAAACATACGGATGAAACAGAAAATATACTGCATATATCAACATCACAGTGTATATGCTAATCTCTACTTTAAAAAACAAAAACTTCATATCAGCTATAGATTTAGCAACAAAATAAATATATCTATAGAGCACATCTCCTGTCCATCCCAAAAAGTATAATAAAAAAGAAAAAGGCAAAAAACTAAACATCACAAATAAAATTCCCACGCCCAAAGCCCATGGCACAATCAAAAGAATCAATAAGTTAGATACAGGAAAGCCAAGAGGAAAAGATTCAAATCTGTACATAACCCAAGGCAAAGCAAACATCTGTGCCGAAAAAGTCAAAGTCAAAATATTTCTTACCATCTCATATGGAATAAAGTTGAATATTTTATCAAAAAACTTATAAAAATAAAAAATACCGGCAACTGCTAAAAATGAAAGCTGAAAACTGATATCATAGATCAAGATTTGAGGAGATATAAATACCAGCAAAGATGCTGTAAAAAGAAGAAGGTTAAGCTTGTATATCTTACGTTTTAAAATAAAACTTAAAGCCGCAATCAAAGCAAATAAAGAAGCACGAAGTGCAGAAATTTTAAATCCAATCACAAACAAGTACAACATAAAAAATACCAACAGCACAACCAAGGCATATTTTTTAGAAAAACCAATACCTCTTAAGATAAAAAATACTCCTCCTGACAAGATAACCAGATGCATACCTGATATTGCTATAATATGTGAGATTCCTGCCTGTGAAAAAATATCCTGCATATTTCTATCAATACCTGATCTGTCACCCAAAACAATAGCCTTATAAAATCCTGAAGAGAATAAAAAATAAGTGTCAAACCCGCCGGCCCACTCTTTGGACAAATCATCAAACCATCCAAGAAAAGAAGAATTTTGTGACTTTATCTTTAAAACTTCGGGAGAAAAACACAAAGAATATATCTGATCTTTTGCCAGATAAGCCGGATAGTTAAACCTGCCTATCTTTTCAGGCTCTCTAAATAAACACTTTACCTCTACCCTGTCCCCTCTCTTTAAAACCCTTTTTTCTCTGTCAAATACCAAAACCTTGCCCTGCAGTCCATCCACATCCAAAACTATGCGGGATACATCATTTTTAATATAAGGCCTTCCTACAACCTCTCCTTCTATACTTTTTATTGTATTGTTTAAAGATGAAGTTGTGTAGCTGTCAGGAAAAGAAAGCACACCCCGCGCAATCCCTAAAGTAAAAAATATCATACCCACTGCAAAGATGGTGTATATTTTATTCCAATCTTTGCCTTTAGGATGCAAATCTAAAAAAATCCAAACTACAAAGACTACAGTAAATAAAACCAAAAAATATCTAAAATCAGGATTTAAAAACACAGCAACCAGCACACCAAACAAAAAAGAAGCAAGATATAGAGAGATTCTTCTTGATTTAGGCATTTATTCTGTATTACTCTTATGCTTTAAAAAGTCTTCAATAAATCCGTCTAAATATCCGTCTAAAACTCTATCTGGATCTTTTTCTTCATAGCCTGTCCTGTGATCTTTGACCAATTTATATGGATGAAGTATATAGGATCGTATCTGCCTGCCCCACGCATTTTCAGTAAATTCTCCTTTAAGCATCTTTTTTTCTTCTTCCTGTTTTAATTGATAATATTTCTCAATCCTGCTTTTGAGTATTTTAAGTGCCTTCTCTTTGTTCTGAAGCTGGGATCTTTCGCTCTGTACAGATACAGTGATGCCTGTTGGCAAGTGTACAATTCTGACAGCAGAATAATTTCTTTGTACATTCTGACCTCCCGGACCACTTGACAGATGTGCTTCTATTTTCAAATCCTTTTCATTTATATCTACCTCTATATCTTCTATTTCCGGCAATACCTCTACATAAGCAAAAGATGTATGCCTTGCTTTGTCAGCATCAAAAGGAGACAGTCTGACAAGCCTGTGCACACCCATCTCTCCTTTCAAATATCCATAGGCATATCCGCCTTCAATATCCAAAACTGCAGACTTTATACCTGCTTCCTCCCCCTTTGATATATGAACTATTTCGTATTTGAAACCTTTTCTCTCACAAAATCTGGTATACATCCTCAAAAGAATCTGGGCCCAGTCTTGTGCATCTGTGCCGCCTGCTCCTGCATGAATAGATAAAATGGCAGACCTTTGATCATACTTATCATTCAAAAAAACAAAAAGTTCAAGGTCTGCAAGTTTTTTATCCACATCGTCAAGTACTTTTCTTATCTCATCCCTAATTCCTGAATCATGCTGGGTAAAATCCTCCTGCAAGAATTCAGCCACCTCGCAAAGCTTGGACTCCATTTCTTCAAAATCTGAAACAATCCTCTTTAAAGATGATACTCTGGATGAAACTTTCAAAGCCTTATTCCTGTCCTGCCAAAAATCACTATCCGACATCTGGTCTTCTAATTCTAAAATCTCCTGCTTTTTCTGAGGCAGGTCAAAGATATTTCCTAAGATCTTCAAGCCGCGCCTGAAGATCTTTTAGTTTATCATCAAGATTTTCCAGCATATTATTTTTCTTTAAACTCACCAAGCTCGACTTCTACCTCTTTGATATCTCCATCGTGATAGACTTTCAGCTTCACTCTGTCACCCGGCCTGTATCTTGCAAGTATACGGGCAAGAGAATGGCCTTTATCTATTTTCTGTCCGTTTACTTCAAGAATAATGTCATTTTCCTCAAGGCCAGCCTTATCTGCAGGAGATCCCGGAACAACTGCCAACTCACCTCTCCTCCTGCCCCTTACCAGCAGAGCGCCATAGTCATACTCAAGATCGTTCATTCTGGCTATCTCTTCATTGAGAAGAATATATCTTACACCAAGATAAGGCCTTACAATTCTGCCATACTTTTCAACAGATTCTATAATTCTTTTTGCTTCATTGATCGGTATTGCAAAACCTATAGACTGACCTCTCACTGAAACTGCTGTATTTATTCCTACTACCTTTCCTGATAAATCTATTAGCGGTCCTCCAGAATTGCCGGGATTAATAGCTGCATCTGTCTGAATAGCTTCTTCTATTATTTCAGAACCTCCCTCTCCTGCTGCAGCTATTGTTCTTCCAACTCCTGATACAACTCCCTTAGTCACTGTATTTCTAAATTCACCCAAAGCATTTCCTATGGCAATTACTGTCTGTCCTATTTTGACTTTATCAGAATCTCCAAGCTCAAGCGTTGGAAAATTGTCTCCGTCAATCTTAACCAGAGCAAGATCAAGTACAGGATCTCTTGCCAAAACCTTGGCATCATATTTTGTTCCATCATTTAAAAGCACTGTATACTCAGCCTCCTCATCAGCTACTACATGTTTATTGGTAAGGATAAGGCCGTCTTTAGATACCAAAAATCCTGTCCCTGCTCCGACTTCTCTTTTTTCCCTTTCGGGCTCCTGCTGCGGCAACTGGGGAAAGAAAAACTCAAATCCCGGAAAATCAAAGAAAAAGTCACGGGGGAAAGGGTTGTTTAATATACGCGGCAACTCCTTGGTAACTATTATACTTACTACAGCAGGTTCTGCTCTGCTTACTACATCTATTACCTGATCTTCTTCAGATACGACTTTTACATTTTCTACTTCCTTTTTGTATACAGGTGGTTTATCTGCCGGGATATAATATTCGTATATATAAGGAGATAAAAATGATACTGAAAATATACCACCTATCATTCCCAAAACAAAAGAGGATATAGTCAAAACTAAAACAAACTTCCTTGTTTTGTTTATCTTCATATTTATCACTTTGAATTCAGTAATTTTTCTATTTGGTTTATAATATCAGAACCTGTATTTCCTTTCTCAGGTGTAGAAGACAAAAGCTCTCTATAAGGCTGAGTAATCTGCCTAATAAGTGGAGGAAGATATATAATTGCAAGTATTATAGGAGCTACCACCACTATAAGATAAATAGTTGATACAACCCTCCCCCATAGGATATATTTTCTGGTCTTTTCAGAATTTTTTAAAATAACCTGCAACAATCTCTGATTTTCTTCCAAAAGCTCTTCAATCCTGTCTTTTCTATGTAAAGAATCCATAACCTCTTTTCCTCCATATAATAATTAATTCAAAAGTTATTTAACAATATGTTTTATTGATTACTCTGCTCCTCTTTATATCTTGCAATAGCCTGTACTACCTGACTATCAGGTGATAATTCCTGCCAGTATAAAATGTGATCTCTGTTTATTCTCATATAATCTTTTGGTCTGTGTAATTCTGTTCCAAATTTGATAAGAGTTAGTCTTGGCGGCTGAGGCTGAGGTGCGGGTATGACCTGAGTTTCACCATCTCCTTCCTGATTCTGGACTGGTAGCTGGGGTTGTACCTGTTGTTGTATTTGAAGGTAGTATATATCTCTCAAAACAGGATATTGAGACTCTATGTTCTCAAGTTTTCCAAAATACACCTGACCACTTGTCAAAAACACTGCATACCAAGGCCCTGTTTCTGCTATAAACTCCTCTACTTTTTGTTGTTGTTTCTGTTCAGGAGATTTAAACACCCCAAATTTATCCAGAGCACCCAAAACAACTATTATCAATATAAGAACCATTGCAAAATACAACCATCCTCTATAAGAAGATTTTTTATTTTGGTTTTTATTGTATTCTGATTTGTTGTCTTCTTGGGATGGACTTTGTTGTAAATTGTTATTTAAATCGTTCATATCCCTTTCCCTACAGGTATAAATACCTGTTTAATTTTAATAAAAATAAAAAATAAATTAGAACTCAGTATATATTATAGCATATTACACAAAAATACACTGTGGATAAATAAAATACCATCAAAAATAGCAATGATGACAATATAAACTATAAATAAATTTTGTATTAAGTCCGATTATCCGGACCAAAAATGTTTAATTATCAGCTTAAATAAAAGGTTTTCTTGATCTTTTAAGGATAAGGTTCTGTGGTTGTATCTCCAGACATATTCTCCAAGGTATAAATACAGCTTATCTCTCTTTATTCCACCTTTAGCAGAGAGTTTTCTTTTTAAATATCCCCAGAACCCTTCCAAACCATTGATATGGTTTCCTTTTTTGTCAGAATATTCATTTTTGGAATGATCAACTAATCTATGGACATATCCTTTGGCAGCAATACCTGTATATCCGCGCCATTTATCTGAACAAACAACAGAGCCTTTTTTGACTTTTTTCTGAATGATTGGCTGCAGATCTTTAGCTTCTATTCCTGCAACTATTTCAGCATAAATCTTTCCTTGTCTGCAGAGGATTCCAAATATTGGTTGTTTTAAGGTGCCTCTGCCTCTTTTAATTTTGTTTAATTTTACCTTATTTTTAATATTTTTGTTTTTTCACTTACCGCCTATATATGTTTCATCTACTTCTACAATTCCTTCAAATACATCTGGAATATTCTTAGTCATCTCTTCCCTGATTATGGTTAGAATTTTTAAGAGTTTGTATTTGGATATGTTAACCCTTTCTATAATAGTATTGGTTGAATGTTCAAGGACAAATTCTGATATTATTTGTTTTAATATTTTTTTAGATATTTTAATTTTTCCTTTGTTTAAGGAAAACTTCCTTAAACATTTAGAGAATTTAAACCTTTTATCCTTTAGTTGCCATAGTTTTGTTTTGGTTTGGCAATATGGGCAAAGTTTGGTTTGCATACAACAAATTTATCATATTTGGTCCGTTTTTTCAAACTTTACCCTTAATACATTACCCAGTATATACATACACTGTGTTAGGTTTAGAAAAGAATGAAACAAATTATCTGAATTTAACATTTGGAGTTAATCTTGCAGAATTTACTGTAAAAGTTCCTGCAGATGAAGCAGAACAATTAGCATTATCATCACACACAAATACATAATAATCCAATGTCTTTCCCTGATCAGAGTACGGAACATCATGTTTAAATAAAAGTGGACTGCTTGTTGTAAACGCAGTTGACGTTGCCCAAAAGCCGCCGTCGCAGTTTTGGTTAGTCAAAGAGTTGGTTTTACATATTTTAACTTTTACATTTTCGCCGGCATCAGGATCTGACCAGTCAACAGCAAAAACAATAGTCCTGCCGGGGTCAACAGGATCAGGTGCATCTATTACTGAAATCACAGATGGTGTATTGTTTCCTTCGACTACAAAAGTTCCGCTGGAAGACGTAGAACAAAGACCCCCATCATCACAGACAAATGCATAGTAATTATTTGTTCCTACATCACCTGCCTGTGTTACATATGAAATATTTTCAGGATCAGCAGTTGTAAACGCAGTTGACGTTGCCCAAAAGCCGCCGTCGCAGTTTTGGTTAGTCAAAGAGTTGGTTTTACATATTTTAACTTTTACATTTTCGCCGGCATCAGGATCTGACCAGTCAACTGAAAAAGTGATACTGTTTCCCGCAAGGACAGGATCAGGAGAATCTGAAACAGATACAACAGAAGGAGGATTGTTAACAGATGCAGCCTTAAATGTGGCAAGAGAAGCCAGCCATGGTGCAGATGCACCAAGAGTAAATGTAGCATTATATGTTCCTGTTGCAGATACGATCTGATCTTCAGTTGCTGTCTTACCTGCTGCACCTACAAGCTCTCTTAAAGTGTAACCTGTGCCTGCTGTAATAGTGGTAGGATCGGTCTCTGCACCACAGGAGGCAAACAAAAGCGCATCTGCCTGCGTGGTAGTTACAGATCCTGTATCACACACAGTTGATGATCCTGTTGCAGACGTAACCTGATCCAGAGAATTAGAAGTGGCAATACCTGAATACTCATGTATGAGTAGATGGGCTCCACTGACTGAAGCAGAAAAAGCGACAGTTACAGTATTTGCACCACCTGCAATATTTTCTGCATAAAACATTTGTCCTCTGGATCCTACTCCAGTAGTTGGACCAACAGCTGTTTGATATGTATTACCATTAGAATCAGATACAGAAGCGGTAATGGTGGTACCAGCCCATCCGGCAACAACAATTATCAGATTCCCTGCTGTATTATTGGAAGCAAATGAAGCAGATAGACTAGTAAGGTTTCCTCCGTTGGTGCTTATACTTTGAACATATGATATAGCATCACCTGCTATCTGCCATCTTCTGGACTCTTGATATATAATATTGCCGTTTTCCTGCATCAAGACAGGACCCAGTAGATAAAACTCAGGAGCAATATTGGGGGCATCAAAAGTATAGGAAAGATCTATCTGATCATTCTTATTCAATGATACTTCCCAAATAATTTTACCTTCCTCTACCCTCCCCGGCAAGTTGTCAAATTTGGTTATAGTAAAGCCATCAGGAATCTGCTCTATGATCTGCCCCTGAAAATCAACAGAGGCAGTAATAGTCAATTTCATTTCATATTCAGCATATGGCCAGATACGGGTCGGTCCCTTTCGCTCTATAATAAATTTGGGGGATATGGAGTCAACCTTGACGTAATCCTGTATAGTCCATGTACCATTTTCTGTCTCAGCTGACAAGAAAAACTTGTAAATTCCTGTTTCCTTAAATTGATAATAAGTATAATAATCAGGATCTTTGAGGACATTATTGGGCCCACAGGCAGGATTTTTTACAACCCTATCATCTGTAGTTAATATTTCTGTGTTGCCTGAAGGTGTCTGTATTTTTAGATTAAGATCAGCACCACAGATAGTATCACCTCTGTCATCCAATACTGCCATCTGGATATATGCTTTTTCTTGAGGTCTATAATATGCTTTATTAAAATTCATAGCAAGCACACCCCATAGAAAATCCTGAGAAAAATCTCTTATACCATCAGGTGTTTTTATCCTGCCTGATACTTTGTATCTGCCCGGACGCATCATTCCTTTTTTAGGATTAAACACAATTTCTGCATTTCTATCTTTATTCAGCTTCACATCTATATCAAACATATCATCTAATACTCTATCATTTTCAGGGTTTTGAATAATCACATCTTCAATTTCTATATCCTTCTCACTGTAAACTTTTCCTGATTTTAAGTCTATATAAATACGGGGAGTATCCGAAGCTGCAAATGCTGGCAGGACAGGCGATACTGTCTGATTTTGTTTTTCAGGTTTATATACAGTTAAGATCCCTATTCCTAACAAAACAACAACTACGACTAAAAAAATAATTTGTTTTATAAATTTCATATCTGAATAATCTAATAATAATTATCACCTATCTATATTTAAATCCTCTTCTAATTTTAATGTTTGGTACTGTACTCTCCAAATTTACTGAAAACGTCCCTGATACAGAAGACGTGCACAACCCGCCATCATCACAGACAAATACATAATAGTTTCGGGTTTGACCATAATCTGCCGGCTGGACATTGTATTTTAATTTAATGGGATTTCTGGTAGTAAACGCAGTCGATGTTGCCCAAAAACCGCCGTCGCAGTTTTGAGCGGTTAAAGAATTGGTTTTGCATACTTTCGCCTTCACAGGTCCGCTCCCAACATCACTCCAGTTTATAATAAATGTTACTGATCTTTTAGGATTGGTTGGATCTGGTGTGTCAATAGCAGAAATGACAGAAGGGGAAGAGTTGGAAAAATCAATTACAAACCATGATAAAGTAGCAGGAACCGAGCCTGTTAAATCCCTTGTAAGTGTCAGGTTGGTAGCAGAAGTAAAAGTACCGGTAAAAATACCGGGTCCGGGATTATCATCAGCGTTGTAAGATGTGGAACCTCCCCACATATTCCATCCTGAAAATGCAACAGTAGAATTGGCTGTATTTATATTGGAATAAACTTCTTCCACAAAACTTGCAGACAGATTAAAGAAACTGTC
>WFTA01000002.1 GCA_015485715.1 Patescibacteria group bacterium
AGTCAATATATTAGTATAAATATATTTACGCGTTTTAATTTTTTTTATAGAATAAGGCGAAAATTAAAATTAAATTTATTAAATATGAATATTAGATATATAAAAAAATATTCTTTTATAGCTTTAATTTGTGGAATTCTTTTGCTTTTAATTATAAATAAGGCAAATAATGTATTTGATAATGATTTAAAAAATAAGAATAGATTTGTTCTAGGGGTAAACACTTGGGTAGGATTTGCTCCTTTTTATTTAGCCAAAGAAAAAGGATTCTTCGAAGAAGAAGGATTGGAGGTAGATATAATAGTAATAGAGGACGTTGCTCAGAGAAAAATAGCCATGATTAGGGGTGATATCGATGGATTAGGAGATACAGTTGATCTGCTTGTGTTGTCCAGATTTCAGAATATTCCATCTATAGCTGTGATGCAGATAGATGTATCGGATGGAGCAGATGGTATAGTAGTGAGCAAAGATATAAGTACAATACAGGATTTAAAACATACTCCTATTGCTGTACAGAAAAATTTTGTAAGTGAATCTTTTTTAAACTTTGTGGCTTATAAAAACAATATATCTCTTAATGATCTTAATTTAATAGATATGGAAGCAGGGGCAGCCGGAGCTGCATTTTTAGCTGGCAGAGTGGATGCTGCAGTTACTTTTGAGCCGTGGTTATTGCAGGCGAAAAAAAGAAAAGACGGAAGAGTTTTGATAACAACAGCAGATGAGAAAGGCGTGATAGTGGATATTTTAACTGTAAGTGAGAGGTACTTACAGAAGAACAGAGAGAATGTAAAAAAAATTGTAAGAGGATGGTTTAGAGCAATAGATTATTGGGAGAAGAACAAGGGTGAAGCAAATGAAATAATGTCTAAATACTACAATATATCTAAAGATGAATTTGCAGACATGATTTCATCTCTAAAATGGCCGTCTTATAGTGAAAATATCTCTTATTTTGACAGAAATTCTGACGTGAATATATATAAAATTGCTGAAATTTTCAATAACATTTTTCTTGAGGTAAAAAAAGTAGATAGAAAGATAGATTTAGATCAAGCCATAGATAGCAGCATTATTCAGGACCTTTATGAGGAATAAAATAAAAGCTATATTCCCTTCTTTGGGTATTTTATTGGTTGTAATTTTGCTCTGGGATTTGATTGTGGATTTCGGATTTATAACAAATGTGGTACTCCCGTCTCCTTTAAATGTGTACAGATCGTTGATTGAGTTGTTTGTAAAAAATAATTTTTTGAGAGATATTATAGTAAGTATCTTTAGGGTGGGTGTTGGTTTTTTGATTGCATCTGCTTTAGCAATACCTTTGGGAATTTTAATGGCATTGAATAGAAAAATTCGTATTTTGATAGAACCATATATAGATTTTATAAGATACACTCCCATACCTGCTTTTATACCTTTGTTTATTATTTGGTTTGGTGTAGGTGAGATGGAGAAGATTTTTGTAATTACATCTGCTGTTTTTTTCAATTGGTACTTATGATTGTTAATTCTGTATCAGCCGTTCCTTCTAATATGGTAGATTCAGCAAAGATGTTTGGTCTAAGTGGCAGACATATTGTGTATAAGGTGATATTTCCATATTCTAAGCCAAGAATTTTTGAGGATATTCATATATCAGTTGGTTGGGCATGGGCAGCTTTAATGATGGCTGAAATTGTTGGATCAAGATCTGGTATTGGTTTCGTGATAGTTCAATCTCAGAGGCTTTTACAGACAGATAAAGTAATAGCAGCTATTGTAGTGATTGGTATACTGGGTGTTGTTTTTGATTATTTATTCAGAGTTTTATATAAGATTTTCTTTCCATGGACATTAAAAAATAGATTATATGATTAGACTTAATAAAATATCCAAGTATTATAATCTTGATGGTTATAATAAACTTCAAGTTTTGAATGATATTTCTGTTGATATAAAAGAAGGGAGAATCACTGTTTTTATAGGAAAGTCAGGATGCGGTAAAACAACATTATTGAAAATTATAGCAGGACTTCTGAAACCGTCGCATGGCTCATTAAGTTTTAAAGATAGAAATAAGATTAAACAAGCTTTAAATATTGGAATGGTGTTTCAAGATTTTTCTCTTTTTCCTTGGATGAATATAAAAGAAAACATAGAATTTGGATTGAAAATAAAGAACACACCTCACTCTGAAAGAAATAAAATAGTTTCATATTATTTAGATCTTATTGGTCTTAAAAAATATGAAAATCTATATCCTAATTGTTTATCATATGGTATGAAACAAAGAGTAGCTATAGCTAGAACATTTGCAACAGATCCTGACATAATTCTTATGGATGAACCATTTTCTTCGCTGGATGTAGTCACAAAATATAATATGCATGATTTTATTTTGAAAATACAACACAGAGAAAAAAAGACTATTGTTTTTGTAACACATGATATTGAGGAAGCTGTATATTTGGGAGATGATGTTTATGTTTTGGGTAAAGTACCTACTCAAGTGAAGAGTTATATAAAGATAAACCTGCCCTATAAGGGTATGAATATTAGATTTTCACAAGAGTTTAATAAAATCAAAAAAAGATTAATAGAAGAGATGATGACAGTTTAAAAACAGGCTGTAATATAAGGTTATTGTAGGATGGAGTTTTTCTATAAAACTTGAATTTTTGTTTAATTTTAGAGAATGATTACAAACACCTCAACTTAGACTTTATTGTGCTAAGGATAATATTAAGTACATATATAATTTGATGGTAATTAAAGTAGGTATGGCTGTTTAGTGTTTTTTATTTTACCACTTATTTACAAAAAGTCCGATTTAAAGACACTATTATTTGGGGGTATTGCGTATTTTGAGGAGTATGCTATACTGCAGGCGGTAAGCCAGAAGCTTCATATTTATTAATATAAGCTTCTTTCTCGCAAAGAGATTTTAAAAGGTTGGGTTTACCTTGTTATAAATAAAATGAACAAGTATGTCTCAAAAATTATATATAGGAAACCTTAATTGGGATGCTACTGAAGATGACTTAAAAGAATTATTTGCAGATTATGGTGAGATTGAGGAAGTTGTGATTGTGAAGGACAAGTTCAACAGATCTAAAGGATTTGCTTTTGTTACTCTCCAAGATGACGATCAGGCTCAAAATGCTATCTCTAACCTGAATGGAAATGATTTTATGAACAGGCCTTTGGTTGTAGATGTAGCACGACCAAGTGAGAAGAAGAAATTCTTTAAGAAATTCTAAGATTTCTCAGATACGACATCAAGCCCGCTCCCCGCGGGCTTTTTGTTTTATATTATTTATAGTATTATAAATAAGCTGTCTCTTATACACATCTGAC
>WFTA01000003.1 GCA_015485715.1 Patescibacteria group bacterium
ATAGAAGTGGAAAAAGATGCTGAGATAAGACCCAAACTCTATGACTTAGCCAAGAGTAATAACTGGCGTGTATGGGAATTATATCAAAAGAAAGTAAGTTTGGAGGATGTGTTTAAAGATTTAACTAATTAAGCCTATGTGGAATATTATTAAAAGAGAGATAAAGTCGTTTTTTGATTCACCTGTCGCCTATATTCTTATTATTGTATTTTTAGTTATTGGTAGTTTCTTTTATTTCAGAATAGCCTATATACAGGGATTTGCAGATCTAAGGCCTTTGTTTGATATATTGCCGTGGATTTTACTCTTTTTTGTACCTGCTGTAAGTATGAAAATGCTGGCAGAAGAAAAAAGAAACAGCACATTGGATCTTCTTTTATCACAGCCTGTAAAAAGAATTTATGTCTTGATCGGCAAATGGCTTTCTGTTGTTGTGTTTACATCATTTTCATTGGCTTTGACTGTATTTATACCCCTTACTTTGTCTGCAGCAGGCAAGTTTGACTGGGGACAGATAGCAGCCCAATACATTGGAGCTGTATTTTTTATCTTGGCTTTTGCAGGACTTGGAATTTGGTCATCATCGCTTACCAAAAGTCAGATAGCTTCATTTATCCTGTCTTTATTTGTCGGGTTTTTCTTTATTATGTCAGGAGTTGAGATTGTAATAGTAGAGACCAAGGGGATAGTGAGAGAAATTTTCTCTCAGCTGTCTATACTTGTGCATTATCAGAATATGATCAGGGGGAGTATAGATCTGCGTGATATAATCTATTTTATATCTTTTGCAGGACTTTTCTTAATCCTTGCTTATTTACAAATTTATAAGCTAAAGGCAAGCAGAAAGAGCAGAGATTACAGATTGCTCAAGACTGCTGCAGTTATTTTGATCGTAATATTGGTTGTGATAAATCTTTTGGGAAGATTTATACCGGGAAGGATTGATCTGACCAGAGAAAAGCTTTTTAGCCTGTCTCCTGCTACAGAGAAAATAATTAAAAATATTGACGATATAGTTACTATTAAGTTGTTTATATCTTCTGATCTTCCTCCGCAGGTTCTGGTTGTAAAAAGAGATGTTCTGGATATTTTAAATGATTTAGACAGACTTTCAGACAATCTCCAAATCGATATAGTCAACATCAAACCTGACGGAGAAGGAGAAAGTGAAGCGCGGGATTTTGGCATCAGCCCTGTTCAGTTTAACATTATGAAAAATCAGCAATTTACTCTTCAAAGAGGATATTTTGGTCTGGCAGTGGTTTATGCTGATAAGAAAGAGGTTATACCATATATAGGAGATACTAGTAATTTGGAGTATCAGGTTGTAAGGATGATATACAGACTAACAAATAATGATAAAAAGTCAGTAGGCATATTGAGTGGTCAGGGTGAGAAAGATATATCTCAAATCAGTATATTCAGACAGGAGCTGTCAAAAGAATATGATATTAAAGAAATAGATATTCCTGAAGATAATTCTGATTTTGATATAGAAGCAGATGTTTTGGCTGTCATAGGTCCGTCTGATAGTTTTTCAGATAATCAAAAAGAGATAATCAAAAAGTTTATTGAAGAGGGAGGATCTGTATTCTTAGCCGCCGATGGTGTAAATGTTGATGAGCAGTTTTTAACAGCTGCGCCTACTGGTTCAAATTATAATGATATAATATCAGATTATGGATTGAAGATAATGCCAAATTTGGTTTATGATTTAAGGTCAAATGAGAGTATATCGTTTGGAGGAGGGCCCCTAACTTATATTCTGCCGTATCCTTTTTGGGTAAGGGCTCAGGTGGTAGATACCAAACTTGTTTCAGCAAATATACCTGCTGTTTTGCTTCTTTGGCCAAGTAGTATTCAGATAGAAGAGAAAGACAATGTAGAGATAACTCCGCTTCTTTCTACCACACAATTCGGAGGTCTGCAGGAGGGATTTTTCAATATAGCGCCTAATGCGGATTTTGGAGACAATACCAATATTTATATTCTATCTGCAGCGGCTCTTGTAAAAAATCAGAATAGTGAGCAGGCAGGCAGGGTGGTTGTGGTAGGTGATTCAGATTTTATTGACAATAGGATGTTTAGAGGAAGTTCAAGTCCCAATCTTATTTTTGCTCTTAACAGCATAGACTGGCTGGCTCAAAATATTGATTTGGTCAATATCAGGTCAAAAAGCAGAGTTCCTCAGCCGCTGGTATTTGAAAAGAGCTGGCAGCAGGCAGCTGCAAGGTATATCAATCTTATAGGTATCCCTGCTTTGGTTGCTGTATGGGGTTTGTGGTGGATATGGAGAAGGAAAAGACTTTCTAAGCTGCCTTTTTCAGAAGATAAAATATAGGTAGAATTAAGCAGTGTATTATGAATATAAGAAAGCTTTGGTATTTAAGCGGTATTTTAATAATACTTTTGAGTGTATTCTTTTTTGTGAATTGGCAGAATGAAAAAAAGACCAGCCTTAAGCCTGCAGATTTGGGATTTAGGTTTGTATATAATAATTTTTCAGATATTGATTCTGTGTCTATTAAGCAAAATGACAGATATGTTGAAATTGTAAAAAACGAAGACAGGTTTATGGTAGATGGTTATGAGGTAGATAAGAATCAGTTGGAAAGCCTGAAGAATGTTTTTCAAAGCACTGAAATATCAGGCCCTGTCTCTAAAAATAAATCAAACCATAAAAATTTTGAAGTTGATCAAAACGGTGTTTATGTAGATATAAAGATAAAAGACAGGGTTTTGTCTTATGTTATAGGAAAAACAGCTTTTAGCTTTACAAAATCGTATGTAAGAAAAGCAGATGAGGATAATGTTTATATAGCTTCATCAAATCTCCGCAATATATTTTCACCTGATAAAGAAGCGTGGATAGATAAGGAGATTATAGATCTGTCCAAACTGGATTACAACAGACTTGAATTTGTATCTGATGAGTTTAATTATACCATAGAGAAATTAGATGAAGGATTTAAAGTTTTGCAGGGAGAAAAGGCTACCACTACATCTGCAGGTGTGATAAATAGTATTATCAATAACTTGTCGCCTCTAAGATCTTTTGGATTTGCAGACAGTAAAGATAAAGAAAACGCAGAAGATATAAAATCAATTATAAATGTTTATTTGGGTGATAAAAGTATAGAGCTTGTGTTTACTAAAAGCCAAGACACTTATCTGGTGAATAAACAAGATACAGATCTAACCTATACAATACCTGTTTATAAATATAATTCCATTTTTACAGATATAGAAGAAGTTTTTAATTGATTTTATCTCATGTCCTCTCATTGAAATAAGAGTTTAAATGTGAAGGATTATTTAGAAATTAAAATTTTGAATTTAGTTTTTAGAATTTCGTATTTCTGATTTTAAAATATTACTATTTGGTGCTTGGTGTTTATCAGGTAAATTAGGAATCAGAGAAGTTGGGTTAATTTGTATATGGTATTTGGAATTATTTATTATTGATAATTAAATCATTGGAAAGTTAAGGAATTGATTGAAAATTTTACCCCGCCTGCCCTATCGTATGATTGGAGTTGGATTACTGGGAACCATTGCTCCTGGATTCCCGATCAAGTCGGGAATGACAAAGAAAAGAAGGTGTCATTCCCCTGCTCCTGTCTTGACTCTCTCCTTGTCATTCCCCTGCTTGACAGGGGAATCCACTTTCTGGATTTTCTGCTGGAGTTTACCTAACTCCTTATATGGGCTGGTCTGAGATATATTGCTTTAAATCAAATTATATACCCATTGGCTTTATAGCAAGATTTACCTCAAAAAGTGAAGCTGGGCAAGTCGACCAATGTACAGTGTCAAAGCCAAGACTATCATTATTGTTATTTTGGATTTGGGACGTGGGATTTTATTTGACATTTGGATTTTATCATTTGACATTTATTAAATTGGGTTATTGGGAAATTGTTTGAAAATTTATCCCGTCGTATGACTGGGGTTGGTAAATTCGTAAATTGGATAATTTGTTGTTATTATTTAGTGTTTAGAATTTCGAATTTAGTATTTCTAATTAAGTATATCTATCTGCTATAGAAGTTGCAGCCCAAGATAATGGTTTGTATGTAGCTTCAAATCCATACCCTTTAACAATACCCATAACCTCGTTGATTATCTCTTTGGTAGGTCCGTTTTTGCCAATATCCAGATGAATGGTCAGTTGAAAATTTGATATTTGTCTGTAGTCTAGACTTTCCAGCAATTTTTGAGCAATTTCAACAGACAGAAGAGTCTCCTGATATATTCTTTCTCTTAGTGTTATGGATGTTTTGATTAAATGTTTGCGGGTATAGAAAAATATTCCTCCATATCCTACTCTATGGACAGCAATAGCTGTAACATATTCTATATGATGTTTAACTGAAGAGTCTGTACCTATAAAGACAGCATATTTTTTATCTTTTTCAGAAGATATATAATCTATGATATGATTAACCATATCACTGAAGTCTAGAGCTCCTTTTGTTGGAGATATAAATTTATCCATATTTGTAAATAATTTACTGGCAAGTTTGATATGTTTATTGTAATATAATTTGTATGAAAGCACAAGAAATAAAATACATCTGTTTTGATTTTTTGTACAGGATATTGAGGTTTTTTCTTTTTAAATTCAATCCTGAAGATGTGCATAATCGTGTTTTAAAGGCAGGAGCTTCTGTTGCCAGACATTCTTTACTGAGCAGATATGCAGAGAAGGCCGTGGTTTATAGAGATAGTGTTTTGTCTCAGAATATTTGCGGAATTAGGTTTGAGAATCCTCTTGGTCTGGCAGCAGGTTTTGATAAAAATGCCAATCTATGTGATGCTGTAAGATTATGTGGTTTTGGATTTGCGGAAATAGGGTCTGTAACAGGAGAAAAGTGTGTCGGTAATCCAAGACCCAGATTATGGAGACTGCCTAAAAGCAGATCTATATGTGTGTGGTATGGTCTTGTCAATGATGGTGCAGAAGCTGTATCAGACAGGCTTAGAGGCAGAGAGTTTAAAATCCCTCTTGGGATAAGTATAGCCAAGACCAATTCACCTGAAACAGTGGATATAATAAAGGGAGCTGAAGACTATATCAAAGCGTATAAGGCGTTTTATGGAATTGGAGATTATTTAACTCTTAATATAAGCTGTCCTAACACTTATGGAGGGGAGCCGTTCATGAGAAAAGAGTATTTTAAGTATTTGATGGAAGAGATATCCAAGCTTCAGAAAGACAAACCAATTTTTGTAAAAATATCACCTGATTTAAACTATACAGAGACAGATGATATTATAGATATTTGTTTGCAGTATTGCGTGGATGGTATTATTATATCAAATCTTACCAAAGACAGAAAAGGTCTTGATATAAAAGACGGTTATGTACCTGAGAAAGGCGGCTTGTCAGGCAAACTTGTAGAGGAGCGTGCAAACAGACTGATAGGATATGTTTACAAGAAAGCCGGCAGGAAACTCGTTATTATAGGCTGTGGAGGTATTTTTACAGGCAGAGATGCCTACCGTAAGATCAAATTAGGCGCAAGTTTGCTACAGATGGTAACAGGTTTAATTTATAACGGTCCTCATACACCTGCTAAAATAAACTATGAGCTTTCTCTGCTTTTGAAAAGGGACAGATATACTCATATTTCGCAGGCTATAGGAAGCGATTTATCTGTTGATTAGTTTTGAATTGATAATATCTCTGAAGATTTCATAAGGTATGGCACCTGATATTTTTTCCCCGTTTATAAAGAATGTAGGAGTACCTTCAGCTCCGTGTTTTACAGCTGTTTGGAAGTCATCCATAACCTCGTTTCTGTATTTTTCTGTATCCAGACAGCGCTTGAACCTGTTGACATTAAGCCCTACATCTCTGGCATATTTTATGAGGGCAGATCTTGATAAGTCTTCCTGATTGATAAACATCATATCATGCATCTCCCAGAATTTGCCCTGCTCTCTGGCGCATTCTCCTGCCATAGCGGCATTTATGGCATCAGGATGGATGTCATATAAAGGGAAATCTCTCCAGATAAAGAGAACCCTGTCTTCAAATTCAGACTGGATTTTTTTTACAATAGGATACATTTGTCTGGTGAAAGGACATTGAAAATCTCCAAATTGCACTACTACAACTTTTGCATCTTTAATACCAAATGTAGGATCTGATAGCGTTTCTATCTCTTTTCTTAGTTCAGGTATGCTTTTATTTCCTTCCCTGCCTATATCTTTGGCAAGCTGGGAGGATAGTTTGGATTGCTGATTTGCAAAATCCAATCCCCCTTCCTGTATATCAGATATATAAGTATTAATTCTGGATACAAATTCAACAGCAAAGGCAAACAAAAGAATAAATATGATGACTGTAAATACTATTAATAGCTTTTTCCAGAGAGGTTTTTTAGGCTTTACTTCAGGAATATATTCTTCATAATTGTTGAAGAAGTCTTCTTTCATATACTATATTATGTCATTTTTGTGTGTAAATTTCAATAGTTGATTAAATATTAAATAAAATATAAGATGTGTGCATGCTCAGTTAATATATGAATGTATTTGAAGATAAAAATTTTAGTATTGGGAATTTATGAGGTGTTTAGAGAATAAAGAGAAAGATAGAAACAACGTATTTGACAAGATAAGACAAGAGGTGCTGGCTGTACTGGAGGATGAATACCAAAGATGGAATAAAGAGAATAAATATAATTATCTCCCTTTTCACAACAAACTTCATACTGTAAGAGTTGAAAGGAGAGCAGTACAGATTGCTAAGTGTATAGGATATGAAGATATTGAACTTGTGCGGTTATGCGCTTTGTTTCACGATATAGTTCAAGATTATGAGGTAAAGCAATGTGGAATGTTTTTAAAAAGAAGCAGAAAAACAGGATATAATGAAGAAGAAAGTTTTAATATTTTTATAGAATATATTAAACAGTATTATGGTGAGTATTCTGATAAGATAGATAAAATAAAATCAGCATTTTTGGCGACTATTCCTTCTTTTGAACAAGGTCATGTTTTGCAGAAAAATTTAACACCTAAAAGCCCTCTCCTTGCGCGTATACTTGCTATGGCTGATTTGGGATCTGCAGGTATGGAAAGTGCAGAAGTATTTTTTAGTGAAGGATGTGCTCTTTTTAGAGAGGAGTACTTGGATTTGTATGGTGCAGATATAGATGGTTTTGATGATGAATTTATCAGAGCTATGATCGGCAGTATGCACAACTGGCTTAAAGGACAGATCAGCTTTATCAACTCCAGAAAAGAAATTTTTGAAGAAGATATAAAGATATTTGATTACGTAATAAAAGGTGAACTTACAAAGCTTTTTAGCAACTTTGATGCCAACTTAGAGTATATATCTGGCAAGAAAAAAGAATTTGAAAGTTTAATTGGCAATTACCAGAATCAGACAAGGAGAGATTTAAAAAATACTTTTGAGCAAGCATTAAAATTTTTTGGGTATAGGGTATTGGAAGGATATATAGTATCCTTTTAATAAGAGATGATCTGGTGTGGATATTTGACAAATGCAGGTATTTGTTTTAAATTATTATAGACAGATTCTGTTGTTTTCTTATTTATAATTAATAAATTTGATATGACAAGCAATGGAAATTTAGTTCTAAATGCAACTTTAAGAGAAATAACAGGCAGAAAAGTTGCAAATTTGAGAGCTCAAGGTTTGATTCCTGCAGTTCTTTATGGTCATAATTTTGATAATAAAAATTTATCTGTAAATTATAAAGAGTTTGTTCATATATATGATCAGGCTGGGGAGTCAACATTGGTTGATCTAAAAGTTGATAATGGAGAAGAGTTTAAAGTACTTATTCAAGATGTACAATTGCATCCAGTAACTGATAAAATTATTCATGTGGACCTAAGAGCTGTATCTTTGGATGAAAAAATTGAAGCTTATATTCCACTTAAGTTTGTGGGCATATCACCGGCTGTAAAAGAGCTTGGAGGAACTCTTGTTACACCGCTTGAGGAGATACAGGTAAAGGCTCTACCGCAGAGTCTTGTGCATGAGATAGAGGTAGACATTTCTGTACTTACTGATTTCAACAGTGCTATACATATAAGGGATTTGCAGATACCGGAAGGAATTGAAGTGCTTGATGATGAAGACCTTGCTGTTGCTATTGTAGAAGCACCTGCACAAGAAGAGATAGAGGAAGAAGTATCCCCAGAAGATGCAGAAAAAGCAGCTATCAAGTCTCAGGAGCAGGCAGGAGAGGGTGCAGATAAAAAAGAAGAGGAAAAGAAAGAATAGCTATATTTTAATATGTAGAACCCTGTCTCTTTCTCCTAAATCTTTAAAAATTTTAAACATTTTGACTGGCAGATATTTTTCTGCCAGTTTTTTTATTTTTTGGGCTTGGTCATAATTGTGTTCAAGGAAAATATCAATATCAATTTTTTTATCAAGCTCTGACATTATCTGACTGAACAGTTTTGTGTAGAAGTAGAGGCCGTTATCTGGAGCAAGCAGAGCTTTTTGAGGCTCATATTTTATGTTTTGATAGTACTTTTTGTAATTTTTGTCAGACAGGTAAGGGGGATTTGAAATAATAACAACCCTGTCAAATTTCTTTCTTGATTTTGAAATGTATTTTAAGACAGGCTCTGCCATGTCTCCCTGAATAAGGCGAATTTTTGATTTTAATCTGTGATATGATATGTTTTGCTGAGCTATTTGGAGAGCTTTGTGTGATATATCTGATCCTATAAAACGCAGGTTTTTTCTTTTTTTAAGATTATGGGCAAGGGAGATGACAATACAACCTGACCCTGTTGCTACATCTGCTATTAGTATTTCTAGATCAGTGCCTATATTTTGAATGTGTCTTAGGGCAGTATCTATAAGTATTTCAGTGTCAAATCTGGGGATGAGTACATATCTATTAACATAGAATTTTAAGTTGTAGATATAACAAAATCCTGTGATGTAGGCAAGAGGTATACCAGAGATCAGCCTTTTATGCAGTCTTTTGAAAACATCAACCTGTTTTTTAGTCAAAGCTTTGTTGTGGTTTAGATAAAGATAGGCAGGGTTTTTATCTTCTTTCCCTATTACCCAAAGCAGAAGGAGTTCAGCATCATAAGCTTTGGGATATTTGTTGATGTGTTTTAGAAGGGTTTTAACAGTATATAGGCTTTTCATTTTATTTTGATAAGTTTTTTTCAAGCTCTGAAAGTATGTCATCAAGATTGCCATCAAGAACATCTTCTATATTATGCCAGTTTTGTTTGATTCTGTGGTCTGTTATTCTGTCTTGAGGAAAATTATATGTTCTTATTTTCTCTGCTCTATCTCCCGTTCCTATCTGTGATCGTCTCATTTCAAGTTCTTCTTTTTCTCTTTTTTCCTCCTCCATCTGCAAAAGTTTTGTTTTAAGTATGCGCATGGCTTTTTCTCTGTTTTGAAGCTGTGATTTTTCGTCCTGACAAGATACCACAATTCCTGTCGGTATGTGGGTAATTCTAACAGCAGAATCTGTAGTATTTACTGATTGGCCTCCCGGACCTGATGATCTGAAAACATCAATTTTGATGTCTTTGGGGTTAATTTCAATCTCCACATCATCTGCTACAGGAAGAACTGCCACTGTGGCAGTGGATGTATGTATCCTTCCTGATTTTTCTGTAACAGGTATTCTCTGTACCCTGTGCACTCCAGACTCATATTTAAGTATTTTGTATACATTTCTTCCCTCTATTTCAAGTATCACCTCTTTGTATCCGCCTATTCCTATTTTATTGGCAGAAAGTATTTTGGCTTTCCATCCCTGTTTTTCAGCAAATCTGGTATACATCCTAAGCAGGTCGCCTGCAAAAAGGGCGGCCTCGTCTCCTCCAGCCCCTGCTCTTATTTCCATAATCACATCTTTTTTGTCGCGTGGATCCTGCGGTTTGGTCATTTCTGTAATTTTTATTTCCATATCCTCTATTTCTTTTTCAAGTTTTTCAGCTTCTTCTTTTGCCATCTTTTTCATCTCTTCATCTCCTGTTTCTTCTATAATCTGTTTGGCCTGAGAATAATCTTCTTTTGCTTTTTCATATTTTTCTATCACTTCTATAATCTCTTTCAGGTCGTTATATTCTATATTTGCCTGTTTGTATTTTTGAGGATCTTTGACAGTCTCAGGATCTGCTATCTGCTTTTCAAGCTCCTTATATTTCTGCTTGATTTCTTGTATTTTTTTATCCAGAGTTTTCATATTTTTTTGTTAATTACTTTATTAATTTAAATTAAAAATGGTTATTTGTAAAGAAAACAGATATTGATTTTCAAATTTTCAATTTACAACCCCAGTCATACGACGGGGTAAAATTTTCAATCAATTCCTCAATTTTCCAATGAATTAAATTCCCCAACATTGCAGCATACATCAGTCTTATGGTCTAAACCATTAAAACATTAAGTCATTGTAAATTCATTGGTTAATTGAAAATTTGAAAATTATTTTGGGGTTTGTTTAGTATTTAGAATTTCGTATTTAGAATTTATTATATCAGTGGTGTGGGTTCCTGTCTTGATTAAATTTAAATAAAATGATATACTGCTTCAAGTCAAAAAGCTCGGAAAGCTGTTTTTTTATTAAAATTTAGGTTAGATATAATTATGGCTGTAAAAAAGACCAGAATCAATAGTCAGGATATAAATTTTATAGAAGTTAAAGGAGCAAGAGTACATAATTTAAAAAATATAGATGTTAAAATTCCGCGTAACAAGCTTATAGTTATCACAGGACTTTCAGGTTCAGGCAAGTCTTCGCTTGCTTTTGATACTATCTATGCTGAAGGGCAAAGAAGGTATGTTGAATCTTTATCCAGTTATGCCCGGCAGTTTTTGGGTGTAATGGATAAACCTGATGTGGACAGGATTGACGGGCTGTCTCCTGCTATCTCCATAGATCAGAAATCCATATCTCACAATCCCAGATCAACTGTTGGGACTGTAACTGAGATATATGATTATCTGAGGCTTTTGTATGCCCGCATAGGAATACCGCATTGTCCTCAGTGTGAATTGCCTATAGAAAAACAAACCACCACCCAAATTGTAGACAAACTGATATCTCAGCTGGCCGGAAAAGCAGTCTATGTGCTTGCTCCTATTGTAAAGGATAAAAAAGGAGAGCATAAAAAAATATTTTCAGAAGCCAGAAAAGTGGGTTTTTCGTATGTACGGGTAGATGGTGATCTTATTTCCATAGAAGAGGCAGAAGATTTGAGTTTAGATAAAAAGAAAAAGCACTCCATAGATCTGGTAGTAGACAAGATGATTGTTCCTGATAGGATTGATAACTCGTTTCAGGAGATCATAGAGTCAGCACTTGATCTGGGGAATGGCGTGATATATATACTTGAGATTGGAACTGACAAAGAGAGTGTCTTTAGTCAGCATTTTTCCTGTCCCAAGTGCGGGATAGACCTGCCGGAGCTTGAGCCTCGAAATTTTTCCTTTAACTCTCCTCATGGCGCCTGTCCTGCCTGTACAGGACTGGGTATAAAGCTTGAGGCAGATCCTGATCTTATCATACCAAATAAAAACTTAACAATTGCAGAAGGAGCAATCAGGCCTTGGCAGAAGAATGTATCTGTTTTTAACTGGTATATGAAAGTGCTTGAGAGGGTTGCAGCTGAATATGGATTTTCTCTTCATACACCTGTAAAAGACTTGAATAAGAAGCATTTGGATATCATACTTTACGGACTTCCCAAAGGAAAAACACTTAAAGCAGGAAATATATCGGCATATTCAGGCTTTACTGAAGTGGTCTGGGAAGGTGTAGTACCATCACTTGAAAAAAGATACCATGAAACAGATTCTGATTATGTCAAAAAAGAGATAGAAAGATATATGAGAGAAAAAGTATGTGCTGTATGTAAAGGTAAAAGGCTTAAAAAGGAGGTTTTAAGCGTAAAGGTGGCAGGTTTTTCCATTGATGAGGTGGTAAATATGTCTATTGAAAAATTTGTTAAAATTTTCCAATGGCTGAGCTTATCCCCCAAGCACCAAAAAACAGAAGCAAACAAAAAGATGTGGAAAGATCTTAAGATAAAAGATAAGATATTTATCACAGAAAGGCAATACGAGATAGCTCATCAGATCATCAGAGAAATTGCCTCCAGAGCTGCGTTTTTAAACAAAGTAGGGCTTGGCTATCTTACACTTGACAGAACAGCAACTTCTCTTTCAGGTGGAGAGGCACAGAGAATAAGGCTGGCCACGCAAATAGGATCAGCTTTAACTGGTGTTTTGTATGTTTTAGATGAGCCTTCTATAGGGCTTCATCAGAGAGATAATCACAGACTTATAGAAACCCTGAAGGCACTAAGAGATTTGGGCAATACTGTTATAGTGGTAGAGCATGATGAGGATACCATAATGTCAGCTGATTATGTAATAGACATCGGTCCGGGCGCAGGCGAGCACGGAGGAGAAATAGTGGCTGCTGGAACTCCTAATTTTATCAAGAACAACCCTTCATCACTTACAGGCAGGTATTTGTCAGGCAAGTTGTCTATAGAAGCGCCCAAAAAATACAGGAAAGGAAACGGCAAATATATAGAGATAAAAGGGGCCAGAGAACACAATCTGAAGAACATAGATGTTAAAATACCTCTGGAAAAATTTGTAGTCATCACAGGCTTGTCAGGATCTGGTAAATCCACACTTATAGATGATATTTTATCCCGCGCCCTTTATCAGCATTTTTACAATTCCAAAGATATGCCCGGTAAACACAAGCAGATAAAGGGTATAGAGCATATAGACAAAGTCATCACAGTTGACCAGTCGCCAATCGGCAGGACACCAAGATCAAATCCTGCCACTTATACAGGCGTGTTTACTCCTATAAGAGATTTGTTTACTCAGGTTCCTGAGGCCAGAATCAGAGGGTATAAAGCAGGTATGTTTTCTTTTAATGTTCAGGGCGGCAGATGTGAGGCCTGTCAGGGAGACGGATTTGTAAAAATTGAGATGCACTTTTTACCTGATGTTTATGTTGAATGTGAAGAGTGTAAGGGCAAAAGGTACAACAGGCAGGTTTTGGAGATTTTTTGGAAGGGAAAAAATATAGCAGATGTGCTTGAAATGACAGTAGAGGAAGCTATGAACTTTTTCTATACCATACCCCAGATACATGACAAACTGAAAGTTTTATATGAAGTCGGTCTTGGATATATCAAGCTGGGACAGCCTGCCACAACTCTTTCAGGAGGCGAAGCCCAGAGAGTAAAGCTTGCAACTGAGCTTTCCAAAAAATCAACAGGCAGAACATTGTATATTTTGGATGAACCGACAACAGGGCTTCATTTTGATGACATCAAAAGACTGCTTAATATTTTAAACAGGCTTGTGGACAAGGGAAACACTGTGCTTGTCATAGAACATAATCTGGATGTTATCAAATGCGCTGACTGGATTATAGATTTAGGACCTGAAGGAGGAGACAGAGGCGGTGAAATAGTTGCTCAAGGCACACCAAAAGATGTAGCAAAGGTCAAAAAAAGCTACACAGGCCAGTTTTTAAGAGAAGTTTTAAAAAGTAGGTAGGAAAATATATGACCAGAGTAAATACAGAAAGAGTTACTCCTGTGCCAGAGATTTGTGACACAGGAGACTCTACAAAAAAACCAAAAGAACCAAATTATACTGATAAACAGTACAAAAATGAAGGACAATTATCAGATTTTTCAAAAAAGACAGAAGATTTATATACTAATTCAGATGTTTATAACGAGAATGGTGAGAGAGCAACAGGTCCTGGAAAGCGGATTGATATAAGAGCGTAAACATTTACTTAAAGTGGTTTCCGGAGTTTTCCACAGGCAGGGCTTGGATAGGAATACAGTATGTGCTATAATACCCTATGGGGGTATATGGTATTAAATACGAAATCCTAAATTCTAAATTCTAAACCCTAAACATATAGAATTCCAAATACCAAAATCCAAATGTCAAATAAAATCCCAAGTCCCAAATCCAAAATAACAATAATGATAGTTTTGGCTTTGACACTGTACATTGGTCGACTTGCCCAGCTTCACTTTTTGAGGTAAATCTTGCTATAAAGCCAATGGGTATATAATTTGATTTAAAGCAACATATCTGCAGATAATGTTGAAAAGTGGGGCTGGATTAGATATTAAAAATTGTTTATAAAACTTGCCCCGTCGAATGACTGGGGTTACAAAATTAAAAATTTTTCTTACATGCAAGGGAAAATACAAAAAGATTATAAAAAAAGACTGATACACAGGCTTAGGATTATTCAGGGCCAGATTAAGGGATTGGAGAAGATGGTAGAAGAAGAAAAATACTGTATAGAGATTCTCAGGCAGTCTAAAGCTCTGCGCAAATCTCTGGAGAGTTTTGATGAGCTGATGTTGAAAAACCATCTGAAAACCCATTTATCCAATGGTAAAAATTTAAAAGATTCAGACAAATTGGTAAAAGAGATTATAGATTTATTAAAATATTGTTAATATGATAGGTACAGGGAGAAAAATATATATATTTGTGTTGGGAGTTCTTGTTTTTTTGATGTTTTTTGGTATTTTCGGTGCAAATATAAATATAGGCCATGATATGTCAGGGTCGACCCAGTGTTTTGGAACTCAATGCGGACCTATAGAGCATATTACAGTGCATGTATATAATATCCCTGATGCTGTCTCTGTCTCTCCTGATTTTTATGCATATGGCAGTTTGTTATTTAATCAAAGCAGATATAAGTTTGAATATGTAAAAAATATATACCATCCCCCCAAGGCAGTGTAGTGTTTTGATGTCTGATATTTACAATTAATAATAAATATATGAAAAAAACACTCATTGCCTTGTTGGTGGTTTTAGCCATTGGAAGTGTATATTTAATTTTGTCAAAAGATAACAGATCAAGAAAAGATACGCCTTTAGGACCCAAAATTGTCAGATTATACAAATCTCCCACCTGCGGATGCTGTGACGGATATGCAAAGTATCTTAAATGGAACGGATATGAGGTTGAGGTAAGAAATGTTGCTGATATGTCTGTTATAAAAAAGAAATATAATGTTCCTTCAAATTTATTCAGTTGCCATACTGTAGATTTTGGTGACTATGTGGTGGAAGGTCATATACCAATTGAGGCAATAGATAAACTGTTTACAGAAAAACCAGACATAAAGGGTATAGGTATGCCGGGTATGCCTGCAGGATCCCCGGGTATGGGCGGATCCAAAAAAGGTCCTTTTAATGTCTATACTATAGAAAAAGACGGTAGTATACAGGAATTTATTAGTATATAAGTATGCTTGTTAGAATAGCAATATTTATAGCGCTGTTTATACCCGGCTATGTATCAGCACATTGCCCTTTGTGTACTGCAGGCGCAGGGGCTGTGGCAGGCGCAGCAGTTTTGTTTGGTGTTCAAAATTCAGTTGTTGGGTTGTTTCTGGGAGCGTTTGCTATGGCTTTGGGACTGTGGTTTGGAAAGAAATTAAAGTTTAACTTGAAATACAAAGAAGAGCTGGCTGGAGTATTGTCGTGGGTTTTAACCATCCTGCCTCTTATGCCGCTGTTTAAGAGTTATACAGCTTTATATGTATATTTGGCCGGAGATTATGGGAGCTTGTTGAACAGGTCGTACATTGTAGATAAATTTATTATAGGAAGTATAGTAGGTGCTCTGATAGTATATATATCTCCCTATATCAGCAGAAGAATATCTGAAATCAGGAAAAAGACTATTGATTTTCAGGGTGTTATAATAACATTTGTTTTACTGGCTGTAGTTGGTATTATTTTCCAGATAGTCCTATGATGTATGAGTTGTATACAACAATAATGGTAATTGCTGTATTTGCGGTTGTCTTGGTGTTAAAGAGTTTATTAAAAAAAGATATTTGTGTGCTATGTGCAAGTGTATCAGTTGTGTGGATAGTTTTGCTGGCAGGTTTGACTACAGGGATGTGGCAGGACATGGTATCTGTGGCAGTTTTAATGGGTGCAAGTCTTACAGGAGGATATTATTATCTGGAGTCAAAGCTGAAGAAAGAGTGGATGGTATTCAGATTTCCTATATTTATTACAGGATTATCTCTTGTGTTTTCTGTTGTTGAGAGAGGGGTTAATGTTTATTTATGGATGATAACAGGGATTTTATGGCTCGTAGTATATATACTCTATGTGTTTAGAGATAAGTCTGGTTTGAGGAGAATAGTTAAAAATATTATAGAGTGTTGCCGAAAATGGTAATTATAATTAATTAAAAAAAATATGAAAAACATAAAGAAGTTGGCAATATTTGCCTTGATTGGTATATTTATTATACCGTATGCAGTATTTGCTCATATGGGAAATGCTGACCAGAATGTGTCCCAAAATATTGAAAGTCAGCTTCAGGAAGCTGTACAAAAGATACTGAAAGATCAGAATATAAAAGATAAGGTTGACATAGACTGCGGCAAAGTTTCAGATGATAGTTTTGAGGAGCTGGGAGAGGTTGTAATGAGTCTGATGCATCCTGATGAAGAAGAACATACAGCAATGGATAATATGATGGGAGGAGAAGGGTCCGACACCCTGAGACAGATGCATATTAATATGGGCAGAAGTTATTTGGGATGCTTTGATGGGAGGTATATACCTTCCATGGGTATGATGATGGGTATGATGGGTGTCAGAGGAGGAATGGGCTTTGACGGAAGAGCCGGCATGATGGATGAAGATATGATGAATGGGGATATGATGGAAGACAGAGAAGGGAGCAGTTATGTAGGCGATACTGTCTATAGAAATCCGTTTGGTATGCGCAGTGCTGTTTTGATGCCGCTGTGGGGGTGGATAGTAATGGTTGTAGCAGGTATAGCATTTGTTTTTTTGATAGTCTGGGTTGTAAATGGATTTTCTGGCGGCAGATCTGGGAGCCCTCTCGATATTCTTAAGGAAAGATATGTCAAGGGAGAGATAAACAGAGATGAGTACGAAAGAATGAAAAAAGAAATTATGGATTAAATTATAATTTACTAATAAAATATGAGAAAAATATTATGGCTTATAATTATTGTAGTGATAATTGTGATAGCTGTTGCTGTTACAAAATCACCTTCATCTGTACAAGTGTCTGAGAATCAGACACAAAACAGTCAAGAGACGGTTGAGTCTCAGAATACATTAGTGTCATATAAGAACATAACCCCTGATGAATTATACGAGATGATGCAAAACAAAGATTTTACACTGATTGATGTGCATATACCTGAACAAAAACACATCAAGGGAACAGATAAATTTATACCTTACAATGAGATAAGAATGAGAGCAGACGAGCTTCCTCAGGATAAGAACGCCAAGATAGTACTTTACTGCAGATCAGGAGCTATGAGTGCTGTAGCTGCAGAGGAATTAGTAAAGATGGGATATAAGAATGTATATAATCTGGAAGGAGGTATTATAGCATGGCAGGATAGGGGATATGAAATTTAGCAATCAAATTATTAACAACATAATTTAATATCTATGGATCACAAAAATCACAATTCAGGAGGCAGGGAAAAGGTTAAGGTATGGATGGTGGTATTTGCCTTTATTTTGTTTTCAGTGATGATTGCAGGGGGATTTTGGCTTTTTACAACTCCCGGACAGGCTGTTAATATAACTTTTGCTTATGTGGTTGGTCTGTCGATGATAGTTTTGCCATGTACCCTGCCTCTTGCTTTTGTGATTGTTCCTTTAGCAATGAAGCAAAGCCCGAAAAAAGGCCTTATGATGGCTCTTTTGTTTGGCTTGGGACTGTCCATTACTCTGTCTTTATATGGTGTATTTATTGCATGGGTGGGAAAGATTATCGGACTTGATGCGGCTATAAGTCAGGCAGGAACTCTAAGCAGGATATTGTTTATTACAGGAGGTCTGGCTGCATTTGTATTCGGGCTTTCAGAGCTTGGGCTGATAAAATTTAAAATTCCCGGATTTTCAGGCTCCTATCCCCAGTGGATTGTAAGCAGAGGAGACTATCTAAAAGCTTTTTTTCTGGGTTTGTTTTTAGGCAATGCCGGAGTAGGATGTCCCAATCCTCTCTTCTATGTCTTGCTTGGAGACATAGCAGTTGTTGGAAGCCTTACACACGGCTGGTGGCTTGGATTTATACATGGAGTTGGAAGAGCAACTCCTCTGATATTTTTAACTATACTTGGAATTTTGGGTATAAATGCAGTGAGTAAGGTTGCAGAAAAAGGTGTACTGGTGAAGAAAATATCAGGATGGGTTTTGATTATACTCGGTGCTTTTATATTTATAAACGGCACCTCACATAACTGGTATGAAAACAGTGCAATTCACAGAGGATGGAATAAAATAGTCAGAACAGTGGGAGGAGAAAATATAGCAGAAAGAATGGAGCATAAAGATCCTGAAGGAATACCCAAAGAACATATTGATATGCAAGTAAGCAGTCTGGAGGATCATGATGATTCAGGAGTGCCTCCTTTACACGGCCATATAGTTATGGAAGGACAGGGCGAAGATCATGATGCCAAAGAAGCAGATGATATTATACCTGAGCCATGGCCACCCGTTGTGCTTATTGTCCTGATTTTTGGAACATATATATGGTACAGGATCAAAAACAAAGGACAGAAAATTGAAAAATAAAGGTCGCTTTTTATCCCTGTCTTTATAATTAAAAATAGTCCATTATGGTTAAAGTACAGCTTTTAACATCAATAGGATGCAGTCATTGTGCTCATGCAAAAGAGGTTCTAAAAGAAGTAAGCGAGCAATATCCTGACCTTGAAGTAGAAGAAATAGATATTACAACAGACAAGGGTCAGGAAATGGTGTCCAAGTATATGGTAATGTCTTCTCCCGGAGTGATAATAAACGGAGAGCTTTTCTCTCAGGGAGGACTTGAAAAAGATAAGCTCATATCTAAGCTTGAGGAACTAAAGTCACAAAATTAAAATTTAAACAGGAAAGGAGGTGAGAGAGTATGAACAATCAAAATTTCTGGCAAAAAGGCCTTCGTCTCGGGGTATTTTTTGCGATTCTATTTGTAATCTGCTTTATATGGTATTATTTGAGGGGAGGATCTGATGAAATAAAAACACTTCACAACAGCCTGTTTGAATTGTCGTTTTTTGGCTGGTCGGGTATGAATACACCCAGTTTCATATACGGCATTATTCAGTCATTTATCTGGGGATATATTGCTGTTGCTTTGTGGAATTTATCAGGATTGTTTATAAGTAAAAAATAGTTTATGTCTAATTATGGGATTTCCAAAAAGGTTAATCTAAGTTTTGAGGAGGCGGTTGAGAAAACAATTTCAGCTTTAAAGGAGAAGGGATTTGGTATTTTGACAGAGATAGATGTTAAGGCTACTCTTAAGGAAAAGCTTGGTATTGATTATAAAAATTACAGGATATTGGGAGCATGTAATCCACCACGGGCACATAAGGCTCTGGAGAGTGAGGAAGAGATTGGATTGCTTCTGCCTTGTAATGTAATAGTGTATGAGGGAGAAGATGGTGTGGTAGTATCTGCCATTGACCCTGTAAAAGCTTTTTCCATAGTTGATAATGAAAATCTGGCTCCTCTGGCAGAAGAAGTCAGACAAATGCTGACAGAAGTGATTGAGAGTTTGTAATTATTATATAACTCAGATTCAAAAAACACAGCTTTTTGCTGTGTTTTTTGAATTATAGTCTACCCAGCGATACATCTACAGCAGATGATTATATAATTTCAGGTTTTATTATTCACTTTCATCTTCAGTATCTTTATCCTTTTCTTCTTTATTATTTTCTTTTATTTCTTTGAATTCAGTTTTCAATCTTACCTCTTCCAAAGGTATGTTATAGGTTGCGGATATATATTGGATGATTTTGTTTCTGTCAATTGTATCCAGAGAAAATTCATATTCATCTTTAGATGTTTGTATTTTTATTTCAGAATCTTTGTTTGTTATTTCAACTTCTATTTTCCTGAGATAATTTTGTGATGTGTTGTTATCAGGTGGGGATAGATAGTCTGTGGTTGATGTGGATGAAGTTGCGGGTTGTGGTGGATTTACAGGAATAAATATATTATCTTTATTTTCGTCATCATATTTGAATGTTTTTTTATCACCTTCATCATCTTCAGATTTGATCTTTAAAATATCATTCAGATTGGAAATGTTATATTTGGATCTTATATAGTTCTTTATTTCATCCATATCTGCAGTTTCAAGAGTAAATTCAACTTCACCTTTGTTTGTTTTAATTTCAATCTTAGATGAGTTTTGATATAGTTTGACCTCCACTTTTTTAAATACTATGTTTGTGTTTGGGGTGGTTGTAGGGGTGGAGGTTGGATTGACAGGTGCAGACTGGATGAAGCGGTTGACATCTTCAAATTCGTCATCTTCAGGTTTATATTTTTTAATTTTATTTTTGATTTTGATTTGTCCGTCTTCGCTTTCTATCTCTATTTTTTGTTTTTTATCTCCTTTAATTTCTATTTGAAATTTATTTTTATTATCTTCTTTTTCAATCTCCATTTCAAGTCTCCCTATATTTTCCTGCCCGTTTTTCAGAGAATCAACTATGTTCTTTAAAGCTGTTGCGGCCTGTGTATTTCCTTTTTGCTCCATTTCATTTTTTACTTTTTCAATATAATTTATAGCAATTTGAATAGCCTGACTTATCTTATCATCAGAAGGCACCACACTATCTGTTGATGTTGGAGTAGATGTTGCATTTACAGGCAGGGTCGATGTGGCAACAGGCGGGGTGGATGTGTTTTGGGTAATTGGTCCTGCATTTTTAAGTAGTATGGATATTTCTTCCACTCTTTCTAAAGCAAATTTTATTTTAAGTTTATCTTTTTTATCTTTAGGAGTTATTTTGATTTGGATATCTTCTATAGCTCTGTCCAGAGGAAAGAGGAAATCTCCCGGCTTGGCATTATCTGCTGCTTTGACTATTCCAAACGATGAGAGTGTAATTATTAGAATCATAGTTATGACTTGAATCATGTTTTTATGGGTTAATAATAAATAGGAAAATGGAGATGCAGGCATATCAATGTTTGCCCGAATGGATTGCCAGATGTCATCCTGTTCTTTGTTTGATAGGTTCTTGATATTTATTGACTCTAGTTTTTTTTGCAGATTGTCCTTATTCATATTTTTCCGTTTATAAATTTCTTTAGTTTTTGAACTGCTCTGTGACACCTTACTTTGGCAGTGTTTTCAGATACTCCAAGCATCTTGCCTATTTCAGAATGACTTAAATCAGAGATAAATCTGAGCTGGATTACCGTCTGATCTTTTTCTGATAATCGGCTGATTCCTGTCAGCAGTTGATAGTAGTCTTCTTGGGAATCGGTTTCCATGATTTCAGTTATATATTTTTCATCAAATTCAATATTATGCTTTTTTGTCCTGTAGTATTGATATATTTTTCTTCTGGTAATTAGAAACACAAAACTGTAGAATTTTTTTTCAGAGACAAAGATAAAGCCGGGTAATCCTTTCCAGACATCTATAAATACCTCTTGAAGAATATCTTTGGCATCCTCCCTGTTTCCTGTCCTGCTTATTATAAAAGCAAACAATGGCTTGCTGAGATATTGATAGATTTTCTGGAAAGCCTGCTTATCTCCTTTTTTACTTTGTCTTATTAATTCTTTGTTTATCATATTGTGGATCCACATTATTTTTGAGGCCTCTATTTATATAATGTCATTGTATCATTTAAAGGTTACAAATTGAAATTTTGGCTTAAAATGCGTATAAATTTGTTCATCTCTTGTATATTATACGAACTTGGTGTATAATATTATATATAATTAATATTATAGTATATGTCACATACACATTCATGTTGCGGCAACGACCACAACCAAAACCATCACAATATACAAAAAAGCCACAAAAATAACAATAAAAAAACACAAGGTTATTATACCTGCCCTATGCACCCTGAGATAAAAAGCAAAAACGAAGGTATGTGCCCTGAATGCGGGATGAAGCTTGTGTTTGTGGAAGATAAATCACACAAAGAAGATGATTTTGATAAACATAAGGGACATAAAACAAATATATTTAAAATGAAATTTTGGGTTAGCTTGATATTAAGTATTCCGGTTGTTGCATATTCTGATATTACTCAACAGCTCTTGAGGTGGACAGCTCCACAGTTTCCTTTTTCTGATTATCTTCCTTTTATACTTTCCACTATTATATTCTTTTATGGCGGCTGGGTGTTCATACAAAGCGCATTTAGAGAGCTAAAGGCAAAGATGCCGGGCATGATGACGCTTATTGCGATCGCTATTTCTGTTGCATATCTTTATAGTATATATGTAGTATTCTCAGGCAATGGTAGAGATCTTTTCTGGGAGCTTTCAACCCTTATTACTGTAATGCTTTTAGGTCACTGGCTTGAGATGAGGGCAGTGACAGGCGCCCAGAGTGCTCTTAAGGAGCTGACCAAACTTCTGCCTGAGAAGGCTTATGTTGAAAGAGACGGCAAAGAAATAGAGATTGATATATCAGAGCTTAAGGCAGAAGATGTGGTTATCATCAAGCCGGGATCAAGAGTGCCGGCAGACGGAGTTATTATAGAAGGACAGTCAGAGGTAGATGAGTCTATAGTTACAGGTGAATCAAAATTGGTAGACAAGAAGAAAGGAGATGAGGTTATAGCAGGAACTATCAACAGCGACGGTCTCTTAAAGGTTAAAGTAACCAAAATAGGTGAAGATACTTTTCTAGCAAATGTTATCAGGTTGGTACAGGAGGCTCAGGCATCAAAATCAAGACTTCAGCTTCTATCAGACAGAGCAGCGTATTATTTGACTATAGTTGCAGTGGTTGTAGGTGGTGTTACTTTAGCCGCTTGGACTGCGGCCGGAGATTTTGCTTTTGCTGTGGAGAGAGTTGTAGCAGTTTTGGTAATTGCCTGTCCGCATGCTTTGGGTCTGGCTGTACCTCTGGTAGCTTCCATATCCACCACTAAAGCAGCTCAGAGCGGATTTTTGGTCAAGCAAAGACTTGCACTGGAGGCAGCCAGAAATATAGATGTGGTGTTGTTTGATAAAACAGGAACGCTTACCAAAGGAGAATTTGGAGTATCAGAAGTTTTTGGTATTGGTGCAGAAAGTGATGATGTTTTGACACTTGCTGCATCTGTAAACAAGTATTCTGAGCATCCGCTGGCTGTAGCTATTGTAAAGGAAGCAAGGAAAAGGAATCTGGAGTTAAAAAATGTAAAAGATTTTCAGAGAATACCTGGAAAAGGGGCAAGAGCTTTATGGGAGGGAAAAGAGATAGTTGTTGGCAGTCCTAAACTACTTGAAGAAAAGGGTGCTGTGATAAGTGATACAGATAAGAAAAAGATGTCAGAATATTCATCCAAAGGACATACAGTGGTTTATGTATTTGTTGATGATGAGCTTAAGGGGGCTATAGCTCTGGCAGATATTATAAGGGAAGAGTCCAAAGAAGCAGTAAAGAGCCTGCATCAAATGGGCATTAAAACTTCTATGATTACAGGAGATGATGAGGATGTAGCTAAATGGGTTGCAAAAGAAATAGGTTTGGATAGCTATTTTGCCAAAGTTTTGCCTGAGGACAAGGTAAATAAAGTAAAAGAGCTCCAAAGCAAAGGCTTGAAAGTGGCTATGGTTGGAGATGGTGTAAATGACGCCCCTGCTTTAATGCAGGCAGATTTAGGTATAGCTATAGGTGCAGGGACAAATGTAGCTATAGAGTCTGCAGGGATTATTTTGGTAAAGAACGATCCCAGAGATATAGTTCGGGTTATAAAACTGTCAAGATTGACTTATTCCAAAATGATTCAAAATTTGTGGTGGGCAGCAGGATATAATATAGTTGCCATTCCTCTTGCAGCAGGTATTCTTGCGTTTAAGGGAATTTTGCTGCAGCCTGCTGTGGCAGCGGTTTTAATGTCCCTGTCAACAGTTATTGTATCATTTAATGCTGTACTGCTTAGAAATAAAAAAATATAGTGTATGAACAGGAAAGTAGCTCTATATGTATACAAAATGGAAGAATACCTGAAAAAATTAAAGTATAGTCCCAGTACTATAAAGATGTATAAATCAGTTATACTTGATTATTACAATAATTGTGCCTGCAGAAGTATATGCAGGTGTGATCCCTGCAGATGCACCAGACAAGATATTGAAAGATTTGTTAAGATTAAAAAGAGTCAGGGAAGAAGCTCAAGAACCTTGAATTTATATATAAATATTTTCAGGCTTTTCTTTGAGAAGATAGTGGGTGTTAACAATATAAATATTCCCTATGAAAAGATCAATCCAAAGAGGAAATTAAAGACGATTACAGAAAAGCAGTTTAATGCTTTATTGAAATCAGATATTGATGATAAATACAAAATGGCTATATTTTTGTCTTTCAGAATAGGTCTTTCTTTGTCTGAAATTGTCAACCTGAAAATATCTGATTTTAATAGAAAAAAAGAGTGCTTGTATGTAAGAGGAACCAATAGAGAAATAAAGAGAGTGGTTTATCTGCCTGATGATGTTTTGATGATTACAGGCAGGTATGTTTTGGGTCGAAGTAAAGATGAATATTTAATATCAGGCAAGTCAGGAGGAAGGATATCAGAAAGGGCAGTACAGAAGGAGTTTAAAAAAGCCTGCAGATATGCAGGAATAAACAATGTGAGTTTTTCTGCATTAAGAGATACTTTTATTTTTAACCTAAAAGCCAATGGGGTAAAGGACAGTGATTTGATGCAGATTTTGGGATTAAAAAATCCGCGCACTGTAAAAAGGTATATAATTTAAAGGTCGTTTTATAATAATTATTTATAATTTAAATTATCTAAAATATATGAAAATAAATATTAAAAAACTAGGCTATACACTTTCCACGTTTTTTGTCTTGGGGTATTTTGTTGATTATGGCTGGCATTTGACTATGTCTCCTGAACAAAAGGACTTGTATCTGCAGATTTTAAAGATGTTCTATTTGGGTTTTTCCGGCTTTAATCTGGCCAGTTTTATACTTGGTCTGATTCAGATATATATCTGGGGCTGGCTAACAGCTTTGGTTTTTGGATGGTTGTGGAACTATTTTCACAAGGATTAGGGGTTGGAAGGAAGGAAATTTGAGACAGGGGACAGAAATCCCCTGTTTTGTTTTTTAAGGGTTTGGGTTGGGGTGTGATATAAAACATGGTTATTGTAGTGATAAATTTTGGGTTTAGCGAATAAAAATTTTTACTCAATAAACATAAGTATAATTTAATCCAAAGGAATTCCCCGCAGCTTGCTGCAGGATAGTTTATTTTGTATTTTGAATTTACCTGATTGAGGGGTATGATATAATTTAGTAAAGGTCGTAGCAATAATTTAAGGAATAGCTAAGTATAAATTATGAATAAAAAGAGTTTGTATTTAATTATTGCATCAGTTTTGATTATAGTAATTGCTGTCATTGTGTTTAAGGGGGATAAGGCACCTGATAGTACACAAGAAAAAGAGGAAAAGGCTCAAGAAGCAGTATATACTATGGAAGAAGTGACAAAACACAACACTAGAGATGATTGTTGGATGGTTATAAATGGTAGTGTATACGATGTTACAAAATTTATTATTTCTCATCCGGGCGGACCAGCAATTTTACAAGGTTGTGGAAAAGATGCAACAGAGCTTTTTGAAACAAGACCTATGGGATCAGGTACCCCACACTCTGAAAGAGCTAGAAAATTAAGGGAAAAGTATAAAATAGGAAGACTTGCTGAGTAGTAAAATAAATATACCCAAAACCCGCTTTCAGGCGGGTTTTATTTATTCTTCAACAAATTTTTTTGAGGGAAAATAAAGTTGGTTGTTTATTTTCCATTTATCCACATATCTTCCTATACCGTCTTGGTCCCTTTTTGCCTGCCTTAAAGGTGTTTTTTGGGACCAGATGACCAGACTTTCAAAATCTATTTTATATCTTCCTTTAACCACTACATATCTCACTTCATTGTTTTTGATAGCTTCTCTGATAGTTTTTTCACTAACTCCAAAAAGCTTTGCTGCCTGACTTATGGATACTCTGATAGGCATTTTTTTGTCTGACATACTATTTTCTGAATTTTAAAAACTTCTAGAATATTCTAGAAGTAACTTCTAGAATATTCTACACTTTTTTATAATTTTATATTATTTAAAATATTGTGTCAATAAGGTGAGATTTGCTTTAATATAGTAAAAATATATAATTTGAATAATGTTATTTTGTAACATTTTTCCATTAATTTAGTTATATTAAATGAAAGCTAAAAACGAAAAATTAATCCTAACACGTCTGAAATCTGGAGATAAAGAAGCATATAGTGAGATTTATTATTTATATGTAGATGCAATATTCAGGTTTATATTTTTCAGGACTGGAAACAGAGAAACAGCTGAAGATCTGACACAAGAAGTGTTTCTAAAATTTATAGAGATTGTTGATAAAGAGCACATTACACAGATCAGACCATATCTTTATAGAATAGCCAGAAATTTAGTAATTGATTATTATAAAAAATCTGATAGTAATGTTCAGATAGAAAAAGTTGAGTATAGGCTGACAGAAGAGGGAAAGACTGAAGCAGAGGCAGAATTAGCTATCACGCAAAAAGCACTTTTTAGGCTAAAAGAAGAATGGCGAGAACTGATTATAATGAAGCATGTAGATGGTCTTTCTCATAATGAAATCGCAAAAGTATTAGGAAAATCAAATGTATATATAAGGGTTAATCTGCATCGCGCCGTAAAGGCTTTAAAAAATATTTTAGAAGAGAATGAATAAAAAACTTCAGAAAAAATTAAATAATCTATCCAAAATCAAAATCTCTGATGAGGCTAAAGAGAGAGGTTTTGATATTTTAATGCAAAAGGTGGCAGAAAGGGATGTTGTTTTAAATCAATATGTTGTGAAGAAGGGATTTGGTATTAGTCAGGTTTTAAATGTGATTAGATTTAGATTTGTATATATAGCAGCTGTTGTGCTGCTTATTTTTATTGGAGGAGGGTATGTTCAAAGTCAGATAGACAATTCATTACCTGATAATGAGTCTTTATATACTGTAAAGAGGGCACTGGAGAAGGCACAGGTAACTTTAAGTTTTAATTCTGACAAAAAAGCTCAGGTGATGGTTGGGTTTTTGGATAAAAGAGCAAAGGAAATAAATAAAATATTAGAGAAACCAGATAAAAATGTTGCCAAAAAGGTGGGTAAAGCAATACAAACCACCAAAGATGATGTAGAAAATATTAAAAAATATTTGGATAAAAAGGATAATAGTGCAATCCAAGATAAAGCAAGGGAAAAAGCTCTGGAGTTTAAGATAGTATTGGAGAATATAGTTGACAGTCTCCCTGAAGAAGTAGAAGACGAGCTTAAAAAAGAAATTGATGCACTGAATAAGGAGCTGGGTTCTATTATAAAAGAAGAAAATGATAATAATCAGGAGAGTGATGCAGAGCAATCTCTGGAAGGACAGGATGGTCAGGATGAAAACGGTGATTTTGATGTTGTGACCAGCAAACCAACTACAACAACAAGTACATTACCAGCAGATTTGGATTTAGAGCAGGAGAATGACGAGAAATCAACATCTACATCAGATGAAACTGGTGTTGGAGAACAGAAAGATAATGAAGATCAGGAGGAATTTTCAGTGGAAAAGGATACATTTGAGGTATATATAGGAAAGTAGTTGTTTGAATGAATTGAATTTGTGGATTAGTAGATTGAAAACAGTATTATTTTTTGGTATAAAAATTAAGAGGTAAAGGTCGACTATGCTATTGCCTCTTAATTTTTGGAAGTTTTACAAACAAAAATAAAAATTAAGAAGATTTAAAAGCACTGCGGCCTTTTCAGGCAAAAGGTCGACCAACTGGAAAAGTTGGTAAGCAGTGCTAAGTATAATTTATTAAATAGAAGTTATGAAATACAGCAAATGCTGTATGGATTAGCTTCTATAAGATCAGATAAATGAACACATTAAAATTCAGGAGATTAGTAGTATATACACTAATTGCCGCTTTACTTGCCTGGACCGCAGCAGTGTATGCTGTAAATTTTGCACAGGTAGCCAGAGCAGCATCTCCGGGCGATCTTATTAAGATGGACGGAAATCCTGCTGTTTACTATCTGGGGTCTGACCTTAAAAGATATGTCTTCCCAAACGAGAAGACATTTATGACATGGTATTCTGATTTCTCTTCAGTTGTGACTGTATCTCAGTCAGAGCTGGAGTCATATCCAATTGGAGGAAATGTCACATACAGACCCGGTACCAGACTGGTAAAGATTACAACCGATCCAAAAGTATATGCAGTTGAACCGGGCGGAGTTTTGAGATGGGTTACAACTGAGCAAATCGCTCAGGATCTCTATGGCTCCAACTGGAATCAAAGAATTGATGATGTACCAGATCCTTTCTTTGTAAACTATACAGTGGGATCTGATATTACATCATCCACCTATCCAACAGGAACATTGGTTAAAAAAGCAGGAGAGTCAACTATCTACTACATAGAGAACGGTCAGAAGAGAGCATTTGCAGATGAGTCTGCATTTATGGCCAACAACTTCAGATACTCTGATGTTGTAGAGACATCAATGGATTTGTCAGTGTATCCTGATGGAACACCTATTACAGGTGCAGAACCTGCTCTTATAACTGTAGCAGGACCTGAGGTATCAGCTCCATCTACTGTTGGCACCTTATCAGTTGCTCTTGCACCTGATACACCATCAGCAGGTGTAGTGGTACCAAATGCTGCCAGAGTACCATTTACAACTGTCATGTTTACAGCACAGGGCAGTGATATAACTATTGACAGCATTACAGTAGAGAGAGTTGGTCTTGCAAGCGACAGTAATTTTACAGATGTAATTTTGATTGATGAGGATACTGATTCACAGATCGGAAATGAAAAGAGCCTTGGCTCAACCCATACAGCAACCTTTAATGATGACATAGTAGTTAAGGCAGGAACCTCCAAAAAGGTAACAGTAGCTGCTAATATGGCAAGCGCTCTTATGGGTGGCGAAGTCGCTGCATTTGCAGTAAAAGAAGTCAAGGTAAAAGGATCAGCAAGTGTATCTGGAAACTTGCCTGTAACAGGAAATTCCATGACAATGAATTCTACCTTGTCAATCGGATCATTGACTGTTGCTCAAGGCGGTCTTAATCCTTCTGCATCTACACAGAAGATTGGAACCAATGATTATATCCTTTCATCTGTAAGGATGACAGCAGGATCTGTAGAAGATATACAGGTTGAAAGAGTAAGATTCTACAACAATGGTACTGCATCTGATTCAGATGTAGCCAATTTTGATCTCTTGGTAGATGGTACAGTGGTTGCAAGTGTTGCTTCTATGAGCAACAAAGAAGTTGTGTTTGACCTCTCTGCAAACCCTGTAGTCATCACCAAGGGAACAAACAAAGAGTTCTCTCTGAGAGCTGATTTGGTGAACGGATCAGGAAGAACAGTATCTATGGATTTTGAGAAGAAAACTGATGTAAAAGCCAAGGGTAAAACTTATGGTTTCTACATCACACCACAATATCCAAACAGCACAGCACCATACTTTAATGCAAATGACACCACCATTGCTGCAGGATCACTCAATGTATCCAAAGGCACAATTTCAAGCCTTAATGTAGCAGAGGGTGCCACTCAGCAGACACTTGGTGCATTTAAGTTCAATGCTCAAGGAGAGCCTGTCAGGATCGATCAGCTGGTATTAAATGTTACAGTATCAGGTACTGGTAATGCAGCTGATATTACTAACCTGACAGTATATGATCCAAATGGAGTTGTGGTAGCTGGTCCGGTTGATCCAAGCTCATCCACCAATCAGGCTACAACAACTGATTCATTTGTGGTACCTGTTGGTGTTCACACCTATGTTGTAAAGGGTGACTTGAACACTGACTTTGGTGCAAATGACACCATCAGACTCTCCATAGCAACACCTGCATCCAAGATTACAGCCAAGGGTGAGGTAACTAATAGAACTTTGACACCATCACCATCCTCTGCAGTTAATGGTGATACTGTTACTGTAAAGGTTGGTTCGCTCAAAGTTTCTACCTCATCTACACCATCTGCACAGACTGTGATCATTGGTAAGCAGAATTTCACCTTTGCCAACTTCATCCTTGATGCAAGTGATTCAGGTGAAGATGTAAAGGTGACCCAGATGGCCATAGTTCACAAGACATCTGGTGGTGATGAGGCAGATATTGCCAACTTGCAGCTGTATGATGGATCCACACCGCTTGATCCAATTGTCCAGCCTGCATCAGTGGCAGGAAATACTGCTACAACCACATTCACCTTTACAACACCTGTTGTTGTTCCAAGAGGAACATCCAAGACACTTACACTCAAAGGTGATGTAAACAGCGGTTCCAATGGTGATACACACAGCTTTGGATGTGTTTCATCCTCATGTGTAACAGCTGTTGGTGCTGACACCGGCAACTCAATTACACCAAGTGTGACCAATTCAGACGGTCAAACAATGACTTTGGCATCCAGTGGTACACTGACAGTTCAGACTGATGCATCAACACCATCATCTGATCTGCTCATTGCTGGATCAAACAAAGTCACTATCGGTGTATTGAGGCTTACAGCTGCCAATGAGGACCTTGATCTTACATCCATTGCATTCCATGTGGCAGGAGTGAATTCTGGAAGCCAGATCGATGAGATATCCAAGCTTTATCTGTATGATGGATCAACACAGGTTGCATCACTTACACCTACATCTACAGGTTCATCAGCAACCTCTACCTTTGTAATTTCTGAGGGTTCATTTAGAATACCTCAGGGTTCAACAGGTAAGAAGTTGACTGTAAAAGCTGATCTGGCACCTATCCAGACAGGATCACCAGCAGAGGCTGGTAGAGGATTCAGACTACATGTCTATCAGGATGCATATTCTGCCAAGGGTGTATCATCAGGAGCTAAACTGGCTCAGAGTGCAATGTCAGGTACATTCAGCAGTGGCCAGTTCAATGTGTTCAAGAGCTTGCCAACTGTGTCAGTTGTAGCTCTTGGATCCAGTACTTTGAACAATGGCTCAGATGTTGAGCTCTTCAAGTTCAAGGTAACAGCTGACTCCAACGGCGACATCGGATTCTACAAGGCTACATTTGACATTGCAACAAGTGTTGCAACTGTGACACAGTTCAAGTTCTTCGAGTACAACGAAGACGGAGTGACTGGTGAGGTTGACCTGACATATGATGGATCAGTAGGAGTCAATGAGACAATTACTGCTTCCACATTCTCACCCGGTCAGGGAGGAACACACAGGCTTAACTTGGTGGTAAATGACAGTACAGCTGGTTCTGCAAATTACAGAACTATAGCTGCTGGATCTACCAAGCTCTATGTGCTCAAGGGTAATGTTGCAAATGCTGTATCTGGTTCCTCTGTATCTGTAAGACTCGTTGGTGACAATGCATTCCCGTCTACATATCCTGATACAGCAGCAAATGTAGACGCTGACACCAACGACTCATTCATCTGGACTGACTTTAATGGTAATGATTACTCAACATCAGCGCCATCAACAGCCCAGTGGTTCAACGGATACAGAGTATTCTCTACAACTACAAGCCAGACCTTGAGCAAGTAGTTGTTCCTCTCAGCTGGTTTATCTAGCGTCAGCTGGATATAACCAGACCTTAATCCCGCCCCTTAAAGGGGCGGGATTTTTTTGTGTAAGTTTAGTTAATTGTGGTATAATAAATAATAATTAATTTGTTTTATATATGAAAATAACATTTAATGGTGCAGCGGGTGAGGTAACAGGATCCAGACACCTTGTCCAGACATCAAATACTAAATTTTTACTTGATTGTGGATTTTTTCAGGGAAAAAGAAGGCCAACCAGAAAGCTAAATGCCTCTTTTTATTTTGATCCGCAGGATATTGATTTTGTGGTGTTGTCACATGCTCATCTGGATCACTGTGGCGCTCTGCCGCTTTTGGTAAACAGAGGATTTTCAGGCCCTATCTATGCTACACACCCAACTAAAGATGTTGCAAGACAAATGCTGAGGGATTCAGCAGGAATACAGGAGAGTGATTATAAGTTTATGAAAAAACACAGGATACCCGGCGCCCAAACTTTGGCTAAACCTTTATATACCCTCAAGGATATTCCCAAGACTATAAGAAGGTTTAGAACTTTTTCATATATAAGGCAGGAAAATGTATGGCATAAAATCCACCCAAATGTTAATTTGAAATTTTACGATGCAGGACATATTTTGGGGTCAGCTGTATCTGTGTTGGATATAAATGATAATGGAAGAAAGATTAGATTGGCTTATACTGGTGATTTGGGTAGAAAACACACTCCTCTTCTGCATAATCCTGCTTATATCAGAGATAAGGTGGATGTGATGATTGTGGAGTCTACTTACGGCGGTATCAAACATAGAAATCTGGATGAGGCATATAAAGAACTTACAGAGATTGTGCAATATGTTTATGAAAACAAGTCAAAACTGATTGTTCCTGCTTTTGCTCTTGGCAGAACACAGCTTTTTGTGTATATGCTCCACCATCTTATGGATACGGGTTTAATCCCCAAGATTCCTGTTTATGTAGACAGTCCATTAGCTGGCAGAGTTACAGAAGTTTTTACCAAGTACAGAGACGATTATGATATAGAGTCAAAGCTGGATTTTCCCCGTAAGGGAGATTATCCTTTGTTTTTTAGGACATTGAGGTATACCAAATCCAGAGATGAGTCTAAGATGCTAAACAACATTCAAGGTCCTGTGGTTATAATATCTGCATCCGGTATGGTAGAAAACGGAAGAATTTTACATCACTTAAAACACAGTTTAAGAAATCCTAAGAATGTAATCCTTATCACAGGATATCAGGCCAGAGATACACTTGGCAGAAAATTACTTGAAGGCTGGGAAAGGGTAAAAATCTTTGGAAGATGGTATAAGGTAAATGCCAGGATAAAGGTTCTGAATGAGTTGTCAGCACATGCAGACGGAGAAGATCTAACAGATTATATACTTAAAACCAAAGGTGTAAAAAAGGTTTTTCTGGTGCACGGAGAAGAAGACAGATCTCAAGCACTTAGGCAAAATATTTTAAAGAGAAATAAAAATATTGAAGTTGTTATACCTCAATTTGGACAATCTTTTGATATATAATTATGAACATAGATCAATTTAAGAGAATGTCAGATAGAAAAATAATAACAATTATAGCTATATTTTTTTCACTGATGTTTTGGATAGTCTACTTTTATGAATATAATACTTCATTTTTTCTTGCAGTAGTTGTACTATTATTAATAAGGTTGTTTTTTAGGCTTATAGGATGTAACAACTATGTCAGTAATGACTTTTTAAATAATAGGATAATTGTATCTTTAGGTCTGATGTTGGTGGCCGGACTTGCTTATTATCTTGCAGGTATGACAGATATAGATGGAGTGCGTCCAGTTGCATCTATATTACTTTTCTCATCCACAGGCATATTTATTGCATCAGTTATGTTATATATTAATGATAATGTAAAGAGGTTGAAAATCTTATATAATATTATATTTGTAATACTGCTGATAATATCTTTATTTGTATTGACATATATAATTGTTAATATTAATGATTTGATAGAGACATGCATATTAAGGGATTGTGGAATAGAGATGTTGGTCTTGATGATAACCAATATTGGTTTAGTTATACTGTCATGGATGCTTTTCAGCTTGTATAGGCAGCTACTTAATTTTTCTGTTACATTGTGGAATAAATTTTTATCTTACCCTTTGGCTATTATTTTTTTAATAATTACTTTATTATCAAGCTGGCCTATTTTAATAATTATCAATAGGAAATTTTGGTCATTTATATTTTTAATATTGATTTTGATAATTTTTTTGAATAAATTCCAAATTATTTCAGATTATATGTATAAGGTGTTAATTATTATTGTTTTGGCTATATACACATTTTTGCTTGGCATTGACAATATTATATATATATTTGTAGGAATGTCCTTACCTGCTATGCTATATTTAAATAATGTATTCTATAATCATTATAATCAAGCGTTTAAACCAAAAGATTTGAATAGTTTTTATGACCAAGCAAGAAGCTAAACAAAGGGCAGAAAAACTCAGAAAAGTGATAGATGATTACAGGTATAGATATCATGTGCTCAATGATCCAACAGTTTCAGATGAAGTCTATAGCCAGCTTATTCAAGAATTACGAAATATAGAAGAGAGGTACCCTGATCTTATAACCCCAGATTCGCCTACTCAGAGAGTTGCAGGGAAGCCTTTGGAGTATTTTGAAAAAGTGGACCACAAAATTCCCATGCTTTCTTTGAATGATATATTTTCAGACGATGAACTATATAAATGGGAAGAAAGAATAAAAAAGCTTTTGCCGCAGACAGATTTTGATTATATATGTGAGGTAAAAATAGACGGACTTGCTGTATCTCTGATATATGAAGATGGGGTATTTGTACAAGGTGCGACCAGAGGAGACGGCAGATATGGCGAAGATGTAACTCTTAATTTAAAGACCATTCACTCCATACCTCTAAAACTTAAAAAACCTGTAAAAGGAAGGCTTGAAGTGCGGGGGGAAGTTTATCTTAAAAAAGATGATTTTGAGAAGATAAACAGAGAGAATAAGAGGAAGGGTTTGCCTCTTTTTGCAAATCCCAGAAATGCTGCAGCAGGAAGCATCAGGCAGCTTGATCCTCAGGTTGCAGCAAGTAGAAACCTCTCTTTTTATGTGTGGGATATTCCTGAGGGTGCAGATGTTAAAACTCATTATGAAGTTCATAAACTGGCTTTTGATTTGGGTTTCCCTGTTGAAAAACATTTTGAAGTTTGTAGGAATTTGGGAGAGGTTAAAAAGTACTATCACAAAATAATGAATATAAGGGAAAAGCTTGATTACCAGATAGACGGCATTGTTGTAAGCGTAAATCAGATAGAATTATTTAAAAAATTGGGTGTAGTTGGTAAGGCTCCACGCGGATCTGTAGCTTATAAGTTTCCTGCAGAAAAAGCAACAACAGTGATAGAGAATATCCACTGGCAGGTTGGCAGAACCGGGAAACTCACGCCAGTTGCTCTGCTAAAGCCTGTAAGTTTGGCAGGAACTACAGTATCCAGAGCCACTCTGCATAACTGGGATGAGATTAAAAGACTGGATGTCAGGATAGGAGATCAGGTAGTTGTACAAAAAGCAGGAGATATTATTCCTGATATAGTGGAAGTTATAAAGGGTTTAAGAAATGGTAAAGAGAAAAGAATAGCACCACCTCAGAGGTGTCCGATCTGCAGCTCACCGGTTACAAAAAAGGATGGAGAAGTGGATTATTATTGTACAAACAAAAATTGTTATGCTGTTCAAAGAGAGAAAATATATCATTTTGTAAGTAAAAAGGCGTTTGATATAGAAGGACTGGGTCCAAAGATAATAGATCAGCTTATAGAGACAGGACTAATATCTGATGCAGCTGACATTTTTGCCTTATCTCAGGAAGTTTTAGTGCCACTTGAAAGATTTGCTGAAAAGTCAGCAGATAATATTATCTCCTCTATAGAAAAGTCAAAAGTTATAGATATAAACAGGTTTTTGTTTGCTCTTGGTATACGATATGTAGGAGAAGAGACTGCCAGACTGATTGCCAGCCATCGATTTAATAAGTTTACCTATCCTGTATCTGAAAGTAATTTTATTGAAAATTTTAGAAAATTAAACACTGATGATTTAATAAGTATAGAGGGTATTGGAGATGCGGTGGCAAAAAGTGTGGTAGATTTTTTTGCTGATAGTGAAAATGTAAATTTTATTAAAAAACTTTTTAAAAATGGTGTAAAGATAAAGCCCTTTACTCCAAAACATAAGGGAAATTTAAAACTTGAAGGTAAAGTATTTGTATTAACCGGTACCTTATCTAGTATGACTAGAGATGAAGCAAAAAAAATTATTTCAGATCTGGGCGGAAGAGTGTCATCCTCTGTGTCAAAAAACACAGATTATGTGGTTGCAGGGTCTGATCCGGGATCCAAGTTTGAAAAGGCTCAAAAACTGGGAATTACTATTTTGAATGAGGAGCAGTTTTTAAATATGATTAAGTAATATGCCGCTTACACAAAAGAGAAAGCAAAAAATCAGGCAGGTAGTAGAAGCAAGACAGAAAGGACTTGTAATTGTCCTTGAAGATGTTCATGATCCCCATAATGCAGCAGCAGTTTTAAGGTCTGCTGATGCCTTTGGGGTTCAGGAGGTGTGTTTTATTTTTGATCAGGAAAAGCCGTATAATCCCAAAAGAGTGGGTAAAAAAACATCATCTTCAGCCAATAAGTGGCTTGATTTTCATATTTTCAGATCAATTAAAGAATGTGTAAAATATCTTAAAAGACGCAGATATAAGATATATGCAAGTGTGGTGGATGACAAGGCGGAGAGTATTTACAAAACTGATTTTACCAAATATGTCAATATAGCGCTTTTATTTGGCAATGAGCACAGAGGATTATCTCAAGAGGCTGTGGATCTTGCTGACTATAGAGTATATATACCTATGAAAGGCATGGTAGAGAGTTTAAATATATCAGTTACTTGCGGGATTTTCTTATACGAGGTTTCCAGACAGAGAAAATACTCTTTGAAATATTCTTTGTCTAAATCTGCAAAAGAAAAGCTCTATAGAGATTTTTGCAGGAGATGATCTTATTTATCATTGATTTAATTCAAAAAAATCCCCATATATCGCCCGGGGTAATTTATTTCTTTATAGTGTATAAGGCTTTAAACGGTAAGATTATTTCCAGTTTTTTATTTTAAGTGCATTACGGGCTGCATCCATCTGAGCTTCTTGCTTGGAAGATCCTTCTCCTGTTGCAATCAGGTCTTCATTTAAGTATACGCCTACTTTGAAGTGCTTGTTGTGGTCTGGACCTGTTTCTTCAAGTACATGATAGGTAGGCGTGATTCCTGTCTTAGCCTGAGATAGTTCCTGAAATTTACTTTTAGCATCTATATATAGCTCGTTTTGGAGGATGTAAGGAAGCTCGGATACAACATTTCTGAGAATAAAGTCTTTGGCTGCATCATATCCTTGATCTAGGTATATGGCGCCAGTTACAGCTTCAAAGGCATCTGCAAGTATGTACTGCTTGGCTTTGGGGTTATTATCATTTGCTTCACCTTTTGAAAGCATAATAAAATCCTGAAAGTTAAGTTTTTGAGCTACTTTAGACAGCATTTTGGCATTGACCAAAGCTGCTCTCCAGTTGGTAAGCTCTCCCTCGGGATTATCATAATGGGTAAAGAGATACTCTGTTACTATAAGTTCTATTACTGCATCTCCGAGAAATTCCAGTCTTTCGTTATGATGTTTGATTTCTGGGTGCTCGTTTATATATGATCTGTGAACCAGAGCTCTGTATAGAAGCTCTTTGTTTTTGAATTTAATATTTAGTATTTTTTCTAGTTCCTCAATATTTTTAGACATAGGTTAGTCTTTAATTTTATCCATAATGCGAAGTGTTTTTTTAAAGAGAGATCTGGCTTCTTTGTAGCCAAGTACTTTTTCAACCTCATCTTTTTCAAACCACTGTGCGTCTTTTACAGTAACACTATCTTCATATTTAATATCTTTTTGGCCAGTTTCAGCCAAGTAATAAAGAATTCTTTTCCTATAAGGTGGCTGTTTGGGCTGATTGACTGTAACATCAAGATAATCTATGTATTTTTTAATATTAAGTTTTTTGATATTAGTCTCCTCTTCCACCTCTCTTTCTATAGCTTCTTTGATGGTTTCATTAGGGTTTTCAAGACCTATTTTACCTTTAGGAAACGTCCATTTATCAATAGCATCTTTTATTAGTACAAAAAATATTTTATCTCCTTCTTTTCTGTATACTACGGCACCTACAGATACTTCTTTGATGTTTGAGGAGATGTTGATATCGTGGAGTCTTTTGTTAATATCTTCAACTGAGGTGGTAATATCTTTATATATAGATCCCAGTACTCCATTGATAAATCTATAAGAAGAATCACCGCCAAATGATTTTGCCAGTTCTATAGATTCATCTATAGCCACTTTAGGAGGAACCTCAGGACTAAAATAAAGCTCGTATATACCAATTCTGAGGATATTCCTATCTATGATTGTGATTTTTTCAATAGGCCATTCTGGTGCATACTTTTCTATTATCTGGTCTATTTCATTTATTTTATCTATAATACCTCCCAGAAGTGATTGGGTAAAATTTTTCTCTTTAAAATTGGGTGCAAAGTCTTTTAAATTTTTTTCCAAGAGTTTCTCAGGTGACTGATTTTTTTTATTAAAATCCCATTCAAACAATGTTTGTAAAACCACTGTTCTTCCTAAATGTCTTCCAGACATAATTAAAAAATTAATGATGTTTATGTGCTAATTTTTTTTGTACTTTTTTGGCTGTATTTATAACCTCCTTCCCTTTGTATTTGCCGCAATTTTGACACGCTATATGAGGCATCTTAGGTGTTTTGCATTCAGGACAGGGAAAAAGAGTAGATGGTTTTATGTGTTTATTTGCTCTTGCTCTTCTAACTTTAGAGCGTGATCTTCTTTTTGCTGGTACTGACATATTTATATTTTACTTATAAGACAGATTTAAAGCTTGATTGTGCAATAAAAAAATATTGCCTTTCAATCAAGCCTTAAATCGCTAAATGCATATTAATAATAGCAGAATTGACCTGTATATGTCAAGCCTATAGGCGCACATTCTGATAAGTGCCAAACCCAAAATCCCGAAAACAACCAAAGACAATTCTCCAATTTTCAATAACTAATTTACAATGAATTTACAATGATTTAATGTTTTAATGGTTTAGACTATAAGACTGATGTATGCTGCAGTATTGGGGAATTTAATTCATTGGAAAATTAAGGAATTAATTGTAAATTGAAAATTCGTAAATCGGATAATTTGTTGTTATTGTTTAGGATTTAGAATTTAGTATTTAGAATTTCTCAATGTAAAGCTGTTGTTGCAGGATTGGCAGGTTTTGGTTTGAGTATTTGGCATAAATAAGGTGAGTTAAATGTTAAAATAAAAAAACACAGATTTAGAGTCTGTGTTTTTATCATAGTGAAATGGTTCTGATTTCATAATTTTGTTTTTACAAGACATAAAAATTGTCGTTATCATGATGTGGATGTATAAATCTATTTTATCAAGAGAGAACACTCTATACAATAGTGACACTGGCTACTTTGTCGTCTGATATTTTAAATTTCATAAGCCTTACTCCTTGAGTTGCTCTTCCCAGAACTGGGATTGATTTTAAGCTTATTCTTATTACTTGTCCTTTTTGGGATATGATGATAAGATCTCCTTTTTTGCTTTCAAGAATTTTCTCCATGTTGATTATAAAACCTGCTACTAATTTTCCGGTTTTTGAGGTAATGGATGCTGTTTTAATACCAGAACCTCCTCTGGATTGAATTCTGTAATCTTTTAGTTTACTCATTTTACCAAAACCATTTTCAGATATGACTAAGAAAGTGGAGTTTTTTACATCATTTTTTGATACCACTCCCATACCTACCACAAAATCTCCTTTTTTGAGTCTGATACCTCTTACACCCGCAGCCTGTCTGCCCATGCTTCTTATATTTTTTTCATCGAACATAATAGCCTGTCCGTTGGCTGATACAATCATAACAAGATCTGATTTTTTGACAGTCTCTACCCACTTGAGCTCATCTTGATTGTTTAATCTGATGGCAATAAGTCCTGATCTTCTTACATTTTTAAACTGGTCAAAAGATACTTTTTTGACGGTTCCTTCTTTGGTTACCATTATCAGATATTCTTTAGCAGCGTTTTTACTAACAGTGAGTATGGAGGTTGGATATTCATTGGGATCAAGTTGGAGAAAGTTTACGATAGCCTGTCCTTTGGCGGTTCTTGATGATACTGGTATTTCATATGCCTTTATTTGAAAAACCCTTCCTCTATTAGTAAAAAAGAGCACATCTTTGTGAGTTGTTGTTGATATAAAATGGCTTACTGTGTCTTCCTCATTGGTAGTCAGACCTATGATGCCTTTTCCTCCTCTGGTTTGTGTTTTGAATGTATCAGGTGATAGCCTTTTTATGTATCCATCTTTAGTCATGATTATAATGGTATTTTCATCAGGGATAAGATCTTCCTGACTGAATTTATCAACAGGCTGAGAAAATACTTTGGTCCTTCTTTCATCGCCGTATTTTTCTTTTATTTCCTGAAGTTCTTCTTTGATAACTTCATTCATCTTTTTTTGACTTTTAAGCAAGCCTTCAAGATATTTGATATATTTTCTTTTTTCTTTGAGTTCTGTTTCTATTTTTAATCTTTCCAAACTTGCAAGTTGTCTGAGTTTCATCTCCAATATGGCCTGAGCTTGAAGTTCCGTAAGTTTGAATTTCTTAACAAGTTTTGCTTTGGCATCATCATTGTCTTTTGCAGATTTAATAGTCTTAATCACTGCATCTATTTTGTTTAGTGCCAGCATTAATCCTTCCAAAATATGGGCCCTTTCTTTGGCTTTTTGAAGCTCGTACTCTGATCTTCTTTTGATAACTGTCTGTCTGTGTTTGATAAACTCAAAAAGTATTGATTTTAAGTCCAATACTTGCGGTTTGATCCCGTCAACAAGAGCAACCATATTGAAGTTAAAAGTATCCTGAAGCTGGGTGTATTTATACAGTTGATTAAGGATTTTTTTAGGATATGCTCCTTTTTTGAGTTCTATTACAATCCTCATTCCTTCCCTGTCAGATTCATCTCTGAGGTCTTTGATGTGGTCTATCTTTTTGTTTTTTACGAGTTCAGCAATTTTTTCAAGCAGGGTAGCTTTGTTTACTTGATATGGAAGTTCTGTTATAACGATATCATATTCTCCTTTTTTGTTTTTTCTTTCTACAATTTCAGATACAGCTCTCATTACAATCCTGCCTCTCCCAGTAGAATATGCCTCCTTAATAGCCTCAACATCAAATATGTGCCCGCCTGTTGGAAAGTCAGGACCTTGAATATATTTCATAAGATCATCTACCAGAGCTGTGGGATTGTCAATAAGGAAGCAGATTGCATCCACAACCTCGACTAGATTATGGGGTGGTATGTTGGTTGCCATTCCAACTGCAATACCCACTGTTCCATTAATAAGCAATTGTGGTATTTTAGCAGGCAGAACTTTTGGCTCTTTTTGAGTCGCATCATAATTAGGAGAAAAATCAACTGTATCTTTTTCAATATCAGCAAGCATTTCCTCTGCCAAAGGCATTAGCTTTACTTCTGTATATCTCATGGCAGCAGCACTATCGCCATCTATAGATCCGAAGTTTCCCTGCCCCCATACCAGAGGATAGCGCATATTGAAATTCTGTGCCATTCTGACCAAAGAGTCGTATATAGCTGCATCTCCGTGAGGATGATACTTGGCCATTACCTGCCCTACAACTGTTGCTGATTTCCTGAATTTTGCATTTGACCTGAGACCTATCTCCCACATGGAGTAGAGTATTCTTCTGTGTACAGGCTTGAGGCCGTCTCTTACATCAGGAAGTGCACGCGATACTATAACTGACATCGCATAGTCAAGATATGATTTTTCCATTTCTTCTACAATTGGAACGAATTCAACTTTTCCTATATTATTATCTTCAGTTGTTGTCTGTTCTTGTTTCTTTTTAGCCATAGGTTTTATTGTATATTTTTTAATTATAATTTGCAATATCAATTTGATGGATTTGTAGAGGTTGGTGTTGTTGTGGAAATTTGTTCTCCTATTTTTTCTATTAGTGTATTGATAATTGTTGTGGTTGGTGTTGTTGTGGCTTGCTCTGTATTTACTACAGTAATAGTTGTTTTCTTGATTTGTTGTGCTTTTTGGATGACTTTGTTTAATTGTTTTTTAATTGTTTTTATTTCATTCTCAGCATCGATAATTTTAAATGACTGGGAATCACTGCGAATTTTTTTGATATTAATTAATATATCCCATGCAGCAATCACTGATGTTAAAACAACAGCAATTATTATAAATATTGTAAGATATCTATGCTTTGCTGCACTGGTTTGTCTGGATATGGGGTGACGAGATTTTGGGGTTTTTTGATTTTTTAATTTTTTTATAGAATCAATATCAGTCATATTTATTTGTAAATTACATATTAATTTTAGCATAATTTATTATATATTAAAAAGCTTGACAAAATAGGAAAAATAGTGTATACTTAAGATAGTATACTGGAATAGTGGTATACTTTAAAAACACTAAAATAAAACAAAAATAAAAACAAAAATGATGTCAACAAATATACAATTTATATATTTGTTATCAAAATATACCCATTTTTTGGGTATTTTTTTATTTATATAATTAATTTGTATATTATACGAACTATGATAGCAGGATATTATAGAATTAGCGATATATTAAAGAGAATAGACAGAAACAAAACTACTCTGCTTAGATGGGAAGAGATGGGTCTTATCCCAAAAGCACGACGCGATTCACGCGGCTGGAGATATTACACTGCTGAAGAAGTTGAATATATAGTACGTCTTGTAAAGGAGACTAATTATTTCCAAGACATATTACACACAAACAGAACTGATGCTGCAGATTTGGATCAATATCACAATAGCAAACCAAATCCGCCATCAAAAGATATTCCAGATAATGAGTGGGATAACAGTGGTGATCTGGCAGCTTCAACTGCTTCCAATGGTCAGGACACTGCAAATGAGAATACACAAAATCCGCAGGACAAGGTTTTGATTTCTCAGTTGACCAAGAATAATGATTTGTATATATGAGAAGCCATATTTCCAAATACAGCAGAGTTTATATGTTTGGGTTTATTGTTGTGGTGAGTTTTGCTGTTCTAATTTTAAATATTGTAGAGTTAAATAATTATATTTTAAATCCGTCCAAGGAAGCAGCGCAAAAAAGAGAGGAAGCCTTAGAGACAGCAGAACAGATAGAAGATTTTCAAATTGAATATCAGAAGAGTCTTGATACAGATCAGGATGGATTATCTGATTTTGAGGAGCTAAATATTTACAATACATCACCTTATCTTCCTGACACAGATTCAGATGGTATATCAGATAAGGAAGAAATAGATCAGGGAACAGATCCTAATTGTCCCAAAGGAGAAAATTGTGATGTGGCTGTTCCTGAAGATGGCAGTGAAGAAGAAATTTTTAGTGATATAAAGCCTGATGATGGCGCACAATTTGATAATCCTTTTGCCGGAATGGATCTGGAAAATCCTGATCCACAGAGATTAAGAGAGATACTGCTTGATACAGGACAACTTACCAAAGAGCAGCTTGATCAGGTAGATGACGCTACCTTGTTGGAGATATACAGACAGGTTATAGAGGAAGTAGATCAAAATGTAA
>WFTA01000004.1 GCA_015485715.1 Patescibacteria group bacterium
AGGAATTGGTGGTATGAAATATGGTGTTCAAAAGAGAATCACGACTTGTATAGTGGATGTTAATGGTAATATAGAAGAGATAAGTTCAAAGACTACAGGATATGAGTAGGTATTGGATAAATTAGTCTTTAAAGGGCTGTTGGGTACTCCAACAGCTCTTTTGTTTTATAAAAAATAAAATCTGGACTTTTGGGAGGATTTGTGGTATAATTTAGGTATGACATTTGAGATACAGTCCCTAAATACAGAAACAAAATTAAAACCAGCCAAGATAGTCTTGGGCTTTCTTTATTTATATTTATGTGAATTTTACTTTAAACACCTTTTTGAAAGAGTTGAAATATTTAATGTTAAAATTAGCAAAATTAACAAGCATCCTGTTAATGAAAAGGGAGTTTTAGAGCATCCTAGTGTTTGGAATGTAACAGGTACTTTAACTTTAGATAAATTACCATTTACAAATAATCCTGTGACTATAGAGTGGATGTATGAAATGTACTTGAATAATCATGCATTACACGACTGGAGGAAACTTGATTTAAAAGGAATTTTAGATAGTACTACTATTATTATACACCCTTGTGAATCATTATATCTTAAACTTAGGGGAGAGGAGCTTCCTAGTTTAACAGATAGGATAAATATAAGTGATGGGGTGAAAGAAATATTAGGGTTGAATATAGATTTCGGACCTAAATATGGAGTGCATAACGAACAGAGATGGTTTTTATTTGAGAGGATAAGAACAAAGATTAAAGAGCAGATAGAAAGTTTATTTAATCCTAAAAAAGTTTTAGGTTTTCTAGATACTGGTTTTCAGGTAAAAACTGAAATAAGTAGTGAAAAAATTGATAAGGCAATTCAGCAAGGGATTAAAACAGGGGTTTTTGATGAATCATTGTTGTATGTACAAGAGGGAGCAGATAAATATTTGGGATTAACCCAAACTCCTCAACATAATTTTCCAGGAAAGATAAAAACGATCTTAGAAGATAATACTCATAATTTAGAGGAATTATTTGAGGGAGTTTTAAATGCCAATAACGAGCCAGTAGTAGTTGATCTGGGACCAGGTAATGCGTTACATAGTATTCCTGTTGTAGCATATTTATTAGAAAAATCCAAAAATAAAGGAATTAAATATATTCCCGTAGACATATCTTTAACTATGATTGCAAGTGCATCTAAGAATATACAAAGTATCATAGGTAAAGAGGTTGATATTCGGGGTCTGTTGGGTGATTTTAGAGAAATAGTAAGGTTGATAGGTGATATTTCTCGAATAGATGGTGAGGGAAAGATATTTTTGTTTTTAGGTACGACAATAAATAATTTTACTCATGATGAACAAATAAAGATTTTGGGGAAAATTAAAAGTGTGATGGGAAAACATGATGTTTTGATAGTAAGTTTTGGTCTTACTAAGGACCATAATGAAGAGTCTAAATTTTTAGTAGAAAAGATGCCAGAACAGTATTTAACTAAATTAGATATAGATTTTATTACTCGCCTTTTTACCTACACTTTTCACTTAAATGATGAAGATTTAAAAGTAAATATAGTATCAGGAAAGTTGTCAGAGAAAGATAAAGGAGTAAGAATAGAAGTTGAATTTTTAAATGATGTTGTGTTAGAATATAAAGGAGTAAAAAGAAATTATCCAAAAGGCTCAAAGGCCATGGTGGTTATATCAACCAGATGTACATTGGAAGAGGTGGAAGATATTATATATAAATCAGGTTTAACACAAGAATTTATTTTTCATAATCTACATACCAGTGATAAACCAATTTGCGTAGTGGTTGCAACTAATAATTAATTCTTAATATATGGATTTAGTAAAAAGAGTACAAAAATTAGGACTAAATGAGAACGAAGCAAAGGTATACATAGCAACATTAGAGCTTGGAGAAGGCACAGTCCAGCAAATATCTCAAAGAGCAGGGGTAAAGAGAATAACCACTCATGTGATAGTAGAAAAACTTATAGCACAAAAGCTTTTATCAGAAGAGGTAAGAGGTAAGAGGAGAGTGATAGTGGCAGAGATCCCTCATAAATTACTTGATGTGATTTTAGACAGAAAGATGATAGCAGAGCACCAGTTAAACGAGATGATGAAATTGTTGCCTGAATTGGAATCTATATATAATGTGCTTAGTAGTAAACCAAGAGTGTTTTTTTATCAAGGATTGGAAGGGATAAAGAAGATATATGAAGATACCTTACGAGAAGGAGAAGAAATATTAGCATTTACAGGTTATGGTAAACTTGATCCTGAATTGAAAAAATGGCTTCACAAATATTATATACCTCTCAGAGTTAAGAAAAATGTGTATGCAAAAGTAATAGCACCCAGTACTAAAAGCGCGAAAAGTCTTAAGAAATTAGATAAAAAACACAAAAGAGAGATTGTTATTGTGCCCGAAAGAGAATTTCCTTTTACTATAGAACTTAATATATATACTAACAGAGTGGCTATAATGTCTTTTACATCAAAAGAGATGCTTGGGCTTATTGTAGAATCCCAAGAAGTCGCAAATACTTTCAGGCTTATCTTCAAACTAGCATGGATGGCTGCTAAGAGTATGTCAGGTGAGATTAAGAAATAATTTTATTTTTCTTTATCTTTTTTCCTTTCTTTTTGAGCAGGGCATATTAAGAGGTGAAAGAATATAACTGCTCCACTGCGAAAAAATCTTCCACAGTGAGGACATTGGTATCCTTTAATAATTTCTTCATTTTGTGATGATTTTTCTTTTTCCATATTTTTCAGTTAATTTTTATCATTTTAGCAGAGAGAGAGATGGTCAAGAGTTGGATTTTCTGCTTGTTTTGCTATAATACTATTATCTGAAATTTATTGTGGATAATTATGATATCTGCTTATGACAAACTACCTTGGAATGCATATAATCGCTGAGTTTTATGAGTGTTCTGTAAGGAGAATCTCAGACAATGAGTTCATTTTACAATCAATCTCGCAGGCACTTGAGATAGCTCAGGTCAATATAGTAGGAAAGAAAATTCATAGGTTTAAACCACAGGGACTTACAGGAGTATATCTTTTATCTCAGTCTCATTTTTCTTTCCACAGCTGGCCTGAGTACAGGTACATGGCTGTGGATATGTTTACTTGCGGAGAGGCAGTATACCCTGATAAGGCAGTGAAGTATCTAAGAAAAGCATTAAGGTCAAAGAGATATGAAATTAAGGTGTTGAAGAGAGGAAAGATATAGTTTTTATAAATCCTAAATCCTAAATTCTAAATCCTAAACATAAGAATTCCAAATACCAAAATCCAAATGTCAAATAAAATCCCAAGCCCCAAATCCAAAATAACAATAATGATAGTTTTGACTTTGACACTGTATATTGGTCAACTTGTCAAGCTCCATCCAGCTCCACTTTTCAACATTATCTGCAGATATGTTGCTTTAAATCAAATTATACACCCTATGGTTTTATAGCAAGATTTACCTCAAAAAGTGGGG
>WFTA01000005.1 GCA_015485715.1 Patescibacteria group bacterium
TGAGCCTGTGTTTTCTGTTTGGTTATTATCTGAATTATTAGTTTGAATTTGGTTTGTGATGTGTAATGGCTGTATCTCCTTTTAATAACCATAGACACCCTTTGTTAATTTATACACTATATCAATATGTTTATATTATTTTAACCTTAAAGGTTGAATCTTTCAATTTAGGGTGTCCAAATTTTTTATGGCAGGTCCGATCTCATTCAACACTTAGTGAAACGCTTTAAAATATGAATTTAATACTTTTATAACAATAACATTAAGTAATTTAAAAGCAAATCCAATTATGATTGTATAATTGAAAACAACATTGAATAAAAAATGAGGTTTACTTTTACAAAAATAGGATATATAATTAATACAGATAAATAATTTCTTCTATATGTATAAAATACTTATAACAGAAGATAATGGTGACCTTGCAAATGTATATAAATTAAAATTTGAGCAGGAAGGATTTGAAGTTAGGGTGGTGAATGATGGGTCTAAATGCATGGATACTATAAGAGAATTTAAACCCGATGTTATCCTTTTAGACATCATGCTGCCAAACATGGATGGGTTTAAAATTCTAGCAGAGATAAAAACTGATCCTGAACTGAAACATACGCCCGTTATTGTCTGGACAAATTTGTCTGAGGAGCAGGACGTTCAGAAAATAAAAGATATGGGAGCTGACGACTATCTGCTTAAGGTATTATACATGCCTCATGAGGTTGTAGAAAAAGTGAAAAAGAAAATAGAGGAAAGGGGAGAAAAAAATTAAGTTTTTTCCACATAAAATATATAGTGAATCTGCCAAGGTTCCATATAGGCACTCCATTTAAAGTCTGTACCCTTTGACGATATCTCAATTAAATTATAAGTTTCTTCAGGTCTTCTATAGCATATATCCCAATTCAAAACCTTTTCTAAAATTTTGGCATGAATATTCCTGTTCATACCTGAAATCACTATCCTACCTCCTTTTTTAATTTTATCAAAAGTCCAACTAAGAACTTTTAGTATCATATCATCAGGCAAATACTCAAATATACCTACAATTTCTACAGCATTCAAAGAATTATCTTCTATCTCGGATTTCAGCAAATCCTCTATGGAAATATTTTTATATTCTACTTTATCAGCTACTTCTGCATTTCAGCTAATTCTCCAGCTCTCTCAAATGCCTGCTTGTGCATATCTGTCAAAACAATATGAAAATCGTGGAACCCTGACTTTACCAAATCATATGCAGCAAGAATTAATGCCTGACCTGTGGCTGCAGCTATAGAATATACTTTACCCCTCAGAGCATATTCTCTAAACAAATACCTGACTATCCTTAACCTGTTTCTTACAGATTGCGCTTGTTCACGGGAAAAATAAAACTTGGCTATTATATCAGGATCTTTCTCAAGAGAAGCATATATTTTTTTACCATTTACCTCAAAATGCTGAAGTGCGTTGTAAGAAGTATCCAGAGCCATATGAATCGCAATGTTTTCATATACTGTAGATACTAAATCAGAGCGTTTGTTACCTAAAATAGTAGTCTTTATCTTAAAAATATCTCTAAATCTGTTACTTTCAAAATTTCTTCTGGCCTGCCTTAAAATCTGATGTCTAAACCCCTTATCATGTCTCCATTTTGCTTTTTCCTCTTCGTTTAATAATGAATAAATAAGTTTTTTGGTTTTATACTCTACATAAAGACCTATGAGATTTTCCAAAGTATAGCAAGAAAATTTCCAAAAGAGTGCTTTGTCATATTCAAAATTAAGCCCCAGAGACTTAGCGTTTCTAACAAGTTCTTTATTTGAAAGACGAAATTTACCTTTTTCTTCCAAATACATATTTCTGTTATTTTATTGATTTTTGTGTAAAATATGATAAACTTTATTTAAGATAATATCAAAAATATGTATGAATTCCAGATATATAAACCGTTTATAATAATACTTCACACTCTTATCAGGATTATTTTTGGTCCTCTGCTATATTTTTTTGGTCATTTAAAAATATATGGAATAGAAAATATCAAATATTTAAAGGGGTCACAGTACAGAAAAATAATATTTGCTGCAAATCATACTAATGAACTTGATTCCATACTTATACCATTTTCAATACCACCTTCTATTATCGCTCCTCCGATGTATTTTGTGTCATTAGAAAAAAGATATTATAAGAATTTTGGCTGGAAATATATAATATATGGCGGATTCTTCTTTAAAATGCTTGGAGCATTTCCTATAAAAAAAGGGATTAAAGATTACCAAAAATCATTATCTACACATATCAAAATCCTTAACTCCAACAACCCTCTGATAATATATCCTGAAGGGAAAAGATCCTTAAATGGTGAAATACAACCGGCTAGAGGTGGAGTGGGGTATTTAATGTATGCCACAAAAGCCATAGTAATACCCGTCGCTATATCTCCCATACATAATCTTAACATTGTAAGTTTCTTCAAAAGAAAACATTATATTAAAGTTTATATTGGCAAACCTATCAAATACACAGATATAGAAAAAGAAATTGATAAAAACATGGACGAAGTACAGATCTATAAACAAATAGCCAGTCAAATAATGAAAAAGGTTAAAACAATGCTCGATGAATTAAGAAACTTTAAATAAGATCATTATGAAAGTCTTAAAAAAAGTGGATTTAAAAATTAGCAATATCAAAAATACCATAACCATATATTTCGGTATACCCGATTCCAGTGAAGAACTGGAAAAAATGTTTAAACTTAGGTTTAAAATTTACAGCCAAAAAAATTATATAGAATCACATAAATATACAGACCAACAAGAAAAAGATGAATATGACACCAATAATAAATGTATATATTTTATTGCAAAAATAGACAACCACATAGTAGGGAGTGTTAGAGTTATACATGATAATCCGCTCCCAACTGAAAAATATTATAAGTTCGATAAACCCGACTTATCTCACCTTGCTGCCAATCAAAAATGCGAAATAGGAAGACTTGTTATAGACAAATATAATCCTGTAGAATATACTTACCTGCCCCAAGGGATAGTAATGTTTTTTTTAATTTCCTGTATTGTTGACTACACATCAAAGAATAACATAAATACAGCTCTGGCTTTCATCAAAACTTCTCTAAAAAATAAAATGAAGAAAAGAAAAATGCCTTTTCATATTATACAATACTCAGATTTTCAGATTAATGAAAACGATGTTTTATATAAATACTTTTCACAAAAAAAAGATCCTGTAGTACCTGTGTGGTTCCATCTAAAAGACTTTAAGGTATATATTAATAAACTTTTAAATAATAAAATCATTTTTAAAAAAATTGATGACAACCACTATTATCTGAAAAACAACCTTATAACAAATTTTATATTCAAAAGAAGTAGATCAAAATTAGATTCGCAATTCTGGAAAAAATACTTCACAGTTTATGATACTCTCAACAACTTAATACCGTACCAGAATCTTATACAAACTATTATAAAGCATGCTCAACCAAATCCAGAAGATAAAATCTTGGATGCAGGTTCAGGAACAGGAAATCTTGCAGTAAAAATCGAGAAAGGCGGAGCAGTGGTATATGGTATAGATATATCAAAAGAAGGTGTGGAAATGCACAAATCAAAAAAACCAAAAGGTGAAGTCATAGTTGGAAGCATCACAGACCCTTTACCTTTTCCAGATAACTATTTTGATAAAATAGTATCTAATAATGTCCTCTATACTATACCAAGATTCAAAAGAGAATTTGTTTATAAAGAACTATACAGAGTACTAAAGCCAGGTGGTGTTATAGTAATATCAAACATTAAAAAAGGATTTAAACCAGTCAAAATATACTCAGACCATATTAAAGAAAGCATCAAATCATATGGATATATATACACTATAAAACAAATTATAAAATTTATAATTCCTACTCTTAAAATATTTTACTATAACTTTTTGATTAAAAAAGAAAACAAAAGCGGGGGGTATGACTTTTTTGAACCTGAAGAACAAAAAAAATATCTTGAAAAAGCAGGGTTTGTAGATATATCACCTGACATACCAACTTACTCCAACCAAGCCATCCTTAATTATGCTAGAAAAACGAATTAGTAAATCACTCTCCATATTTTAATCTTCTGATAATTTTATTTTCTTCTAAACACTTATTAACCCAAAAGAACCACTCACACAAAACAACAAAGTATTTCTTTTTCTTAATATTCGTTAATATCCACTTATAAAATGATATTTATAATAGATAAAAAAATAGAATCTTGCTATAATAAAATAAAATTATATCATTTATATGGGTGTTAACATTACTATCCCTGTTTTATATTTAGCTGTTATTCTAAATATTCTTTTAGGAATTATTATTTTATCTAGGGGATTAAATAAGTTAACCAATATTTTATTTGCTTTGGTTGCTTTTTTTGTTTCATTTTGGAGTGTAGCTATAGTAGGATTTTATGATACAAACTTTCCTCTGCATCTCCCATGGGTGAAGATAACTCACTTCTCTGCTTTATCTATAATGATTGTTTTTCTATACTTTTCTGCAAATTTTCCCATCAGGATAATGTCAAATAAAATATTTTACTTTAGTACTATATTAATATATATACTTTTATCTTACTATGTAATCTTTACTGATAAAATCATAGGCAAAACAATAAATATAGTTTATGAAATAAATCAAGGGTATATCATATATCAAATTACTCTATTAATAGGATTTTTACTCGGTTTTTATTTTTTATACAACCAGTTTTTAAAATCCAAAAAAGAATTCAAAAACCAAATCATTTCTATTATTATAGGTTCTGTAACAAGTACAACTCTGGCACTAATCACTAATCTTATACTTCCCTATTTTGGCATATTTCAATACACATGGCTTGGTCCTATATTCACTATCATTTTGGTTATAACTATATTTATAGCTATATTAAAATACAGGCTTTTTGATATTAAAGTTATATTAACAGAACTGTTTGTTATAATACTCATTACCGTACTTATAATCCAACTAATATCATCAACCACACTACCTTCAATTATACTAAACGGTTTTGTTCTTCTTACAGTCTCGGTGTTTAGTTACTTCCTTATAAACAGTGTTTATAAAGAAGTAGATCAAAGAGAAAAGTTGGAAATTCTTTCAAAAGAACTGCGACAAAAAAACAAACAGTTAAGAAAATTTGATAAGCTCAAAACAGAGTTTTTATCTATTGCCTCACACCAGCTGAGAACTCCGCTGTCAGGTATAAAAGGATATATGTCCATGATTTTAGACGGTGATTTTGGAAAATTCACTGATGAGCAAATGGATGTACTCAAGAGAGTAAAAACAGAGGTAGACAGGCTTATCAGAATGGTACAGGTATTCCTCAATGTATCCAGAATAGAATCTGGAAGACTGTTCATAAATAATTCTCCTTTTAATCTTTGTGAACTTATCAATGATGTGGTGGAAGAGCTTGCACCCACAGCTCAAAACAAAAACATTAAAATAATACTCAACAAACCCAAAGAAGATATTATAGTAGACGCAGACAGTGACAAAATAAAAGATGTTGTAGTCAATATCATAGACAATGCTATCAAATATACACCTGAAGGAAAAATAGAGATAACTGTCAAAAAAACAAATTCCCATGCCAGAGTACAGGTAAGAGACACAGGAATAGGTATAGATAAAGAAGAAATAGATGAACTTTTCAGTAAATTCAAAAGAGCAAAAGGTGTAAGTGAAATATCACCAAGCGGCTCTGGACTTGGGCTATTTATAGCTAAAAAAATCATAGAAGCACACAAGGGTAAAATCTGGGTTGAAAGTGAAGGTGTAGGCAGGGGATCTGTATTCACATTTATCTTACCTATAAAATTTATAGGTAGGCACAGAAATCAAAATTGAAATTCTTGCGTAAAAATGCTAAAATAATTAAATTAATTGTAATAATTATGAAGAAAATAAAAGTACTCATAGTTGAAGATGAACAAACCCTTCTTGATATGTATAGTCTAAAGCTGAGTAAAGAAAATTTTGAGGTTGTCAAAGCAGCTGATGGACAGGAAGGACTGGAAAAAGCTAAATCTGAAAAACCAGATATAATTCTGCTTGATATAATGCTTCCAAAAATAGACGGATTTCAAGTACTCAAAAACTTGAGAGAAACAAAGGGATTTAAAAACACTCCCATTATCATGTTGACCAACCTTGGCCAAAACGAAGACAAACAAAAAGGTAAACAATTTGGTGCAACAGATTATCTGGTAAAAGCTGACACCACACCAACCGATGTAGTAGAAAAAATAAACTCACTTATTAAAAAATAATTATAATTAAATATAAATATATGTATAATTTTGAATCAATGCTATCAAATCCTTTGTTTATTCTTCTAATGGTCTGGTCGCTTATCTGGAAAGGAATGGCACTGTGGAGATCAGCCAGACTTGAACAAAAAATATGGTTTATAATACTTTTAGTATTGAATACTTTTGGAATTTTAGATATAATCTACCTGCTCATAACCCAAAAACAAATAGATAAATCTAAATATTCCTCATCTACACCTGAAAATCAATTGACAAAAGACTAATAAAGAGGTAAAAATATAATACATCAGAGGATAATTAATTATCCAATTTTCAGTCTACAATTCTCAAATAATTACTATCAATATCAAGTTTCAAATCATTTCATGTTTTTTAGTTTAAACTATTGAAATTGATATCTTGAAGAATTCATTAGTAAATTTGTAAGTTGAAAATTCGTAAATTTATCTACGGTGGCTATAGCTCAACGGTTAGAGCACTGGTCTGTGGAACCAGTGATACGGGTTCGATTCCCGTTAGCCACCCCAAGTTATAGTTTGATTTGAAATTACCAAGCCAATAAGATAAAAAATAACAATTTAATTATTATTTAGTATTTAAAATTTTGGATTTAGAATTTGTCTTTATTGGTTCCTGTAGCTCAGTTGACTATTCTGTTATCCGACAGGATTGAGTGAATTAGATAGTTATTTAGAATTTAGAGTTTAGGATTTATCTTATAAGGGCCTGTAGCTCAGTTGGCTAGAGCGCTTGCATGGCATGCAAGAGGTCAGGGGTTCAAGTCCCCTCAGGTCCACAATACAGGTATATAAAATATTAACATCACGGTAACAAAAAAGCTTTGTAAAAAGTCAAGTAAGAGCCCTATCGAATGGTAGGGCAAGTCCCCTCAGGTCCACTATAGATAAATAATCTGATAACAAATTTGTATAAAAGAAAGGGGTTCACCCTGTCATCCGACAGGGTGCCCTGTTGTATAACAGGGCAAGTCCCCTCAGTTTCACAGCAAATATCAACCAATAAAATATTAAACTCTACTTTCAATTAATTCCAAATTTATCAAATGATAAAATAATTTATTTCAGTTCTCAACTCAATAAATTGTTTGACTTTAGAAATACTAAAAATAAATCCTGCTTTATAGCAGGATTTTAGTTGATCATCAGTTTTCTGTACAGTATTTAAACACAAGGACTTTGTCCCTGTAAAATTCAGGATAAGCCCCATGTCATATATAACTTATTTATATAAAAATATTTAATCATCATCAAAATCAGACAACAAAACAGATTCTTGATTTGTAGACTGATTGGCCTTCAATGCATCTTTGAGTGCTTTTCCAGCTTTAAATTTTGCAACTTTTACAGAAGGAATTTGAATTGACTGAGATGGGTTTCTGGGATTTACACCTATTCTTGACTTTCTAACCCGTGCTGAAAAAGTACCAAATCCTGTGAGCGTCACTTCCTCATCTTTTTTTAATGCATCTATAACCACATTCACAAAAGCATTTAAGACTCTCTGAACAACTGACTCATCCAAACCAGAGTACTGTGCCACAGATGATATTAATTGTGGTTTTCTCATATTTTTTGCTTATTTTAGCTATTTTTTAAATAACGACCTTTTATATTAAAAACTTATAATTAATAGGTTTAATAGAAGTTGCTTTTCCACTTTTATTTATATTTAAGTATACACTATTTATCAAAACTAATCCAGACTCAGGTATATCAAAACGAACAGGAAGGGAAGAGATAAACATATTAACAGGTCCTTCCTTTTTTACACCCAAAACAGAATTTTGTGCGCCGCAAAACCCAACATCAGTGATATAGGCAGTGCCGCTGGGAAGAATTCTGGCGTCATTTGTCTGAATATGGGTATGAGTGCCTATCACTGCTGATACTTTTCCGTCCATATACCAGCCAAAAGCCTGTTTTTCAGATGTAGCCTCAGCATGAAAGTCTATAATAATAATTTTAACCCCTTGTTCCTTCATCTGACTTACAATTTCGTCTGCTTTTCTGAAAGGATCATCTACCAACATATCCATAAACACTCGTCCCTGCAAATTTCCTACTCCAACTTTTATATTTCCTACTTCAAGAATACACCAACCATGGCCGGGTACATCCCCTGTAAAATTAGCCGGTCTTAATAGATTTTTTTTCGTAGGAAGAAGTTTTTTGTAATCAGATTTTCTAAATATATGATTACCAGAAGTAAACACATCTATCCCAAGAGAACCAATTTCCTGAAACGTCTTTTCTGTTACACCTTTACCATGTGCAAGGTTTTCTATATTAGCTATCATTAAATCTGGTTTAATCTTCTGTTTTACCTCAGCTACAGCAAGTCTCAACCCTTTTCTGCCAATACTACCAACAATATCACCAAAAAATATTACTTTCATATATCACTTAGCATATTCTATTATTCTCATCTCTCTAATAAGGGTGACTTTTATCTCTCCTGGATACTTAAGTTCTGCTTCAATTTTGGAAGCAATGTTTTTTGCAAGTTTTTTAGCTGTCAAATCATCTATCTGTTCTGGTTCTACAAATACTCTAATTTCCCTTCCTGCATATATTGCATAAACCTTTTTAACCCCTTCAAAACTTGAGGCAACCCCTTCAAGCTCTTCCAATCTTTGGACATACTGTTCGTAAGTATCTTTTCTTGCACCCGGCCTTGCGCCAGATATAGCATCTGCTGCCTTTACAACAACAGCTTCCAAAGTTTTGGGATTATCTTCATGATGACCTAATGATATGTAAGCAATCTCTTCAGGAAGACCAAATTTCTTCATAATATCATAACCTATCTGAGGATGCCCCCCTTGTACCTCATGATCCAAAGCCTTTCCTATATCATGAAGTAACCCTCCTTTTTTAGCAACAGATACATCTGCTCCAATTTCGGCTGCAATAAATGATGCAATATATGCAACCTCCTTTGAATGCTGAAGGACATTGTGTCCATAACTGGTCCTGTACTTTAACCTGCCTAAGATCTGGACAAGTTTAGGATCCAGTCCAACTATACCAAGTTCATATACTGCCTCCTCACCAGCCTGTCTAATATCTCTTGCTAAATCAACCTTGGCAGCTTCTACCATCTCTTCTATTCTCCCCGGATGTATTCTGCCGTCAACCATAAGTTTCTCAAGAGCAAGTTTTGCAAGTTGTCTTCTAATAGGGCTAAACCCTGATATAAATATAGTTTCAGGAGTATCATCAACTATAATTTCAACCCCTGTCAACTGTTCTATGGTTTTTATATTCCTCCCATCTTTTCCTATAATCCTTCCTTTCATATCATCATTTGGAATAGTTAAGGAGCTGATTGTAGTTTCTACTGCCACAGAACTGGCACATCTTTCCATAGCTGAAACCAAAATATGTTTAGCTTTTTTATCGTATTCCTCCTGCAAACCTTTTTCCAGTTTTCTAATTCTATTCATTATATCTTCACTATATTCATTTTCTACTCTTTTCAGCAACATCTCCAGAGCTTCATCTTTACTCATCTGAGCAATATTCTGAAGTTTTTCAAGTTCCTGTTTTTTAATACTTTCTATCTCCTGTCTTTCTTTTTCCAGACTGTGCTCTTTTTTGGACAATTGAGAAAACTTATCCTCCAATTCCAACAACTTTCTGTCAAATAATGATTCTCTTTCCTCTAATTTCCTTCTTTGTTTATCAAACTCTTCTTTTTGTCTTTTCTCCTCTTTTTTAGCCTCATCAATTATTTTGAGTGCTTTATCTTTAGCTTCCAAAATAATTTCTTTTTCTTTTCTTTTTGCGTCTTCAATCATTTCTTGTGCTCTTTGTTCTGCGGTTTCGGTCTTTCTTTTACTTATCAAATATCTCACAACATACCCAAACCCTATCCCTAAAACAAAAACAAGGGACAGTATAATGAGCAGGTTATTGGTCATATATAAACTCCATTCCGCTCTTAATCCCTTGTATTATATGTTCGTAAGTATTGAATTCTCTATTTCTAAACTTCTAGAAATTCTCCAAATATCTAATTTCCTGCTAAAAACCAGACAACTATTACCAAATATCAGCCTGTATCTGCCGATATATTCTTCTAATTTTATACTTATATTTAACATAAATCTCAGAGATTAAGAGGGATTTAATTTCTAAACCTTATAACTTGAAATTATCATATTTTAAATTTAAAATCAACCCCTTGAAAACATTGAAAAAAAACACATTTTAACATATTATATAAATATACAATTAAAGTGATAAAAATATGAGTATATTAATACCTACAGTTATAGAAAAAAGTGGTAGATTTGAGAGAGCTTACGATATATATTCCAGACTACTGGAAGAAAGAATTATATTTATAGGAGATGAAATTACAGATCATCTTGCTAATTTGGTAGTAGCACAGCTTCTGTATTTAGAATCTCAAAGTAAAGATAAAGATATTAAAATATACATTAACAGTCCGGGGGGGTCAGTTATGGCAGGTCTTGCAATATATGATACAATGCAGTATGTAAAAGCAAATGTATCCACTATCTGCATAGGACAGGCCTACTCTATGGCAGCGGTCCTGCTTACTGCAGGAACTAAAGGAAAAAGATACGCACTCCCAAACTCTGAAATAATGCTTCATCAGGTTATGGGAGGGGCGCAAGGGCAGGCAACTGATGTTAAAATACATGCAGAACATATATTAAAAATCAAAGATAAATTAAATACTATAATATCAAAACATACTGGTAAAGACATAAAAAAAGTAGAAAAAGATACAGATAGAGACAATTTTATGAGTCCTGAAGAAGCCCTCAAATACGGACTTATAGACAAAATAATAAAATAAGCTTTATTCAATCCACGCTTTATTTTTATCCATATTAAGAATTCCTTTTAATGAAAATCCTGCTGCCATTTTGTGTCCTCCTCCCCCAAAAATTTGTGCAAACTCAGCAACATTGATATTGTTTTTAAGAGATCTCATACTGACTTTTATTTGGTCTGATGAGGACTTGATAACAAAAACTACATTTACACCATAAACCCTTTTAAGATAATTGGCTATACCCCCTGCAAAATCCTCTTTACCTTCTTCAACTATAGCAATCAAAACTTTATATTTCTCATTAAATATTAATCTTTCAAGTATCTTTCCTATTTCTTTTAAATCCTGAGTAGTTCTAAACCTTCTCATCCTTTCTAACAAACTGGAAAATCTAGCACCCTGTTTAAGCAACTTATACGCTGTCTTTAACACATAATCTGTAGTTGCTGAATTTGTAAAAACCTCAGTATCAGTCATGATGCCAAACAATAAACTATCAAGAATATCAGAAGACGGGTGAAAATTACAACTTTCAAAATACTCAGCTAGTATATGAGTTGTAGATGAATAAAATCTCTCTATAAATACAAAATCAAATTTTTTTAAATCATATTCCGAAGGGACCAAATGATGGTCTAAGGTTGCAAGCCTGACTCCACTTTTATGGTTTAGGTACTCATCGATTATTGCCCTATCGGTCTCATATATATCAAGTAAAACAACAAGGTCTGGGGAAAATCTAAACACATCATATATATCAGAAAACACATTAGTAGCGATCCAAGGAAGAAATTTAAAATTGTCAGGTATATTATCAGCACAATATCCTTTTGCCTCCTTGTTTAAAAACTGTAGATACCCCAAAAAAGCGCTTACAGATCCCAGCGCATCACCATCAGGACTTGTATGAGTGGCTACCAAGATTCTTGTAGATTGTGATATTAATTTAGTTAAAGATGAGAAATCATGGTACATAATTTATATTTCTACTTCCTCAGTCTCCTCCTTAAAACACACCATTATATCACCTTCTTGTATTTCTTCAATATCTGCGTCCACAAGTTTAACCCCACCTTCTTGACCTTCTACCACTTCACCAACATCCTGTTTTCCTGACTGAAGTTCATCTATAAAAGCTGAATCTATTTTTTTATCACCCCTATATATATCAACATTTGTCTTGTTCTCTATTCTACCCTCTTTAACTCTAATACCTGCTATTATAAAACCATTCTCTCTTCTAAATATCTTAGCAATTATTGCTTTTCCTGTCTCTGTTCTTACCATCTTGGGTTGTATCTTCTCTTTACATTTCTGCTTGAGGTAATCTAAGAGATCGTAGATGATATGAAAAGTCTTTACATCTACTTTCTTTGAAATAGCCAGCTCTTGTGCTTCTGTTAAAATCTCTGTATTAAAGCCAAGCACAATCGCATCAGATCCTGCAGCCATAAGTATATCCGAATCAGTAATCAAACCCAAACCAGTATTGATAATATTTATTTTTACCTCAGGTATATCACTATCTAAATCTATAATCATCTCCTCCAAAGCCTCTAAAGATCCTAAAACATCTGCCTTAATCAAAATATTTAAACAGTTGTCAAGATTACGCTTCTGAGACAAAATTTTATTCTTAAATCCTACTACAGACACTCTCTTTCTCATCTCTCTTTGTTTCTTCTTCAAATCCTCCTTGTCCTTTGCGGTATACAAAATAGATCCTACCTGGGGTACATTCTTAAATCCTAAAATCACTACAGGATAAGATGGTGGTGCTTCTTTCACAACCTCTCCTTTCCAATTTTTCATCACCCTTACTCTCCCAATTGCGTCACCGGCTATAATATCTGTCCCTGCTTTAAGTGTCCCGTTTTGAACTAAAACAGTGGCTACAGGCCCTGCCCCCTTGTCAACATGAGATTCTATAATAGTACCAACAACCTCTCCATCAGGATCAGCTACTATACTATCTTTTTCAACTTCATAAAGTAATAGTAGAGATTCTAAAAATTTATCTATATTCTGGCTAGTTTTGGCAGATAAGGGAACCATGATAACATCCCCTCCCCATTCTTCTGGAATAACATTTAATTCTGAAAGTTCTTTCTTAATCTTTTCTATATTTGCTTCTTCTTTATCTATCTTGTTTATTGCAACCAAAAATGGAAGTTCGGACCTCCTTATATGAGATAAAGCCTCAATTGTTTGAGGTTTTACTCCGTCATCTGCTGCCACCACCAAAACAGCAATATCTGCCACTCTAGCTCCCCTTGATCTCATCATTGAAAAAGCTTCATGGCCGGGTGTATCTATAAAAGTAATTTTATTAATTCCACTTTCAGTTTTTAAATCAACACTTACCTGATATGCACCTATATGCTGAGTAATACCTCCCTTCTCTCTTATAGCAACATCTGTATTTCTAATAGCATCAAGTAAGGTTGTTTTTCCATGATCGACGTGTCCCATAACAACAACTACAGGTGGTCTATATTTTTTATTCTTGACTTCTATATTTACCTCCTCATCCAAAACATCTTCATCCTTTTTAGCAGATAGTTTCTCAACTTTGAAACCAAAATCCTCAGCTATGATTGCTGCTGTTTCGTAGTCAATTTTATCTGTAACAGAAGCCATCACGCCTTGTTTCATAAGCTCAACTACAAGTTTGGTAGGATTTATATCTAATTCTCTGGCAAAATCTTTTACCACTATATGATCAGGAAGATGGATAATTTTTTCCTCTGACTCTTTCTTGTCTTCAATACTAACATTTTCTTCTACTGCTTGATCTTGGGTCAACAAAGCAAGATATTTATCCCTTTGTTTTTTATTATTCAGTTTTTGGATAACCTCTTGAGCTATTTTATTATTGACTTTTATGGCTTTTTGACCAATATCATATCCCATCAAAGGAAGAAGTTCCTTCAACTGCTTTGTCGGTAGTTTGACTTGTCTGGCCAGTTCGGTAAGATTCATAATAATTTGCTTAAGTACCTAATAAAAAAAGAGAACTTCCTTCTCCCTTCTTTTTATAGTAATTGAAAAATACCTTAAAGTCAAGAATGTTGATAAAATGTGAAGATCGTACTTGATATTATTTAAAATAAAATATACACTAATGTAATTTATTAAAAACCAATGGAAAACTTGGAGTTGGCTAAAAAAACAATTATAGAAAGTAATAAAATATTGATATGTCTACCCCATCATTCCAGTTTTGATGAAATATTTTCTGCTCTTGCACTAGCTCATACTATATCTAAAATTAAACCTCTTTCTCCTGATATAATATGCGAAAAACTATTAAAAACAAAAGATGAACCAAAATTTGAAGAATTAAAAAATATAAAAAATATACTTCCCCCTTTAAAAAATCTCATAATTAGAGCTGATCTAAAAAACACCCAACTAAAAGAATTTACCTATGACATAAAAGAGGGGAATGTATTGGAAATACAACTAGAGCCAAAATCAGGGTCTTTTGATGATGTGGAAGTAACTCACTCAACTTCAGAATATAAATACGATCTTATCATAACCCTCTCAGTAACAGACCTCGGGACTTTAGGAAATGTTTTCAAATATGCACCTGACTTTTTTTACAATACAACAAAGATAAATATTGATTATCATATTCAAAATACAAACTATGGCCAAATAAACATCATCAAACCTTTCAATATAAGTGTGAGTGAGATAGTATACGACTTAATTAATATTCTTTCTGAAGAATTTGTTAAGGATAAAAAAGTTGCCACATATCTTCTTTTAGGTATTATGAATAAAAGTCATGGAATGCAAAACCCAAATCTCAATCCTCCGACTCTACAAAAAATCTCCAATCTCCTTCAGACAGGAGTTGATATAGCCGAGATAAATAAAATACTTTATCACAACAAATCAATAAACACCTTAAAATTATGGGGAAGGATATTAGCGAGACTCAAAGAACACGAAAACCTAAAACTAATCTATTCTGTTGTATCATATGATGATTTTTTAAAAACAAACACTGATCCTTCTGATATTCCTGAAATAATAGATGAATTTATGACAACACACAGTAATTCCAACCTGATGATGGTGATATGGCAGTATAAAGAAGAAAACGTACAGGGAATTATTAAATCAAACACACACCAAAACACATTACAACTTCTTGCCGAATTTTCCCCTGAGGGAGGTTCGAGTTATACAAAGTTTACACTCAATACCAAAAACCTGCTTGAGGCAGAATCTGTAATTATCAAAACACTAGAAGAAAAAATCAAGTAGAAATTATCCAATTTTCAATAACCAATTTTCAAACCCTAATATACCTCAAATCAAAACCCAAATGTTATATCAAATTCCAAACCCAAACAATAATAATGGTTTGAATTTAGACATTGGGTATTTATTATTATTTAATTGTTTAAAAATCAGATAACTTGTCCCGCATTACGGGATTAAAAAATGTTTATAAAATTTGAAAACTTGTCCCGTCGGATGACTGGGATTAAAAATTATAAAATTAAACCATTATCACCCTACCTCTACATCTACCATAACAGGATCGTGATCTGATAGTAAATTTTTTGAAGACTGTTTAATAACCTCAAAATTAGTAAGCTTGATGTTAAACTTTTCCAAATCACGAACCAAAATATAATCAAGTCTTTGGTCTCTATTAGTGTCATTAAACCATACGTGTGTGTATTTATTATCCTTATTATATGTTGTCAAACTTGAAATACTCTTGTTTAATATCTTTGCACTATCTTTAAATCCAGATCTAAGTAGCAGTGCTTCTGCCTTTGTTTCTTGCTCAAAATCAGCATTTAAATCTCCCATCAAAAAAACAGGAATCTCGCCTCTCAATCTCTCTATCTTATCAAGTATATTTGAAATCTGTCTTTGTCTAAACATCTCAGCAATTATATGACTGCCAGTGAACAGGTGGGTGTTTATTACCAGTAGTGAAACTGAATTTACTTTAATAACTGATTTTAAAAATCCCTTTCTACCCACTCTCTCTACCAATCCGTATCTTAACTTTCTTCCAAATGGCTCAAAACTGGAAGCAATGATGGGATATTTTGAATATATAACCAAACCTCCTGTTAGATCAAACTTTTTAAATAAAAATACGCGCCTGCTTCTGTCATACCCTTCAGTAATAAAATATTCTTCCCCTAAATCTTTTAATATCAAATCTCTGTGTTTAATATCAAAAGACTCCTGCAAAGCTATAATATCAGCTTGATGTTCTCTTAAAAAATGACCTATTTGGTGTATTCTTTCATGTCTTCTTACAGAAAACCAAAAAGGTATATCCCAGATATTCCAGCTTATTATCCTAACTTTCATATTATTATTTTAATTGTTTGAGAAACCTTTTTAACTCTATATCAAGCTCTGATATATATTCTACCCAATCTCCATCTAAATTGTAAAACCCTATCTTCCAGCTATGCAAAAAAGGTCTTGCAAGCAGGAAGGAAAATCTGGATTTTTTATACTTTTTACTTATATACACCTTCTCGCCAACTATAGGGTGTCCGTAAAAATTTAGATGCACCCTTATCTGATGCATTCTTCCTGTTTTAGGGTATACTTGCAATAAAGTAAAATTTTGATACTCTTTTTCTTTGATAAAATATGTCTCTGCCCTCCGTCCTTCAGGAGATGTTTTCATAAAACCATCCTTTCTTCTGGCAAGAGGAGATTTTATACAATCTTCTTCTTTGTTTATTTTGCCAAAAACAAGCGCTTTATAAACTTTCTTTACTGTCCTGTTTTTAAACTGATTTTTTAAATATTCAAACATCTCAGAACTTCTTGCCACAACCATAATCCCTGAAACCTGCATATCAAGCCTGTGCACAATCCCGGGTCTGCTCTTTTCACCTATTCCAGATATTTCAGGAAATCTCTCAACCAAATATCCCGCCAGAGTATCTTCTAAGGAATATTTAGAATCAGGATGCACAGGCAAACCACTTGGTTTGGAAATCACTAAATAAGAATCACAAGCATATACTATCTTTATCTTTTTGAGAATATCTTTATCAATCTTTGACTGCTTAGACCTTATCTCTTCAATCTCTATCTTATCTTCTTCTCTCAATTTATAATGTTTTGACTCTCTTTTGTTATTTACTTTTACCTTCCCTTTTTCTATAATATGCTGAGCTTGGTTTCGTGAAATCTCAAGTACGCTGCTAATAAAAATATCTAATCTTTTGTTTGTATATATTTGATATTGATCTTTGATAATATATTTTTCTTTCATCATAACACATTTACTTTGTATTAAGTATAAAACAAAAGAGTGGTCCAAACAAATATTTTTCTGTAAATGTTTGTTAAAATATTAAAAATCTATTAAAATAAAAGTAAAATTATATCCAAAAATATGTATTTAAAGAAGATAGAAATAAACGGTTTTAAATCGTTTGCTAAAAAGACAACCCTTGAATTTGGACAAGGTATTACTGCTATCGTGGGTCCCAATGGATCAGGAAAAAGCAATATTGCAGAAGCTGTAAAATGGGTTATGGGAGAACAAAGCATAAAATCACTAAGAGGAGAAAAAAGTACAGATGTGATCTTTTCAGGCACTGACAAAGTATCCAGACTTGGAATGGCAGAAGTATCTCTATACTTTGATAATACTGACAACTCAATAGACATAACCTCTGACTCAGAAATATCCATGATAAAAGATATGAGTGAATTTGTTATCACCAGAAGACTGCACAGAGACGGAAAAAGTGAGTATCTCTTCAATGGTCAAAATGTCAGGCTTCATGATATTCAACTCCTGCTTGCTGAAATAAATCTAAGCAGTCGCACCTACTCTGTAATAGGGCAGGGTATGGTTGATGAAATCCTGTCCTTCTCACCACAAGAGAGAAAAGATTTTTTTGAAGAAGCGGCAGGAGTTAAACCGCTTCAAATTAAAAAAAACGAAGCAATTAGAAAACTGGAGAACACTTTCAGAAATCTAGAAGAAGTACAAATACAAGTAAACGAAATTTTACCCAGATTAAGGTCTTTAAGCAGACAGGTTAAAAACCTTGAGAAAAAAACTGAAATAGAAAACAGATTAAGAGATGCCCAGTATCATTACTATGGTCAGGAAATGTATCACCTCAAACAAGAGTATATAAAAATAAAAAAAGAAGAGGAGGATTTGAACAAAAAAATAGAAAAACTAGAAAAAGAAATATCTACCCTTCAGGAAAAAATGTTTTCCTATACCAAACAAGAAAGCCATTCCAAAAAACTTTCTCAAATTCAAAAACAATACCAACAACTGATGGATAAGAAAAACCAACTGCAAAATGAATTAATTGTGCTTAAAAATAAACAATTCCAAAATAGACAAAAAACACAACAGGAATCAATACCAGTTGCTATAGTAGAAGATATCTGCAAAAGAATCAATCAAAATATTGAACAGGTAGAAAAAAATATTTTAGGTATAAATAATGTAGCAGAGATAAAACAGAAAATAAAGATTTTTTTAGAAAACATAAAATCATATCTTAAACCTCTAAACCAATATTGGAGCAGTAGGAAGGAAGACGGGGGAGATCTTGCGGGTAAAGTATCAAAAATAGAAAAACAAATCATGGAAATAGATGAACAAATATCACAAATATCAGGTCAGATGCAAACACTTGCCAGTCAGGAATCTCAGGAAAAATCCATGATCTGGGAAATACAAAAATCTCTGCAGGAAAAACAAATCAATCTGAATACCCTTACCAATGAGAGAAACAACTTCAGAGTAGAGATGGCTAAAATCGACACACGACTGTCAGATATTGAACAAGAGATCATATCAGAAATAGGAGAAGACTTCCTTATTCAAGTAGGAAACTGGAATTATACTAAAAAACAAGACAACACAAAAAACTTGTATGAAGAGATACATAAACTTAAGCACCAGTTGTCTCTTATAGGAGGTATTGACCCATTGGTAAAAGACGAGTATAAAGAGGTAAAAGAAAGATATGACTTCCTCACTCAACAAACAGAAGATCTAAAAAAAGCATCTGATAATCTCATAAATTTGATAGATGATCTCAACAAAGAGATTGTAAAAAAATTCAATATGTCATTTCAAAAAATAAACGAAAAATTTAGAGAGTTTTTTCAATTCCTCTTTAATGGCGGTAAAGCAGAATTAAAGTTAATTAAAAAAGACACACAAGATGAATTAAAGTCAGAAGAAGAATATGAAGATGAACTTCTGTCACACAATATTAAAAAATACATAAAAACTTCAAACGATGAAATAGCAGGAGTAGATATATTTTCCACCCCTCCTGGAAAAAAATTAAAATCAATATCCATGCTCTCAGGGGGTGAAAAAGCACTTACTGCTATAGCTCTAATTTGCGCTATTATAGCCAATAACCCCGCACCGTTTGTGGTTTTAGATGAAGTTGATGCAGCTCTGGATGAAGCAAACTCTATACGATTTGCTGACATAATAGGCAAACTATCCAAACAATCCCAATTCATTGTCATCACACACAATAGAGCTACTATGGAAAAATCAAATATTTTGTACGGCATCACTATGGGAGACAATGGTATATCTCAGATACTGTCACTCAAACTAGAAGATGCTAAACAATATGTAAACAGGTAAGCTTGACTTTTTTACCAATTCTAGGTAGTATTTATCTTGTAAATTTTATTCAAAATTAATATTAATTTTCCAAATATATGTCTGATAAACAAGCAGATAAACAAGTTAAAGATGAATCAAGTAACAAGTCTTCATACGACTGGGTAAGACCCGGTGTCACTGTAAAGGTTCACCAGCTTATTAAAGAAACCGATACTAAAGGAAACGAAAAACAAAGAGTACAAATTTTTGAAGGAATTGTAATTGCCAGAAAACACGGATCAGAGCCCGGTGCATCTATTACAGTTAGAAAAATATCAAACGGAGTTGGTGTAGAAAAAATATTTCCCATCTTCTCTCCTCTGGTTGTTAAAATAGAACCTGTAAAGAAAGCAAGGGTAAGAAGAGCCAAGCTTTATTATCTTAGAAACTACAAGAAGAAATTGAAAGAAGTTAAAATATCTGCTGACGAAAAATAGTCCGCTTTTTGCGGATTGGGCGGATGTGGCGGAACTGGTAGACGCGCTAGCTTGAGGGGCTAGTGGCCATAAGGCTGTGGGAGTTCGAGTCTCCCCATCCGCACAGCTAATTTCTTTTCTCTTTATATTCCACTCTGTACAAATCGCAAACAGTAGAGAGAATAAACACCATCTGAAAAACTATAAATACTTTTTAGGTACAAACCACATATCTAAAATACACTTCCTCCCAAAACAAAAACACCTTATTCTTCTTTGTCTTTAAACAAATGACTACAATTACAAACATTGATATTGAATTATTGTTTTTAATATACAAATATGCTAAATGTTTGTATTATTTTTGTCTTAATATTGATTTATAAATCAAACCTGATAAAATAAATTACACAGGGACGCGTAGCTCAGTTGGTTAGAGCGCTACGTTGACATCGTAGAGGTCCCCCGTTCGAGTCGGGGCGCGTCCACACCTAAACATTTGCTTATGTCTAAAAACAAACTATATTATACTTGGCAGGAATTTGATAAGGATATCAAAACCCTTGCTCAAAGTGAATGGCTTAAAAAGCGAAATATAAAAAACATTTATGGCATACCGCGTGGGGGACTAATAGTTGCTGTACGTCTTTCCTATATTATAGACAAACCTGTAATCTTGAACTCATACGATATTGGTAAAGAAACACTTATTGTTGATGATATTTGTGATACAGGAGAAACTCTGAAAAAACTTTTCTCATTGTTTGATTTCAATCCACCCGCCTTTACTATTTTCTACAAAACAAACCCAAACTTCAAACCAGATTTTTATTTTAAAGAAAAAACAAACTGGGTTGTGTTTCCATGGGAAGAAGAATCAACATCAAAATATGATGGAACATTTAGTGCTTCTTAATTTTCTCTATATCATCTACTATAAGCCAAGCACATTGCATCCCAAATCCTTTCTTATCTATATTAAATTCTTTAATTTTTACAATATCATCCAAAAAGATTAAAATACAATACCTTTTTGATTTACAACTTTCAAAAAAAACTTCTTCTATTTTCTTTGGTAATACCTATACTGTCTCCATATTCATTAAAAATATATTCTATTTTATTTCTATCCAAATCATCAAACTGCTTCACATCTAAAACATTTGCTTTTGCTGTCACAGGTCCTCCAGTGTATTTGAAATAAATCAGATCTCCTCTTTTAATCATAAAGAATAGAGAATCTAAAAATAGATTCCCTGATTAAATCGGGGAATGACAAGAGAAAATTGGAGAATAATAATCTTTTCTCTATGAGGATTATCACTGAATACTGATTTTAAAAAATAGTTCACTAAAATAAATAAAAAACTTTTAATTTTTAGAAAAAACTTTATTTGGTTACAACACCCTTGTTGTCATGCTCCGCAAAAGCAGAGAATCTATAAAAGACCCTTCTATTAAACAGGGAATAACAATGAACTATCTCATTTGAAGATTACTAATATATTTCTTCTTTCTTTTCTTTGATAAACGCAAACAAATCATCAAAAAGTTCTACCAGCATCTTAAATGGAGTCTCTATAATAAAATCAAGGATAAATACAAAAATATTTATCTTAGATGACTTAAGGGAAATCCACCTCCCGGCCCGAACTATTGGTAATGTAAAAAGATCAAAAAGCGCTGTAAAGAAATTTTCTTTTTTATCCTCTACCACAAGTCGTCTGGCAGTTTGTCTGATGCGTATAGCAAAAAAACTCACCAAACTCAAAAAGAGTAAAAACAAAAACATACTTACAATATTAAATCCGAGTTTATCCAAAACAGCTATCAAAACACCAAAAGTTATTATATACATCATAAAATATAAAAAGGTAGCTATTACGCCACGAGTAGTACTATTATCTGAAATTCGCAATTCACTGAAAATAATTTTCTTTTTATCAGATACACCATATACAATCCAATTTATTCCATCTATAATATTTTTAGTGTTTCTGTGTGATGGTATCTTAGTAACAGAAGATATAAACATCAAAAGGGCTGGGTGAAATAAAATATTTGTAAACAAAGGTACAAAGAGTATTTTTCCATGATAAAACATATCAAACGGCACTTCTATAATAAAAGCTAAAATAATTTTGGTAAAAAATATAAAAAGAACAGATCTGACAGCTGACCTTCTAAGAACTTCCTTGCTGTGTTTATACCTTTTCTCACACTCCTTCCTAACCAGTTGAGATAAAATATGAGAATCAGAGAAAATCTTATCAGCGTCTTGAGAGTACTTTCTCAACACCCCATCTATAATCAAAAAATAAACAGCAAGTGTTTTTAAATTTTTGGAAAGTTTATCAACTGTTTTATTATAGATTATATCGTCTATGTTTTTTCTTACATTCCAAAAATTATTTATAAAACTATTTACCTCTTGAGGATTGTGAGTGGTCCAGTTTTTATATGTAATGTTCAATAACTTATAAGCAATCCAATTATTATCTACCCGAAACAAACTCCTTGCAGATGCCACAAAAACATATATATCTTTTCTTTTATTATCAATAGATGTTTTAAAAACAACACTTTTTCTTGCTGTTTTATACATTACATCTAACAATGCGTTTTCTCTGTGATGAGGAATTATGGCTTCCTCAATTTCAACTACTGCTATATTTACAACCCAATCAAAAACCTTATTCTTTATCTTTAATTTCAACCCAGAAGATATATTATTATAAATATATATATATTTAGAAATAATAGCTTCAACAACAGAAATTATATCTACAGGAAGGGTATTATTAGGGAGATATTTTGCTCTTATTAATTCCTCAACCAATGATCTTGCTATTTTAGAAGAATTATTACCTGAAGTGATTCTTCTTTTCAAAATTCTTGACATTGCATGCCTTCTAACAAGATGCTCCTCATTATATTCAAAAATATTCCTAAATCTCTCATAAGCTGAAGCAAGTTTTGTAGAAAATTCACCAACTGAAATTTTTTCATCAGAATCTTTCCATCCAATTGGTTTTTTATATACTTCAATTAAATATTTAATCAAATCATTCATTGTATTGAC
>WFTA01000006.1 GCA_015485715.1 Patescibacteria group bacterium
AACAGTTGATTAAGAGATGTGTTTATGACTGGAACAGAGAAAGACCCTGTTCTGCTATCAACTACCAAACCCCTTACAAATATGTTTTAAACCATATTGGAGATATTCAATTTTAAAGGTCGAAATTGTCCAAATTTTTATGGCGTTTCATCTTTATACAATTTTTGAATTTATATTGTTTGAAAATTGAGAATTGAAAATTTGTAAATTAAGTTAGTTTATGTTTAAAGATTTACTCAAAGATGTAATATCGATCAAAAGTGTTTCCACAGATGAAAGATTTAAAGATGAAATAAAAAAGGCAGCAGAGTGGTTTGGTGAAAGATTTAAAGATAAAGGATTTGAAGTAAAAATATTTACTGAGTACGGAAATCCGATAGTTTGGTCCAGATATATAGTAGATGAAAGCCTGCCTACTTGCCTGATTTATGGCCATTATGATGTCCAACCGGCAGATTTGAAAGACGGCTGGCAGAGTGACCCTTTCACTCTCACAGAGAGGGATGGCAGGATCTATGCCAGAGGCGCTGTTGATAATAAAGGACAGATAGTGGCAGTTGTATCTGCTATTTTCGAGCTTATTAGCTCAGGAAATCTTGGGTACAATGTTGTGTTTATAGTAGAAGGTGAAGAAGAAGTAGGTTCTGTCGGTATGGAGAAATTCATCAGAGAAAACAAAGATCTGCTGAAAGCTGATTTTGCCTACCTATCAGACGGTGAGATGCTTCCTGATCTGCAGCCAGTAATTGAAGCAGGATTTAGAGGAGGATTTAATGCAGAAGTTATACTTAAAACAGCTGATGTGGATGTTCATTCAGGAATTTATGGCACTGGAGTTCCCAATGCCATATATGAGATGTCAAAGCTTATCTCTTCTCTATATGATGATGAGAATAGAATAACCATTCCTCATTTTTATGATGATGTAGATGAGATTACAGATGATATTCTTGAAAACAATAAGAACATTTCCTTTTCATATGAAGAATATGTTAAAAACACAGGCGCTAAAAAAGTTTTGACAGAGCCCGGATATGATTTTTATACCCAAACAGGCTTAAGACCTTCTGTCCAAATATCAGGTATATCTGGCGGTTATGAAGGAGAAGGATTTAAAAATATCATTCCGCATATGGCTGTCTGCAAAGTAAATTTTAGGCTGGTCAAAAGCCAAAACCCTCAAAAAATAGCCAAGCTTTTTGAGGGATATATAAAATCTGCTGTACCTGACTATGTAGATGTAGAAGTTAAAATTTTTGATCCTTATGAGGGTGTAAAGCTTGATTTATCCAGTGATTATGTCAAAAAGGCTTTTGATGTTTTGGAGAAGGTATATACCAAAAAACCTGTCTATAAATTTTGCGGGGGCGGGCTTCCAATTGTCACATTTTTCAGTGAAATTTTAAATCTTCCTACACTGTCTATACCTCTGGCAAATGAAGACTGCAGAATGCATGCAGTAGATGAAAATTTTGACCTTAGATATGCAGAAAAAGGGCTGGAGTTTTGCAGTCAGTTTTTTAAAAAGTAATTTTTTTATTGATTTCTAATCTTTATATGCTATAATTACAATGAACTCTGGGTGAAAGCCGCAATCCGGGTTCTTCAAATAATATCCAAATAAAGTCCTTATACATCTATTCTGCTCCTTAGGAGAGGGGATAGGTGTGCGGGCTTTCAGGCTGGTAAAATATACCTGTGGATATATTTGTTTTCCAAGTATATCCCACAGGTGTATGGATGGTCTGTTGGCTTTTGGGGACTTTGGATTGGGCTTTCCCAGAGTTTTTTATATCCGCTTGAAAGCGGATTATTTTATTGGCAGAAGCAGGAATTGGTGTATAATGAAAGTGTAATAATAATCTTATGAAGATAAAAATTCCACAAGAGATAGAAAATATTATGGAAAAACTGGCTCAGGCCGGCTTTGAAGCTTTTTGTGTGGGTGGATGCGTTAGAGATGTGGTTCTGGAGAGAAAACCAAAAGACTGGGATATTGCCACTTCTGCCAAGCCTGAAGAAATACAAAATCTTTTTCCTGACAGCTTTTATGCCAATAAATTTGGAACTGTAACTGTAAAGACAGGAAGCAATGATGGAACTCTCCAACTGGTGGAAGTTACTACTTACAGAGTAGAAAGCTCATACTCTGATTTCAGAAGGCCTGATAATGTGGAGTTTACAGAGAGTCTGGATCTTGATTTATCTAGAAGAGATTTTACTATTAATGCCATGGCTGCAGATATTTCAGGCAATATTTATGACCCCTACAAAGGATTGCAGGATATAAGGCAGGAATACATCAGATGTGTGGGCAATCCAAATGATAGATTCAGAGAAGACGCATTAAGGCTTATGAGGGCAGTAAGATTTGCAGCTCAACTAGGATTTAAGATAGAAAAATCAACTTATACAGCTTTGAGGAAAAACGCTCATCTTCTCGGTAAAATAAGTAAGGAGAGGATAAGGGATGAATTTGAAAAGATTATCATGTGCAGGAGTGCCGGGTATGGTATAAGACTTTTGCAGAAAACAGATCTTTTAAAGGTGTTTTTACCAGAGTTGGATAAGAGTTTTGGTATATCTCAAAATAAACACCATATTTATGATGTATTTGAACATCTGGTCAGGTCGCTGGAATATGCAGCTAGGAAAAACTATTCTCTAGAGGTGAGGCTTGCCTCTTTGTTTCATGATATAGGAAAACCTGTAACTAAAAAGGGAGAGAGAGATGATGCTACATTTTATAACCATGAGGTGGTGGGCGCAGATATGACTTCCAAGATTTTGACCAGATTAAAATTTCCTAAAAAAGTTATAGACAAAGTTTATCTTTTGGTAAGGTATCACCAGTTTTATTATACTCCTGAAGAAGTTACAGCTTCTTCTGTGAGAAGACTTTTGGCAAAAGTAGGTAAGGAAAATATAGATGATCTTTTGAAGGTTAGAGAAGCAGACAGAATAGGATCAGGTGTGCCCAAAGCAGTTCCCTATAAGCTGAGACATTTAAAGTATATGATAGAGAAAGTAAGCTCTGATCCAATCTCTCCAAAAATGCTCAAAGTCAACGGTGATATTTTGATGAAGGAGCTTGGGATAAAACCCGGTCCCAAGCTTGGCCTGATCCTCAAGGCCCTTCTTGCAGACGTGATAGAAGATCCATCTTTGAATAAAACAGAAATTTTGCTTAAAAAAGCATCTGAGTATATAAATACAGATGACAAAGTGCTTTATGATAAAATAAAAGTCATTGAAGACGCGCAGAAAAAACAGGATGAGGAGATGAAAAGCAAATATTGGGTTAAGTAGCTGTGGATAACTTTTTTGCTTTTGTATGATATCATATAAGTATATATTTGAATATATATGCAAATGAAAGACATTAAAAAAATCAAAGAAGAGCTTGAAAACAAAAAGGAACTTATAAAATGTGCTAAGGAGTTTGACTTGATGGGTGATCCTACACGGCTTAAGATATGTTATCTTCTATGCAGACATAAGGAGCTTACAGTAGGTGAGATAGCACAGATTGTGGGTGTTTCCATATCAGCTGTATCTCATACTTTGAAGAAGTTAAAGGAGGCAGGTTTTGTAGAAAACAGGAGAAAATACAGACAGGTATATTATCGGATTACAGATTCTCCTGCAGTGTGTATATTGAGAAAAAGATTGTGTAATTTATAGTCTTTGTATGAAGAAATATGATTTGATTATTATTGGTGGAGGGGCAGGGGCTTTTGCTGCAGCAATCAAAGCAAATGAGCTGGGAGCAAAAGCTGTTATGATAAATGATGGTTTGCCTTTGGGAGGAACCTGCGTAAATGTAGGGTGTGTACCCTCTAAAAAGCTTTTATGGGCAGGAGAAATAGTGCATTTGGTAAAGAATCACAATATATCAGGTATTGATATTGAGGTAAAAAATATTGATTTTTCAAAAGTAGTAGAAGAAGAACTTGCGCTGGTAGATAAGATGCGTGAAGAAAAATACCAGAAAGTGCTTGAAAATATGGAAAATGTTGAATTTGTTCAAGGCAAGGCAAAGTTTATATCTAAAAATGAAGTAAAAGTTGGAGAAGAGGTATTAAGTGCAGACAAATTTATCATAGCTGTAGGATCTACTGCAAATGTGCCACATATAGAAGGGATAAAAGAAGCAGGTTATCTAACACACATAGAAGTGCTTAGGATTAAAAAATTACCCAGATCTATAGTGATAGTGGGCGCAGGTCCCGTGGGGCTTGAGTTTTCCCAAATGTTTTCCCGTTTTGGATCTCAAGTTACCGTACTTCAGAGAGGTCCAAGCATCTTCCCTCATACTGAGCCGGAGATAAGCAGGCAGTTATATAATATACTATCAGAGGAAGGGATAAGTATAAAAACAAACGTTCAGGTAAAAAGGGTAGAGAAATCAGGAAATGAAAAGAAGATATTTTTTGATGCAGAAGGCAGAGAGGAATATATAGAGGCAGAAGAGATTATGCTGGCAGCAGGTAAAACTCCAAATACTTCATTCCTTAGTCTTGATAAAGCAGGGGTTGATATTGACAGCAAGCAGGCTATTGTAGTAAATGAGTATTTGCAGACTTCAAATGAGAATATATATGCAGTGGGAGATGTGATAAATATGCCGCTTAGGCTTGAGACGACAGCAGGATATGAAGGGACAATTGCGTCAGAGAATGTTTTAACAGACAGTAGACGAACAGTAGATTATAACAGTGTACCTTATACTATATTTACAGATCCTCAAATTGCAGGAGTAGGACTTACAGAAGAGATGCAGATGAAGGATATGGGTACCTGCGCCTGCAGAACTGTAGCGTTCAAAAGCATGCCTAAGGCAATTATTATGGGCAGGACAGAAGGTCTGATAAAAATGATAGTGCATCCTAAAACTCAGCAGATTTTAGGTGTACATATTTTATCTCCTTTTGCAGGGGACATTATTGCCCAAGCTATGATTTTGATAAAAAATAAAAACACTATAGATGATATCTTGAATTCTCTGCCTGTATTTCCTACACTTTCAGAAGCAATAAAAATAGCTGCTCTTTCATTTAAAAAAGATATTACTAAATTGAGTTGTTGTATATAGTTAACTTATTTGAGGAATATTTAAATAGGATATCCTAGATTAGAGATATTATAAAAAATATTCTTGAAGAATAAATCCATTGTCTGACTTTTTTGCGACCGCAAAAAAAGTCAGACAACTATTGTTTTCTATTGACATTGTATAAAAAAATATTTTGTAAAAAATGCAAGGAGAATGCTGGGAGAGGAGACGAGTTATTATGGATATTATTTGTCGTTTTAAATTGTCTGGGCAGGCGGTTCAAAAATATTATATTATGTGATATAATACGAATATATATTAATTTTAGATATAGAAATTAAGGGATTTAATAATTCTTATGCTTAAAGTAAAGACAATACCAAATAGATTTAAAAAATTTTTTTGGGATGTTAAGTTTCAGGATTTGGATATTAAAAAGCATAAATTTTTTATTATTGAAAGACTTCTGGAATATGGTGATATGTCTTCTATAAAGTGGTTATTAGAAAATATTGACAAGAAGGACATCAGAAAAGTTGTTTGCACATCCAGAAGGCTTGGGAAAAAGACAATAGCTTTTTGGAAAGTTTATTTAAATATTAAAGACTCTCAGATATGTACCCGCAAGCGCTTTATCCAAATACCAAACGAGCTTTGGCCTTATTAGCAAAGATGGATATAATAAAAAATTTTTATCTTGCAGGAGGTACTGCAGCCGCACTTCAGCTTGGCCACCGCAGATCAATTGATCTTGATTTTTTTTCAAATAAAAGTTTTGATGTAGAGAAAATATTGCATACTTTGTCTCAGATATCTAAGTTTAAAATTATAGATAAAAACAGCCATACTTTAACAGGCTATTGGCAAAGAACAAGGTTGGAATTCTTTTATTATCCTTACAAGCTTATACAGAGATATAAAATATGGGATAATGTGAAAATTGCAGGTCTGCAGGATATTGGATTGATGAAAATGATTGCTATTGCAAACAGAGGAAGTAAAAAAGATTTCTTTGACTTATATGTTATATCTAATGAGATTTTAAGTTTAGATAAAATGTTTACGCTTTTGTCTAAAAAGTATGCAAAAGTAAATTATGATAAATATCATCTGCTCAAAAGTTTGGTTTATTTTGATGATGCTGATTTAGATCCAGATCCAGATTTGCTGATGAAAATATCATGGCAGGATGTGAAAAAATATTTTGTAAAAAATGCAAGGAGGATGCTGGGAGAAAAATAGCTCTAACTTATTCTAGGTGAACCTGTTTGGAAAATGCTTCCAATTTTTGTTTTATGGTGGGGTATTGGGACAGGTCAGGTGATGTCTGGAAGAGGTATTCTGATATTTGCTGGACTTTTTTGATGATATGATAATCTGTTAACTTTGCAATAGTAAGCATATCATTGAAGCCATGTTGTTTGACGCCATATATCTGTCCCGGTCCTCTGTATTCCAAATCTTTTTCAGCAAGCTTGAATCCGTCACTACAGGATACCAAAGTTTTCAGCCTTCTGATTGATTCTTGTGATGTGGAATCAGAAAAAAGGAAACAGTATGACTGATATTTTCCTCTGCCTACTCTGCCTCTGAGCTGATGAAGCTGGGCGAGTCCAAATCTTTCAGCTGATTCTATAATCATACAGGTTGCATTTGGCACATCTATGCCAACTTCTATTACAGGGGTGGAAACCAGTATGTCAATTTTGCCTTGGGCAAATTCCTGCATAATTTTTTCCTTTTCTTCTGATTTCATTTTACCGTGCAACAGCCCTATATTTACATCAGGAAAAATATTTTTCAGTTTTTCGTATTCTTCAACTGCTGCCCTTTTTCCGAGTTTGTCAGACGGATCTATCAGAGGACAGATGACATACACCTGCCGTCCTTCTTTGATCTTTTTATGGATAAACCTTAAACATTCACCTTTTTTTTCCTGTGGCACAAAGTATGTCTTGATTGGTTTTCTTCCTTTTGGCATTTGCCTGATAATGCTGATGTTGAGGTCGTTGTAGAGAACAAGTGCAAGAGTCCTTGGAATGGGGGTTGCAGTCATAGATAAGAAATGAGGCATATATTCGCCTTCTTGGGTAGTAAAGGCTGCTCTCTGTTTAACACCAAATCTGTGCTGTTCATCCACTATAGCTAAGGCAAGATTTTTCCACTTAACTGATTCTTGGATCAGAGCATGAGTTCCAATGACCAGATTTACTTCTCCTTTTTTAATAAGTTTTTTCAATTCTTGTTTTTTGATATTTTTGTTGTTTATTTTTACATCTTTGGATGTGATTAGGGCTATTTTAAAGGAATACTTGGCAAATAGTTTGCTAAAATTTTGATATTGTTGTCGGGCAAGTATTTCAGTGGGAGCCATATATGCTGCTTGAAGCCCATTGAGCAGTGTATTGAGGATAGCCAGAGAGCAAGTGATGGTTTTGCCTGAACCTACATCGCCGTTGAGAAGTCTGCCTGATGGATGACTTTTTTGAATATCTTTAAGGATATCCCATGCTGCTTTTTTCTGATCAGAGGTTAAGTCAAAGGGAAGTTGAGAGATGAATTTTTTAGTTTCTTCTTTAAGAAATTTAACCTGATAGGCTTTTAGGTGTTTAGTGTGTTGTTTGATTTGTCTGCTGTGCAGATTGATGAGAAAGAGCTCATCAAATTTTAGCCTTTCTTCTGCTTTTTGTATTTCTTCCCATTTGGAAGGAAAATGGATGTATTTTAAAGCAGTCTTAAGAGGAATGAGATCTGCTTTTTTTCTTACTTCATAAGGCAGCCATTCTTGGATATAGGAAATATATTTAATAACTTTACTTGTCAGATATCTGATCTGTTTTTGGGTTATTTTTTGTGTTAAGGGATAGATAGGGACAATCCTCCCGGTATGTGTACGTCTTCCTGATGCTTTTTCATATACAGGATGAGTCAGCTGCCATCCTCCTTCCCCAATCTCTACTGTTCCTGATACATAGATTGTATCCCCCTTTTTGAGTACTTTAATCAGGTATGGCTGGTGAAACCAAATAATTTTTATTTTTCCTGTGTTGTCCGATAGAATAGCTTCTGTGATTATTTTTTTTCTATAGTATGATCTTCTGTTTTGAAGCTGTTCTATCTTGCCTTTGATAGTGACAGGTTCACCTATAGCAATGTCTGATATTTTTTTTATTTTTGACCAGTCTTCATAGCGATAGGGAAAGTAGTAAAGAAGATCTTTTACTGTTGATATATCAAGTTTTTTGAGGTATTTGGCAAGTTTTTTACCAATTTTGTCTATTTCTTCAATTTTTTTGTCAAGCATATTATTTGAAGATACTTAAGAAAAATATGTAAAACAGAAGCAGAATGCCACCTTCCCATTTTGTTAATTTTTTATCCTGAGCAACAAAGAAGAACAGGAGACTTATTACAAAAGCAAAAGGTATATATGTAGTTATCATACTTTTTGATATATATAGACTGGATACAAGTATCCCCGGTATCCCAGCCACAGCAAAAATATTGAATATATTTGAGCCTAAGATATTGCCTACTGCCATTTCTCCCTTGCCGTTTCTTACACTTACTATACTTACAGCCAGTTCTGGAAGAGATGTACCAAGAGCGATAGCATAAAGTGCTATAATATCAGCTCCTATATTTATAATTTGAGATAATTTGATGACAGATTCAACAGTATAATATGCACCAAGATATATGGCTATCCCACTTCCTATTAAAAGACCTATGACTTTTGCATTTATACGGTGATGCTTGATATCTTCTTTTGCTTCTTCAGGTACAGCGATATCTTTTCTTTCGTCGTAGATGGTGTAGAGAGTATATATTATCAGGCCCAGAAGCAGAAGAAGTCCGTCAAAGCGTGTGAATTTACCATCCCAAGTTACAGCAAAAAGAAGCATTATAGATCCGATCATAATGGGCAGATCGACTTCAATAATTTCTCTGAAAATATTTATTTTTCCTTTTTTACTTACAATAGCAGCAATACCAAGGATTAGAGTTATGTTTGTAATATTTGATCCTATTACGTTACTTATTACTATCTCAGATGCCCCTTTATATATACCTATGATTGATGATACTAACTCAGGTATAGAGGTGCCAAAGGCAACTATTGTCCCACCTATTATAAAAGAGGGCATTCTTAGTGCAAAACCCACTTTCTCTGCCATTTCTGTAAATATATCAGCAGATTTTACCAGCACTCCAAGACTAACAGTAAAGATCACAATCCACCCCAATACAATCATAATAATCTGTATAATTTATAAATACATATTATATATTAACAGATTTTTGTTTTTTGGCAAAGATTATGGTATACTTTTAAAAAAGATTGATTAGTGAATCTATACAGTATTTTTATGGAGGATAATGTAAAATACAAAATACTTGAGAGATGGAGTTTCCCTGAGTATGTGAAATACTCCAGATCAAAGAAGTGGTGGGCGGGATTTGTGATTTTGAATATAATTTTTATAATTATCTCTATATTTAATACCAATTTCATATTTATTCTTATTTTACTTATTATAGATGCTATTATTATTTTTAGAGAGTTTGAGGAGCCTGAGAATATAGATTTTGCCATTACTTCTCATGGTATTTTGATAGATAATAGACTGTATGAATGGGGAGAATTTGACAGTTTCTGGATTGCATATCGTCCTCCTGAAGTTAAAAAGATTTATTTTGTTTTCAAATCTAAGCTTAAAGCACCGTTATCAGTACCTTTGGGGAACAAGAATCCTCTTAAGATAAGAAAAATTTTAGGAGATTTACTGGTAGAGGATTTAGAGAAAGAAGATGAGGAAACAATTGACACTTTAAACAGAATACTTAAAATATAATTACTAATATGTTTCAGGACTTTAATGTATTTATTAATATTTGAAAATTTGTAAATTGTATAATCAACAATCTGCCCTCGTAGTTTAATGGATAGAACGCGAGATTGCGGATCTCGTAGTGGAGGTTCAATTCCTCCCGAGGGCACCGTAATGATTCTTAAATTACTAAAAATTCGAAATCCGAAATCCGAAATTCTAAACAAACCCCAAAATAATTATCCAATTTACAACCCAGCCCCACTTTTCAACATTATCTGCAGATATGTTGCTTTAAATCAAATTATACACCCTATGGTTTTATAGCAAGATTTACCTCAAAAAGTGGGGCTGGGTTGAAAATTATTTTTGGTTGTTTAAAATTTAGAGTTTAGTATTTCGGATTTTAGAATATGGAGTTTGTTGGTTGTTAAGGCTTGATTATTTTAAATGATTGTTTTATAATCTTATTGTAATTAGTATAATTCGGGTACGTAGCTCAGCGGTAGAGCAGGCGTCTTATAAGCGCCCGGTCCCTGGTTCGAATCCAGGCGTACCCACATGAAACTGGCTTCCAAAATCGCAGGAAATACCTTTATTCAGGTTATAGCAAGAATTATCTCAGGAGGAATAGGGGTAGTAATTGTAGGTATATTGACCAGATATTTGGGAAGCGAACAGTTTGGTTACTATACTACTATCTTTGCCTATCTTTTTTTCTTTGCATCATTTGCTGATCTTGGTCTCTATCTGATTATAGTTAGTGATTTAAATAAACAGGAAAAAAGGAGTGATTTTTTTGCATCTTTATTTTTACTGCGCATACTTACAGCTTTAGGAATACTGCTGTTTGCAAATTTTCTTGCATATCTGCTGCCATATAATCAGGAGATAAAATATGGTATTAAAATAGCATCTATAGCCACATTTTTCAGCCTGCTTATACAGGTTCAGAGCGCTTATTTTCAGGTAAATCTCAAAACCAAAATAATATCCATTGCTGAAGTTGCAGGTAAAGTGCTTCTTTTGCTTTTTACTTTTCTAATAGTTTATAACAGGCTGGGATTTTCCTATGTAATATGGAGTGTATCTGTTGCTCTTTTTATTCAGTTTATAATATCTTATCTTAATATTTCAGAAATCAGAAGGATTAGTGTAGATTATATTAAAAAGATTTGGATATACAGCCTGTCATTATGGAGAAAAATTTTTGACAAAGTATGGCCCATAGCTTTATCTCAGATTTTTGTTTTGATCTATTTTAAAATGGATACTATTTTTCTGTCACTATTAAGGCCTCAAGATGTTGCACAGCAGGAAGTTGGTATATATGGAGCTGCTTATAAGGTACTGGAAGTTCTTATCGCATTCGTACCTCTCTTTATGGGTGTGAGTATTCCTGTTTTGTCCAGATTTTGGAAAGAAAAAGATATGTCAGGATTTCAGAATATGTATCAGAGAATATTTGACTCTTTATCTTTTGTAACTTTGCCTATGGTTGCAGGAGGGATGGTTTTGGCAGGAGATATTATCAGTCTTTTGGCTCCCGGATTTACAGATTCAGATAAAATTCTTATGATTTTAATGCTGGCTACAGGAGTGATATTTTTTACCCATTTGCCAACATACACAATAATTGTTCTTGACAGGCAAAAAGATATGCTCAAAATTTACTCTCTGGCTGCTGCTTTGGCACTGATTTTATACATATCCCTCATTCCTTTTTATTCTTACTGGGCAGCAGCCTGGATTACTGTTTTGGTTGAAAGTATTGTATTTGTCTTTACATATAAGAAAGTGACTCAAGATATAATGTATCATCTGAAGATGAATATTTTCTGGAAAGCTCTTGTATCCTCCATGTTTATGGGAATCTCTCTGTATTTTCTGAGACTTAATGTGTTTATAGAGATTGTTCTTGGTAGTATTTTTTATTTTATTTTTATGTATGCTGTAAAAGGTATATCTCAAGATATGATTATGATTTTATTTAGAAGGAAATTATGAGTGTTTTGATATTAATCTATATCATTTTGTTTGCTTTTTTGTCTTACAGACATTCTGAATGGGCTGTATATCTGATTATTTTGTTTTTTCCTGCTTATCTTCTGCGATTTTATTTTTTAATACCTTGGACAGTGTTGGAGGTATCTATACTTGTTTTGTTTTTTATCTGGGCATTTAAAAAAGTTAAGTTTTCTCATTCAAAAGGCATATCTTCTGTTACTGATTTATACTTCAATTTGGAGATGAAGACTAAAGACGTCCTTCTGCCCATGTTCTTGTTTCTATTTACTGCAACTATAAGTATGTTTGTATCCAGTGATTTAAGGTCTGCAGCAGGAATATGGAAGGCTTACTTTATAGAGCCATTTCTGTTTTTTATGGTATTTATAGATGTTATAGATACTAAAGAAAAACTCAGGAATACATTATTTGCAGCTGTTTTATCTATTGCTTTGCCTGGGATATTTGCCTTGTATCAGAAAATAACAGGTAATTTTATATTCAATCCTTTTTGGCAGAAGGAAGAAACCAGAAGGGTAGTATCTGTATATGGTTATCCTAATGCAATTGCTCTTTATTTTGTTCCTGTAATATCAGTTGGATTTATTTTGCTTAGCACGTTCTGGAAAAAGTGGAGCAGGTTTATACCCGTTTTGGCAATAATAATTATAGGAATTTTATCTGTGGTTTTTGCCAGATCAAAAGGAGGTTTCTTGGCGTTGATTGCAGGTCTGATAGTATTTATTATTGTGTATAGATGGTCTTTTATCAAAAGGCATATTTATAAAGCAGTGATAGTATTGGCAATTATAGTTATATCTGTAGGTGTTTTGGGATATAGTATGGGTGTATTTGATACATTTAAGACTGTTGCAGGAGGAGGATCTTGGGAGGTACGTTGGTTGATATGGAGTGAGACTGTGCAGATGCTTAAAGATAGACTTTTGCTGGGTGCAGGACTGTCAGGATTTCAGACTGCTTTAACTCCTTACCACACAAAAGAGTATATAGAGATATTTCTGTACCCTCATAATATATTTTTAAATTTTTGGAGTGAAACAGGGCTTGCAGGTCTGGTATCTTTTGTTTGGATTGTATTTGTTTTAGTTAAAAAATTATTGTCTTTTATTGATAGGGAAAGAGTGTATGTTGCCGGTTTTTTAGCTTATTTTACAGTAATATTAGTTCATGGTATGGTTGATGTACCGTATTTTAAGAATGATTTGTCAGTATTTTTCTGGTATATTGCAGCTTGCATTGTGGTGCTGGATTATTTACAATATAAG
>WFTA01000007.1 GCA_015485715.1 Patescibacteria group bacterium
CTAATATAGATGATGATAATCTTGTCACAAGTATAAGTAATGTTATTAAGGGTAAAGTAACTATAGGGAGAGAAAATGAGAGAGATAGAGGATTTTCAATAATAATTGAGTGTTAATAATATTAACTATGAAGTGCTTGCGTATTTATATTTCAGGAGTTGTGCAGGGAGTGGGGATGAGGTATTTCATCAAAACTGAGGCCAGCAGTATGGGGTTGGTTGGTTGGGTGAGAAATCTGGATGATGGAAGAGTAGAGATTGTGGTAAAAGGAGATAGAGAAAAGTTAGATGAGTTTTTGAAGATATGCAGAAGAGGATCTCCTTTTGCACAAGTAGAACAGGTAGATGTACAGGAGATAGACTGCAGGAGCTTTGACTTTACAGAGAGCTTTGAGATAAAGTATTGACAGGTGAACAAAAATAGTGTTCAGATTTGCTTGATTTAATTTTAAAAATATGCTATTATATAAATAGTTAGAAGGGAAAGGTTGGGATATTGTTATAAAAACAAAAACAAAAATTATATTTGAAAATATGCTGGGCAAAATCAATAACAAAATGTTTAATATATTTTTAGTTATTAGCATAGTCCTCTCAGGAGGATTTTTTTATTTTTCTCCGGTCTTTGCGCAGCTTGATTCCGGGGCAGTTTCATCTGGTGCATTACTTACAACACCACAAAATATAATAAAAAATTTTAAAATTACCAAACTCTATCCTACCTTAGCGAGAATGGAGTGGGAGAGCAATGTAAAGGACAATTTTTATGTAGCATATAGTAAAGATGAAATTTCTTCAGACAGCGAATTTCAGACAATAGATGCAAAATTTGCAGGTATTTCTTCAGTAGGGTTATACAAGTATGAAGCTGTGCTTGACAATCTAGACCCTGACTCTCTTTATTATTTTAAAATTTATACCAAAAATGCAGATGAGATAAAATTTTATGATTTATGGTTTAACTATCTAAAATATTTTGCAACTCCTTCCTCTGAACTGGATACAACACCTAGAATTGCTTATTGGTGGGGCAAAGTAAATCAGTATACAGAGAATGGGGTTTGGAAGAGTGATCCAGATGGTGTATCAGGAGCCAATATTAATAAGTTTATTTACTGTAAAAAGTGGTACCCCAATACCATAGAGGTGGAAGAATATAAATATGAAACAATTATAGACTGGAAGGAAAGGGGTAACAAAAACAGCCATACAGGTACTTTTATGACTTATAAATGTGTTCAGGGTGAAAGTGGGAAGGATGCAGATGGTGAAGATGGTAATAGTGGTCCAAGTGTTGATGTAAGTAAAAAGCCTGATTTTATAGTGAGCAATATCAGGATTGTGCCATATTTTAAAGTAATAGTTCCTGAACCAATGAAGGGAAAGTTTGAGGAATCAGAGAAGTCAGCATCACCTGCTGTTCTGGGAGTAAATAGCAAAGATGATTTGTCTAAATTAAAGAAGACTTATCAGCTGTTTGTAGTGATAAAAAATATAGGCTATCCTACTGAGCCTAAAGAGCTTAAGATAAAAGTGAAAGATATAACAGGAGATAGAGAATATGAAAGAGAATTTAGAGGAGGTGTGTATATGCCGGGTGTGCCTTATGTTGTGAGAATGGACAAATTTACACCTATCTCAGACAAGCATACTTTGGAAGCTATAGTGGATGCTGATAATGAATTTGATGAGATAAGTGAGGATAATAACGCTTTAACAAAAGATTTTGAGTTTGATGTTCAGGTTGTACCATTATCAAATTATAAAGAGAAACCAGATGAGTTGGATGATAAAGATTTAGAAGAAAATGATGACAAAAACGCTGTAAAAGACAGGATAAAAGTATTACCTTTTGACAATACAGCAATCACAAATGCTTTAAAAAAGCAAATCGAGGCATTAAAAAATATAAACGAGAAATTAATGGATAGAATAAACAAACTCAAGGAAAAGATTAAAAAATTAAATATTAAAATTTCAAATCTTGAGAAGAAAGTTATAGAAAAAGAAAAGAAACTAACACAAAAAATAAATGAAAAACTGACAGAAAGACTAAAGGGAAGAATACTTCTTCAAGTTGAAGAAAACGGGGAAGCGTGGTATATAGATCCTGAAACAAGTCAGAGATTTTACCTTAAAGACGGCAACTCAGCATATAACCTTCTTAGAATATTTGGTTTAGGCATAAAGACAGAAGATTTGGAGAAGATACCGGTAGCTCTTGATAAATATGAGGGTGCAGATACAGACAAGGATGGTCTGCCTGACGGGCTGGAAGAAGCGCTGGGCACAGATCCTAAAGATGAAGATTCAGACGAGGATGGATTGACAGATAGAGAGGAATTGGAAAAAGGCTATAATCCTCTTGGTAGTGGTCAGATGAACACAGATGAGAGTTTGGCAGAAAGACTGGAGGGAAAGATTTTACTTCAGGTAGATAGAAGAGGAGAGGCTTGGTATGTATATAACGGACAAAGATATTACCTTAAAGACGGAAAATTTGCTTATGATCTTATGAGAAAGCTGTCACTGGGAATCAAAAATAGTGATATAAGACAAATCCCTGTAGGGGAACTTGAATAAAAGGTCGTTTTATCAATTTAATTAGTGCTATGAATATACCTAAATAATAAAAGGTTTATAAAAAACAAAGACAAAAATAATTAACTAAAAACATATGACCGACATACAAGTGCAAAATGAACATCAAAATCAAAACAGTGACCTTGCCCATTTCCATCTCAATCAGCAGGGGAGTATGGAAGAACTCATAGTATATTTTATGGGACTTATTATAATACCATCTATTATGGTCGGTTATCTGGTATATCATTCATTCGGATATATATAGATTGAGTAAATGTAAATTAAGGGAAAATTATTATGAATAAAATCAGAGTAGCTATCAATGGCTTTGGAAGGATAGGGAGGCATGCATTTAAAATAGCTCTTGAGAGAGAAAATATAGAAATCGTTGCTATAAACGACCTTACAACTCCTGAAGAGCTTGCATATCTTTTGCAGTACGATACAGTCTACGGCAGGTATGAGAAAGAAGTAAAATGGGATCTTGTCTCCAGAGGAACAAGAAGCGGACATATCATAGTAGATGAGAAAAAATATCCCATATACGCTATACCTAATCCTGAAAAGCTTCCTTGGAAAAAACATAAAGTGGATGTTGTGATAGAGTCCACGGGAAGATTTGTAAAAGATGGCGCGGCCAAAGCCCATCTAAAAGCAGGAGCCAAAAAGGTAATCGTATCTGCTCCTGTAAAGGGAAGTGGAGATATTAAAACTTATGTCAAAGGGGTAAATCATGATAAGTACTCTGGAGACAAAGTTATATCCAATGCTTCTTGTACCACAAACTGTATTTCACCTGTTATAAGAGTAATAGATGATAATTTTGGAGTAGAAAAGGCTCTTATGACTACAATTCATGCCTATACCTCCACACAAAATATAGTAGACGGACCTCACAAAGATCCTCGCAGAGGTAGAGCGGCGGCTCAAAATATAATCCCAACCACCACCGGAGCAGCTATAGCTACCACCAAAACCATTCCAAAGTTAAAGGGTAAGTTTGATGGTATAGCCATGAGGGTGCCTGTATTGAATGGATCTTTAGCTGATTTTTCTATAGTTACCAAAAAGAAAGTAACCGCTCAGCAGATAAACAGAGCATTTAGGCAGGCAGAAAAAAATCCAATCTACAAAGGTATTATAAAAACCATACAGGATCCCATAGTGTCTTCAGATATTATTGGCGATCCCCATTCTGCCATAGTAGATTTATTCTTTACAAAGGTTGTGGGCGGTAATCTGGTAAAAATACTTGCTTGGTATGACAATGAGTATGGATATAGTCAAAGGCTTGTGGATATGGTCGAGGTAGTTTCTTTATAATTAACCAGCTTTAGGCTGGAGAGAAAAAATATGAATCATAGATTTTACATATGGCTTGCAGGAATTTTGTTTGTAATCATTGTTGCAACAATTTTTATTGCAGCAGGAGAGAGAGATAGAGTTGTACAGCCTGATAAGCAGTATCTAAAGGAGAGTGCAGCAGTAAACATGGAGGATAAAGTAACTGAAGAAGAGAATGTATCTGCTGAAGAAAATCAAACACCTTCAATGGAGAATGTAAAAAAAGACACATCCTCTCCGTCTAATAATAGTGCTGCAGCAGAAAACCCTGAGAAAGTAATAGAGGATTTGAATAATGTAGCAAATGATCTTACATCTGAATTCGCTGTTATTGAAAATGAAACAAACACTCTTCAGGATTTAGGGTCAGACGCTGATACAGGTACACTGGGAAGTGATTTAGATATTCTTTCTCAGTAGTTATAATTAATATAATCTGATATGTATAAAGGGAAAACAATTAAATTATTATCAGCATTGATGGCATTATCCTTTGTTTTTGTCGGGGCTTTTCCTGTATTGTCTGCAGGAAATAATGATGAAATGCAAAAAACTTCAAAGCCAATGACAAGACCTGAGATGATGCCTCTTCCAACAGCCACAAAATTTAAAGAAGGAAAAGAAGATAAAGATAGAGACAAGATGGAGGTAAAGAAAATTAAACCTGCTCCTGTTGTAAAGATGAAGAGATTTAAAGGCAAATTTGAAGAAATAAAAGATCAATACAAGAAGGAAGTTGAGTATTATAAAAAATCACGAAATCAGCTCCTTAGACTTAAAGAAAGAAGGAGCAAAGCTGCAGGAGCAGAGGAGATGAGGCAGATTAATAAAGAGGCAAAAGCTTACCTTTTAAGGGTTATAAATATACTGGTAGGAAAGCTTGAGGCATTGAAAACTTGGGTATCAAACAGAAAAGCGTATTCAGATGAGATAAAACAAAAAGTTATATCTGAAATAGATGAAGATATAAGGTGGCTTCAGGAGCAGGCGCAAAAAGTCGAAAATGCTGATGAGTTATCCCCGGATGATGTAAGAGAAAGAGCTAAAGAAATCAGAGAATATTGGAATAAATATCGATCTAAAATAAAGAGATTAAGTGGAATTGTGATGGCTTATAGAGTGGAAACTCTGGTGGAGAAAGCAGAGAATCTCGCAGATAGGGTAGAGGAAAAAATAGATGTTCTGAAAGAAAGAGGGGTTGATACATCTAGACTTGAATTATGGCTTGAGGAGTTCAAGACAGACATAGAAAAAGCGAAACAAAAAGCTGAAAATGCAAAGGAGAGATTTGAAGGTATAGATAATGCCTCATCTGCTGACAGATTTTTTAGAGAAGGACATTCTATGGCAAGAGATGTTCTGAGTATGATAAGAGAAGCTCATAGAGAGCTTATGAGCATCATCAGGGAGATGAAACAGCAGGCCAGAGCCAATGCAGATGAGGAAGGACAGGCTAATTCTTCTCAAGAGTAATTTTAAGTAAGAAGATAATTAAAACCTCCTGTTTTGAGCGCCCCAAAGCAGGAGGTTTTTAAATTTGTGGATTTGGGATCTATAAATTTGACTTATTTTATGGATTGTGATACCATAAAATTATGAAATTCAAAAGAAGACAAACTATAGAGCAATATTTATCCCCTAAACGGGTATTAGTGGTATATGGTCCTCGAAGGATAGGTAAAACCACTTTGCTTCATTTTTATTTAGAAAAAAACAAGGATAGAAAAATTTTTTCAGCAATAGGGGATGATATTAGAATCAGAGAGCTGTTTCAGTCTCAAGTAAGAGATGATATTTTGGATTTTGCAAAAAGATATGAAATCATTGCCATAGATGAGGCACAATATATCCCTTTTATTGGCCTTGGTGTAAAGATGATTATAGATGCCTATCCTGAAAAAACTGTTATTTTAACAGGTTCTTCTTCTTTAAATATATCCTCAGAGATTGGGGAGCCATTGACAGGAAGGCATTATACTTTGACACTGTTGCCTATATCTCAACTTGAAATAGAGATGAGCAGGTTTGAATTAAGAAATAATTTGGAAAAGTTTTTGATTTACGGATCATACCCAGAGGTACTGCTGGCAGATTCAGACAAAGAGAGAGAATTTATTTTAAACGAGCTTATATCATCTTATCTTTATAAAGATGCCCTTGCATATGAAAATATTAAATCTCCAGATCTTCTCAAAGATATTGCAAGGATGATAGCATTTCAAGTAGGAAGTGAAGTCTCATACAATGAGATTGCAAGAGCTTTGAGTGTAGATGTAAAAACAGTCGGCAAGTACCTCGATCTTTTAGAGAAGATGTTTGTGATTAAAAAGGTAAGAGGATTTAGTAGAAATCTCAAAAATGAAATAACCAAAAAATCAAAATATTACTTTTTGGATAATGGAGTAAGAAATGCAATAATAGGTCAGTTCTCACCATTGTCATTACGGGATGACATAGGCAGGTTGTGGGAAAATTTTATATTTATGGAATTATTTAAAATATCTAATTTTAAAAGAGAAACAAGTAATTATTATTTTTGGAGAACACATACTCAATCAGAGATTGATATTATTAGAGAATATCATGGTAAAATTTATGCATTTGAGTGCAAATATAAACCATCATATAAATATACTCTTTCCAAATTATGGCAAAGTAATTACCCTGATAGTAAATTTCAGATCATCCATAAAGATAATTATCTAGAAGTTTTGTCTTCTTTAGATAGTGATTAAAATAGATATTTTTGAGTATGAAAGTTGGTAATATAATAATATGATTGATAAATATTTATTTTGATTTTTGATATAGTTTTTGCTAATCTTAAAGTGGTAAGAATTAATTGAGAAAATTATGGCTGGACATTCCAAATGGGCACAGATTAAGCACCAAAAAAGCATAGCTGATAAAAAAAGAGCTGCGCTTTTTACTAAACTTTCCAATGCTATTACCATAGCTGCCAGAGAAGGCGGAGGAGATCTGGAGGCAAATTTTAAGCTCAGGATGGCAGTTGAACAGGCAAAAGCTGCTAATATGCCCAAAGACAATATAGAACGGGCTATCAAGCGGGGTACAGGCCAGCTGGAAGGAGGACAGATAGAAGAAATAGTTTATGAGGCTTTTGCACCCGGTGGTGTTGCACTGGTAATTAAAGCGTTAACTGATAATAAAAACAGAACAGCCGCGTCAGTAAAACATATTTTAAGTAAAAATGAAGGAAGTCTGTCAGGCCCGGGGTCTGTGCTTTGGCAGTTTAAGGAAAAAGGAGTCTTGAGAGTTGACAGAAATAAGATAAATGAAAAGTTTGACACACTAGATGATTTTATTCTTCAAGCTATAGATGCAGGGGCAGAAGATGTAGCAGATGAAGATGGTGCTGTGGTTATATATACTTTAAAATCTGATTTGGAGAAAGTAAAAGATGAATTAGGAAGCAAGGGGGTAGAGATAGAGTATTCAGAGATAGAGTATATACCTGAAAACAAAGTTGAAGTAGATGACAGAGTAAAGGAAAAACTTGAAAAAATATTTGAAGCCTTTGACGAAGATCCTGATATAGGAGATTATTACCACAATGC
>WFTA01000008.1 GCA_015485715.1 Patescibacteria group bacterium
GATATACACGAGATCAGGATTATCTTCCTTTTGGTGCTGTGGTTCCTCCTGAGCCTGACTATGCTCCTGAAGAATGGGACAGTACTCCTGATGAGCCGGGCAGACAGCCGTTGTATATAGAACCTCCAAACAAAACCATAAATCCTCAGGCACCATATCAGGCAAGAGCAGGATCTCCATATGGTGTAGATCCGGGCATAGGAGTGACCAAAATGTGTATAAGAGGAAAGACTGGAAAATTATGCACTATTGATGCTGATTGTGATGTACAGCCAATAGAAGAAAAGGGAGTATGCAGGGCTGAGTCTGAAGCATCCACTATAGGTCAATGCGAGGGAGGTGTATTTGATGGTCAGATATGTGATACATTAAATAATGATGCAGACTGTAATATTACTGAACCCATTGAAGGTAAGTGCGGCTATCCTCCGGGAATTTCATATAAAGTTGGAGTAGGTACCTGTGTAAGTGGAGATAAAGTTGGTTCTACCTGTACTAATAACAGACAATGTGGTTTTGACAGGGAGACAGGTCAGACTGGAAGGTGTACAGGTGTTGTTCCACCGTCAGGATTTAAAGATGCTGAAGATTTTCTAAACATACTAAATAGCGGTATTCCGGGAGAAGAAAGACTTGCTGCTTTATTTGCCAAATCTCAGGCAATCTGGAGATGGGACTCTGAGAAGAACAGATATGTCAGAATAGAAGGAGGATGGGATATAACCCAGTTTATAGATACATCAGCAGAACCCAAAGGAACCTGTATTAGTGGTCCTAATAAAGGAGCTGAATGTACTTTAGGAGGAGATGAATGTAACAGGGAGTATTCAGGGGCAAGGTGTGTATCCGTATATGAAGGTGTGTGTAAAGGAATAGAGTTTGTGACTTCCTGTGAGTGTGAAGCAGGATCTGTTGTTGACGGAAGCTGTGAAAGCAAAGCCTGTAGTCTGGATGGCGGAATCACAGCAGGAACCTGTCTTGTGGATACCAGTTATACTCCTCCTGCAAGGTGTAATGGAGCAAGCGGATTTAATGCAGGTAAAGCATGTGAAACTGATGCAGATTGTAGTGTAGCTGTAGGTGAATGTTATGTATCACCATATGAAATAAACAACAGACCAAAACCGCCTCAGGTGAGAAATATTGTGCTGAAATCCAGTCTGGATACTATAGATGAAAATGGCGGAACTATCATAATGCCAAATGGAAGGTCAGTTACTCTTTCGTTCAATTCCATAGTAGATCCAAACCAAGTGCCTCTTACAAGATATACTGTAGATTGGGGAGATGGAACCATCACAGAGGAATCAGGATTGAAGATAGCTCCAAAATCAGGATCACCTCATATAATTACCCATACTTATTTCTGTAATGCTGAGCAGGATGCAGCTGACGGAGCTCAAGATGGAGTATGTAATTATCAGGTTAAGATTCAGGTTGAGGATAATTGGGGATGGTGTTCCGGCAGTGTAGACAGTGACGGAAATGTTATTGAAAATTCTCTTGATCCCAGAAAATATTCAGGAGCTCAAGGATGTGATTCTTGGGATTATGTAAGCGGTTCTGTAAAGATATGTACAAACTCCAATGCAAAGGGCTGCAACAAATCTCCTATAGCCAATGCAGGACCTGACCAAAATCTCGAGGACAGTGATTTAAGTGGAGATGAAGAGGTTACTTTGAATGCCGGAGGATCATACGATCCTGACGGTGAGATAAGACAGTATATCTGGAGAGATGTAAATGGAGATACAATAGCAACTGGTGTAAGAGCATCTGTGGTACTGGGTGTGGGAACACATACTATTACACTTGAAGTAGTAGATGATAATGGAGAATCATCTACAGATACTGTTGAGATAACCATTACCCAGCCCGCACCCACAGTATCTATTGACAGTGTAGACCCTGTATCAGGATCAGGAAGGGAACCTGCAAATATTAATATCTCATATACTGTCAGTCAGGATTGCGGCTTGACAGCAGAGGCTGTATCTGGATCTTCAACCTATTCCAATAGCATTTCAGCCAATAGAGGTCAGGGCATCATTAGCCTGACAGGGCTTGTGCAGGGAGCATATACTTTGACGCTTAGATGTTCAAACAGTAATGGTGTTGGCGATGCATCTATGGTCGGGTATATGGTTAGAGGACCTATTCAGGCTCCACAGGTGCTTAAGTTTACTTCCAAAGATCAGTCAGGATCTGAGAAGACAGTCTTTGTGCCCGGATCACAGATTGTATTTGAGTTGACAGTTGACGATCAGGAGACAGGTGATCTGGAAACAACACTTGCATTTACCCCCACAGATCAGACAACCAGATCTGTCAGCAGAAATATACCAGAAGAGTTTACCTATACTTACAACACTCCGGGCAAATATACAGTGACTGCGACTGTTAAAAATCTGACTACTGGACTTACTTCACAGAGCAGTATAGATATCACAGTTGTGAGATGGTGGAATACAAATTATCAGTTTAGAAGGAGAATTACTGTGAGAAATACAGGAAATGTAGATGTGCCTGAGCAGTACCCTGTCCAGATTACGGGAGGTATAGATACAGAAAAAATGGAAATTGAAGGTGCGGTGCGTCGGGATGGTAATGATTTCAGAGTGGTATATGATACAGGTTCACAGTTTATAGAGCTTGACAGGTATTTAATTGATTTTAACACTCCTCAGACTTATGTATGGTTTGCTACAGTGGATACGATACCTGCCGGTGATTCAGATTCAAATTACTGGATCTACTATGGAAATCCCTCTGCAGGTCCGGCACCGTCTGATATTTCAAAGGTTATGCAGCCTCGCATAGACGGATCAACAGTAGCTGTGTATTATTTTGAAGACGGACCGGGATCTTCAATTATTTCAGATTCAACTGTTAACACACTCAATGGATCTATAAACGGCAATCCTGTGTGGACTGCAGGGAAATTTGGCAGATCTATGCAATTTGATGGTGTTGATGATTATGTACAAATAAATCATAGTAACAAATTCAACCTGCCTCAGGGTACAATAGAATTTTGGGTATGGCATCAGCCTGTTCCACAAAATACATTCAGAAATACCTTCCAGACATACTTTTCCAAAGATTATTATCAGACACCTGAGCCGGGACATATTTATGCAGCAAAAACCAGAACGTCGAATATAGTTCAGTATAGATTGCAGGATAATACACAGAGCTATTATGTACAGTCGTCCTTGTTTGACCCTGTACAGGCTGGAAGGTGGTATCATATAGCAGTAAGTTGGGGTAGTCAGGGTATGAAGCTGTATATAGACGGAAGAGAGGTATCCAATGATCCATATACAGGAGGAATAGACGGCAATATTAGAGATTTGATTTTGGCAGCCAACAATTACGCCATAGGCAAGGAAGGAGAGGGTTTGACAGGATTTTTAAACGGCAGATTGGATGGATTTAGAATATCAAGCATTCAAAGGACTGTATTCCCGTATGCATTTGTTCAGACTGATCCTTCTGCCAATCTGGGTACAGAAGAGAATATTAATAATCCTGTCTTAGCATTCAATACTGGAGATAAAATGGTAGCAGGTGCAAGTGATGTAAATATAGAGTTGATTGACTCTAATGTTAAAAAGCAATCAGGCAGTATTTGGGCAAAAATCTCTCAGTATATAGGTAAAATAACAGATATAATATGGTGAAGAAAGTGTTAAACAATATGGGAAAATTTAGGTGGTTTTATCCGCTGGCTTTTGTATTGATTGTGGTTGTATTTGCTGTATCCGCAAGTCCTGCTCAGGCTTTTATAGAGAAGATATATGCTGCAGTGGGAAATTTAATGATGAGTGTAGTCAGCTTTTTGGGTTCAATACTGCTTATATTTATATATATCTTAATCAAGATTTTTCAATATACTGATTTTATATCAACTCCTGCTGTCCAGATCGGATGGGTAGTGATAAGAGATGTTGCCAATGTTATGATAGTTGTCATGCTGATGGTGATTGCTTTTAGCAATATCATCAGAGTCAACAGATTTGCTATTTCACAGAATTTGCTAAGGCTTATAATAGCTGCATTTTTGGTGAATTTCTCTCTCTTATTTACTGGACTTATGATAGATGCATCACAGGTTGTGATGATGCATTTTGTAAAGGGATTTAGGGAAATAGCTGCAGGAAACTTGACTGTTGGTATGGGAGTAGAGGGAATACTTAAATTTGCAGAGGCAGGAGGAGAAAATATATCTGATTCTGAATGGTTTGGGGTTTTGGGGTCTATTATGCTCGCAGGATTTATACTTGTTATATCCATAGGAGTGATTCTTGCGTTTATTGTATTTATTTTGGCTCGTATAGTTATACTGTGGTTTTTGGCAATATTTTCTCCTATTGCCTATATAGGATCTATTGTACCCGGACTCAGCCAGTATTCTTCCCAGTGGTGGTCTCATCTAAGCAAACAGCTCACCACAGGGCCTATGATTGCCTTTGGTTTCTGGCTCTCTATGGTAATTCTCAATAATCTTTCTGCAAATGATAACCTGCTTGCTATTACAGTGGAAAATGTAGAGACTAAGTCTTTATCTCAAGCTCCCCAGTTTTTGACTGATATATCATCTCCCCAGAGGATGCTTGACTTTATGGTAGTGATAGGTCTTCTTATGGGAACACTCTGGATAACCCAGCAGGCAGGCGGCATTGCCGGAAGTTTTGCCGGCAAAGTAAAAGGAGGGCTTATAAATATGGCTAAGAAATATACAGGACTGAGGGCTATGCAGGAGACATGGAGCAGATATAAATCTATTAGAGAATCAGAAAGGTCTGAGAAAGCAGCAAAAAGAGCTGCATTTCTGCAAAAAGGCGTTGGATATTTGAAAAAAGGTGTTGCCTCTCCTGTTACTTTGACAAAATTTTTAGCTCGTAAGGGTTATGAAAAAGGATTACAAAAGATTATGGGGAAAGAGTCTCCTGAAGTATATCAAGCCCAAATAGACAAACTTAAGGAAGAAGAGAGTAAAGCCAAAGATCCAGCACATAAAGCAGCAATACAGAGAGATATTGCAGAGTTGGAAAAGCAGGCAAGTAGAGCAAAATTGATGTATAATCCTTTTGCAACACTTAGAGAAAAAGCCAAAACCTTTGCCGGCTCATGGTTTAAGAATAAGGCAGATCAGAAGAAACAAGAGATTGACAATATGCAGGAAGAAAGAGAGAAAAGTATTCAGACATATACACAAATTCAGGAGTTGTTTTCTAAGGGTATAGATAATTTAACTGAAGAGGAAAAGCGCAGGTTAGCAGATCTTGTTGGAGTTGAAAATCATAATAATGTAAACGATAATAAGGTAAAGGAAGTTTTATCTAAACTTAAGGAGGAGATACATAAATACACTTCAGAGATTGCCCGCCTGTCAAGTGGAATTTTGAGCCCTGAGAATTATAGAAGAATGGGTGTAACTATAGAAAAGGCTATTGATAAAATATCAGATGCGACTAAACAGTTTTTAAAATATGCTGCTCCTTCGTTGGTGGGATTACCTTCTTTGTCACTTGTTGCAGCAGGGGTTGATACAGCTGCAGTATTAGATAAAAAAGGTAAAAAAGATATACAAGAGTCTGCTGATTATGTATATAAAGAGGTGAGTAAAATAAAGGATACTTTAAAAAATTTGAAAAATAATGATATTAATAATTTAATTAGAGATGTTACTGCTGATAAATTTTCCAGATTAGCTGCTATATTGGAAGCTTTTGAGAGGGGGCTGATAAAAGATAAAGAAACCGCAATAGAGATGAGAAATTTGGCTGGATCTTTGGGCGCTGATTCCAAAACAATGTCTGTGGTAGATGCACATATGTCCAGACAATTTCCTCAGGAAGTTCTTAGTCACGACGAGATAGTAGAGGGGCTGGAGACCGGTAAAGTGGACATATCTCAGATGCAACCCGGTGCATTTAGAGATGGTGATATGATGCTTAAAGTGTTAGAAAAAGTATTATTGGGTTATTTAAAGGATTTGTCAAAGAAACCGGGTTATGGAGGAAATATATCACAGGGTATTTTGGAGGCAGCAAATAAATGGCGAGAAATACTTAAGCAGGAAACAGGAAAGTATGAGTTAAATAAAGCACTTGAGGATATGGTAGATACAGACGGCAATGTCAAAGATATGTATGCTGGTATGTTTGATCTTATAGCCAAAATGTCTCAGGTAGGAGATATTAAAAAGATTTTAGATATAGATGATGCAGGAGGATTTAAGACTAAGAATTTTCAAAATGTATTAAAAGCGTTGATCAAAAGTAGATATGCGCTTGAGGTTCTGAAGAATATAGAACCGGGCACTATAAGCGGAGATGTAGAGAAGGTAATAGGAAAAAATATTGATCTTACTCAGCTTAAGAGATTGGCACATATAGCAGAATCAGATGATGATCAGAAAAAGGTTAAAAAGATAATACAAGCTATAAGGCAACAGAGAAGATATCAGGCAGAGTTAGAACAAAGCAAAAATACGCCAATGGATATACTTAATTCATATCTAGTAGAGAATGGAGGTAGAACAGGCAGGACGGCAAGCTCTGTTGAAAAGGGAGGAAGAAAGACAATAATCGAACCTGTCTCAAAATATTATCAAATAAAACCAGATGACAAAAAAGCATAATTAATTACACACTTATATGCCCATATCACCATTAAAATTACCTGTTAAGATAAGGAGGTTTTTGTATTCTGATATTTTGAATCAAAAAGTAAAGGAGTTGGTGAAGAAATATGATCTAAGTCAGGAATTTGCCCAAGATATAGGTAATTTTGTCATAAGTTTTTGGACATCTGATATACCCAAAGATCCTGATAGGTTGGATGAATGGGTCTCTCAAGTGATTCAGGACCCTGAGAAAATTGTAGAAAGATATGAGAGGTGGGATAAATTACCTGAGGATGTAAGAGAATCTTTAATGAAAGATATATTTAGTATCTTTATATTACCTCTTGATGAAAAATATGATGTTGGTATTAAGCAAATGTTAAAAGAAGCGGGATATGATATAAAGCCGGCTCTTAATTTTGATGAGGTTGTTATAGATGAAATGGAAAAAGATTTGGAATACATAGATGACCCTCGTCTGGAAACATATATAGAGGCATATAAGAGAATTGTAAGAAGTGATAACACTGGTCAAGATAATATAAAGAAAAAGTTATCAGATATATTTGTTGAGTTTATATCAAGAGACAATGTCAGGAAAGTGGTGGATATAAGCAAAAAATATATATCATCTGGTGATTTTTCCAAGGTAAAATCAGATTTTTATGATGCTATAAATGAGAAAAATAAAGAGAAATTCCTTGCTTGTCTGCTTGCCTTGTTTGCATCAGGAAAGGTGATGGAGCTTTTCAGGAATGATGAAAGGTATATCAAATTCTGGAGACATCATGTGCTTGAGATGGAGGGGCTTGACAGCGTGAGGATGTTTGATGAAAACCCGGGCAGGATGAGGCAGTTTGGCAAATTTATAAGATATATTATGAAAGAAAGGTTTAATATGCAGGATGAAGAAGCTGTGATGTGGGCAGTGCTGCTTTCTGCTGTAGCCCATAAGCATAATGACAGAGAATATGAAAAACTTGCAGTAGGCAATGTAAAAACTTCAAAATTTGAATGGAACCTTTAAAAATGATACAATAATATATATTTGAATATTTTAAATATTCAAATATATAAATC
>WFTA01000009.1 GCA_015485715.1 Patescibacteria group bacterium
AGCCCTGACAGGCCTGAAATAGTATACTGTGAAAAATGCTACCAAAGTGAGGTTGTGTAAAGAGAAAAATACTAAATACTAAACAAACCATAAAATAATTATCCAATTTACAATTTTCAATTAACCAATGAATTTTCCAATGACTTAATATCTTAATAATTTGAACCATAAGACTGATGTATGCTGCAATATTGGGAAATTTAATTCATTGGAAAATTGAGGAATTGATTGTAAATTTTACCCCGCCTGCCCTATCGTATGATTAGGGTTGAATAACTGGGGTTGATAAATTGAAAATTAGAAAATTATTGTTGGTTATTTGGAAATTAGTTAGAGTAATTAGTGTAATTAGGAAAATTAGAAGTTTGCCTGTATTGGATATTGGTTGTTGTTTTTCTTTTTTTATAAAATGTTGTATAATAAACATATAAATTTATTAATAAATATATGTCTTTTATGTATAGATACATATTAAAACGAGCTTGGAAGATAACATGGAAAAATAAGTGGTTGTGGGTTTTTGGTCTTTTTGCAGCCACTTTGGGGAATGGAGGTAGTATAAATATTTTAATCAATGGTCTCGATAATGTTCAAATGCAGGCTTCGTTTTTGGCTAATTTAAAGATACTATTTTCATCTTCTACCATAGGCGAAGCTGGTAATTTAATATCTCAATTTTTTCAAAACCTGAATATTTATTACACATTTCTATTTATACTTATTATTATAGCTTTTATAGTTATATTATATCTTGCCATTACTACCCAAGGTGCGCTTTTGATTAGTATATACAACATCTATAAGAACAAGCAGGCTGGGCTTAAAAGAGGTTTTGAGGTTGGTAAAAGGAAATTTTGGAGTATATTTGCTGCTAATTTATCAGGCAAATTATTAGTATATCTAACATTTTTCATTTTAAGTATTCCTTTTTTGTTCTTGTATTTAAAGTATAACAATATACTATGGCAATTAGTTATGCTGGTGGTTGGATTTATAGTTTTCGTACCTTTTGCTGTAATAATTTCTTTTTTGGTTAAATACGCTGTTTTATATTTAGTGGTTGAAAATTTAACATTTATGGAATCAGCAAAAAAGGCATGGATCTTGTTTAAGAATAACTGGCTGGTATCTTTAGAAATTGCAGTAATATTATTTGTTATAAATATTGTTGCTGCGGCGGTTGTAATTTTTTCTTACTTTTTCATAGCAATGCCTTTTATAGCTTTAGTTTATCTTTCTTTTCAGATGGGAATAGAATTTATGTTTTGGATAGGTATTATAGGAGGAAGTGGGTTGCTTTTGGTTGTAGTATTTTTGCTTGGATCTATACTTTCTACTTATCAGTCTGCGGTTTGGGTGTTAGTCTTTAATCAATTAAATGAGAGTGTAATGATATCCAAGATACAAAGATTGGCAGCTAAACTGTCTTCAATATTTGTTAAAAGGATTTAGTTATGGACGATAAAAACACTTATTCAGCAAAAATATCAATTTCTGATGACGATACACAAGAAGAACTTGATAAGAAAATAGAAGAAATTAAAAGAAGGGATACTGAGATAGATACTTTGAATAAAGCAAGAGATTTGGGCATAGGATATGTAAATCTTCAAGGGGTGAGGGTTGCAGAAGAAGCGTTGCGTGTTATTCCGGAAGATAAAGCCAGACAGCTTAGGGCTGTTTGTTTTTATTATATTCCTTACAGAGAGTTGAGAATTGGTACTGTTGATATTGAAAACCCTGATCTTGTAGAGTATGCAAAAGATCTTCAGAAAAAGAAAAATACCAAAGTAAGAATTTATCTTATAAGTGTGTATAGTTTGGAGGAGGTTTTAAATCAGTATAGTCGTCTTCCTAAAATTAGCCATGTAGTATCTAAAGTAGAGATCTCATATGAAGATCTATCTAAATTTAATACTATATCGTCTTTTCAACAGATTCAAGAAGAAGCGCACAAGGTAAATACAACCGAACTTCTAAATTTGATTGTAGCAGCTGCTATCAAGTTTGACGCTTCTGATATTCATATAGAGTCAGAAGAGGATAGTATTATTGTAAGATACAGACTCGATGGTATCCTTCATGAGGTGGCGAGGATGGATAAAAAGATACTTAAACAGCTTTCAACTCGTATTAAAATACTCTCAGATTTAAAGATAAATGTTGTAGACAAGCCCCAAGATGGCCATTTTACAATAGAGGTTGAAGGGAAAAGAATAGATGTGAGGGTATCCACTATTCCTACTAATTTTGGTGAAAGTATTGTCATGAGACTTTTAAGATATGATATAGGACTGATTAGACTTGAGGAACTTGGTATACCTGAATATTATATGTCATTGGTTGAGAGAGAGATACACAAACCCAACGGTATGGTGATAGTATGCGGTCCTACTGGATCAGGTAAATCAACTACCTTGTATGCTGTTTTGAATAAACTGAAAGAAAAGGAAAACAAAATTATAACCATAGAAGATCCAATAGAGTATCAGATAGAAGGTATAACTCAAACCCAGGTAGACCCCAAAAAGGGTTATACTTTTGCATCAGGTTTGAGAGCTTTGGTGAGACAAGATCCTGATATTATACTTGTGGGTGAGATAAGAGATGAAGAGACAGTTGATATTGCTGTAAACGCTGCATTGACAGGACATCTTGTTCTTTCTACACTGCATACCAACAATGCAGCAGGGGCTGTTCCAAGATTTTTATCAATGGGTGCCAAACCATACCTTTTGGCCCCAGCTCTTAGTTTGGTGATAGGTCAAAGACTGGTGAGGAGGCTTTGTAAGTTTTGCAGAGTACAAGCTGATTATAGTGAAGAAAAAATATCCGAGATTAAGAAGGAATTAGAAAACCTTCCTCCTGCTATTCGTGAAAAAATAGGTACAGAATACGTATTCTACAGACCATCTGAAAATGGCTGTAGAGAATGTCTGGGTCTGGGATATAAAGGCAGGATAGGTATATATGAGATGTTTGTGGTTGATAGTGATGTAGAGAAAATTATCATATCAAAAGGTATGGCTGAAGATGAGATTAAACAAACACTTGTATCAAAAGGCATGATAACTATGGTTCAGGACGGCCTCCTTAAAGCTTTGGAAGGCATAACTTCTGTGGATGAAGTATATAGAGTTATAGCTGAGTGATTAAAGAGAATTCCACATTATAGTAAACATATGCTTAAAGAGTGAGGAAATAGTCTCGCTTTGAATACTTACAACAAATTTTTCTTTTATATTAGAATATATAATTATTATATCATCATAGGCTTTCCAGTAAGCTTTAATTGGAGGTGTATCGTATATAATCTTTATTTCTTTATTTAATTTAGGGTTGTTTATTTTTTGGGAGTATTGAGCAGCGGGAGTATCATAGATTAACATCTTAAGGTTAATACCTCTCTGTATTCTTTCGGGTACATATACATTTTCGTCAAAATTTTTTCCTATGACTTCCCATAGAGCGTCTAGATTTCCAAAGTCGTACATTATTTTTTCTTGGGCGAGCAGACTTCTTTCAGTAAGAGCTAAAAATTGATCAAGGTTGTAGTAAACTTCTATATTTCCAACTCCCTTGAATTTACCATGTTTTATTTTATTTAATAGTTCTTCAAGTTCGAGTTCCATTCTACGAAACTCTCTTCTTTTTCTTGATATAAGTCTTATAAGTGATTCAGGTTGACTTAATCTATATGAATTGTGATGTTTTTTAAAATCATGGGTGATAATACCTTTTCTTTTTAATTGGTTCAATATTCTAAACAAAGTACTTTTGGGCAAGCCGCTTTCTTCTAATAGTTGGTTAGCAGTTAATTGATAATTATTAATCAAAAGTTCTATGATAACCATTTCTTTGTCTGAGAATCCTAGGTCCTTAAAGTATTTTTTCATAAGGTTATTTTAATTTAGTCTCACATTTTGGGACTACATAAATATACAATCTTTTGGCTTATTTTAAATAAAAATAAACTTTTTTGTACAAAACATTGGACTTAGTTTGTTTTAGTTTATAAGATTTTATCTTAAATGTAAAGAGTATAATTATAATTCAATTTAAATATATGGGAACACTCAGTCAGGAAATAGGGCATGATGTTGTGATTGTAGATTTTTTGAATAAGATTTTGTCACAAAAAGAAAGTGAGGTTTTGTTTTGTGTGGTAACCCCTGCTATAGGTCCTAAGAGAGATATATATTTTAGAGATTTTGCAACTAAGGAGTGGGTATCTGCGTATGCTGTGGCAGGTGATGATTTTATCCCTGAATTTGTTTATAGAATGAAGATAGAGAAAGATGTTTTTGATAAAATAGATAAACATTTCAGTTATCAGGATCAGTATTGGTATAAATATTTATCAGGAGAAATAGGAAAAGATTTAAGAGAATATTTATCTTCTGTATGTGTAGAAATAGAAGAAAAATTGCAAAGCGAATTACCAGATATTATAGGATTCGATAAAAAAGGAAAGATAAGATTCTTTTCAGAGATTAAATTTGAAGGTTTATCACAGAATGCTTTAGAGTCTGTTATTAAAGAATCTAAAGCGGCACTTTTATATAATGCTAAGTATTATTTAGTAATACCCTCCAAACCTGTTTATAGCAGAAGTTTGTCAGATGAGTGGATAAAGAGAAATGTTTCTTTTATGAATATTGAGATATATAAGTTTATTGTAGATAAATCAGTTATTACCCCTCAACAGGATCAGATAACTTTTGAACATATTGCAACAACAGGACATACAGTCTCAGACAAGGAGATGCCTCTGGTGTATTTTAAAGATAAATTGTTTTTACAAGATAAAGTGGTTCTGATAAATGGATTGAGTTCCGATATAGGAACAGCTATAGCTGAAGTATTTTTACGAAACGGAGCTCATATTGCAGGTACTTATTATAAAAATAAAGATAGACTTGATACTTTATTGTCTTTGTATAAAGAAAGGATTAGGATGTTTGAAGTTAATTTTATAGATGATGATTATATCAGCAAGATTGAACAGGTGGTTAGTCAGACAATAAAATGGAAAGAAAAAATAGATGTGTTGGTAAATGTTTCAGGCATTTGGTTGGTTAAACCGTTTTTGTATGAAACAGAAGAAGAAAGAAAAGCTTTATGGAGGGTAAATTATGAAAGTTGTTTATATTTCTGTCAGGAAACTATAAAACATTTTATTGGAGCAGGTAAAGGAGGTAAAATAATTAATATTGCTTCAACCAGTGGTATCAAAGGAAATGGACAACAAATAACATATAGCGCCTCTAAGGCAGCAGTGATTAGTCTAACTAAAAGTTTAGCAGAAGAATTTGCATCCCGTAAAATACAAGTCAATTCTATCTCACCCGGTCCTGTAGATACTAAAGCATTGGATAAATATTTCGATCAGGTTGGCAAGAATTTACTAATAAAAAATATCCCTTCAAGCAGACTAATACATCCAAGAGATGTAGCAGATATGGCATTAGGAATAGTATTAAATGATTATTTAACAGGGGAAAATATAGTTATTTCTGGCGGCAGAATATAAATCTAATTATGGAAGATAGGAGAGAGGGTTAACTTTGTTGCGTCTACTATTAATCATGATTTCAAAGTGTACATGGGGTCCTGTAGACCATCCTGTTGATCCTTTTTTACCAAGCCCTTCTCCCTGCTTTACTCTCTGTCCTTTCTTCACCCATATTTTTCTCATATGTGCATACCTCGTCATTACGCCGTTTCCGTGATTTATAACAACATTTAATCCATAACCTCTAGACCATCCTGCATATTCTACAACTCCTTCTTTTGATGCCACAAGTGTGATTGATGGAGGGCCTGCAATATCAAGTGCTTTATGTCTCCAAGAATAATACTGGGTTATCCTTCTTGAAGGTGTGGGCCATATGAATCCCTTTGGACTTGGTTTGTTTGATTGTTTTGGGGTAAATATTCTTCTAATGCTTGCAGACCTTACAGCCTTAGGTACTATAGGCTTTGCTCCCGGTATTACAATTTCTTGTCCAATATTTATTTGGTTTGCAGACACTAAATTATTTACTGTTTTTATCTTGTCTACATCGGCTTTGTATTTTTTAGCTATAGATGATAAGGTTTCTCCCTTTTTAACTTTGTATATAACTCCGTCTGTTTTTGGTATTCTAAGAGTATCTCCGGGTTTGATAATAGAGTATTTGGATAGATCATTTGCCCACAATACTGTCTGTGTTTTAAGTCCGAATTTTGCAGCAATACTGCTGATTGTGTCTCCCGGTTTGACAGTATATTTTTCTATTATTTTTCTATGTGAAGAGAAAAGTATTGAATTATCATCTCCGTCAGAAGTAATATTTGGTCTAATAAAAGCTCCATTCATACTGATGAGAGTCGGCGGGAAATCTCCTCCCCCTATTCCATTTTGGTTGTCATAGTTATTAAGATTATCATTTTCAGGTATTATGGGAGCCTCTATACTTGTTGTATATTCTTTTGTTAATATTTCATCTTTATTTATAAACGACATTGTCTCATCTATTTTTGCCTGAGTGATAAGAATTGAAATTATATTATTAAAATCATACTCTTTCCATATTTTTGTTTTAATATAAGGATATCCGTATGAAATTAATACAATAATTAAAATAAGAGGAGTTATAGCTCCTGTATTCCATATATTGGATTGTCTTATGTTTATAATGGTTTTTTTGTATTTCCTCCAGAGTTTATATACTTGCAATAATACATTAAATAGCAGTTGTTTTAAAGGAGTAAATATTACAGAAAATCCAAACAAAAAAACATTTACTATCAAATTAATAATTTTTGATAGTGTTTTTATACCAAAAGTCAACAACCCGAATAAACTTTTTTTTAGATAAATACTTATATAGGTGTGATAAGGTCAAGAAATATCTCATAGCTGAGCTATGAGCGCAATTTCTTGCCTTTAAAAAGACTGCAATTAAAATATCATAAAGAAAAATTATGTCAAGCTTGACATATATTTATTTTTATGGTCTGATATATGTGCCGTTTTTACTTGCACAAGCAGTATTTTTTTGTTAAATTTAAAAGGTAATTCTTTGTTTTTTCTTTAGAATATAAATTGTAATTCTATGAAGGAATATGAACATAAAAAAATAGATAAAAAGTGGCAACAGATTTGGGAAAAAGAAAAAGTATTTAAAGCAGATGATGAGTCAGACAAAGAAAAGGTCTATGTGCTTGACATGTTTCCCTATCCATCAGCTGATGGTCTTCATACAGGACATCTTTTGAGCTATACAGGCACAGATATAGTTTCAAGATATTTAAGAATGAAAGGTAAAAATGTCCTACATCCTATAGGATGGGATGCATTTGGTTTGCCTGCTGAAAATTTTGCCATCAAAAAAGGAGTTCATCCTAGAGAGACAACTTGGAGGAGTATTGATAATTTTAGGAGGCAAATAAAATCAGTAGGGTTTTCATATGACTGGGACAGAGAGATAAATACAGCCGACCCTGGGTATTACAAGTGGACTCAGTGGATATTTTTAAAATTATATGAAAAGGGACTGGCGTATAAGAAGAAGGCACCTGTTAACTGGTGTGATTCCTGTCAGACGGTTCTGGCGCGTGAGCAGGTGATAGACGGCAGATGCGAGAGGTGTAAAAATCAGGTTATACAGAAAGAGCTTGAGCAGTGGTTTTTCAAGATCACTGATTATGCAGACAGGCTTATCAAGGACTTGGAAAAAGTTGACTGGCCCGAGCCTATAAAACAGATGCAGCTTAACTGGATAGGAAAATCAGAAGGAGCTTTGATAAAATTTCCTTTACAGGGATTTGATTTTTCTGTGGAGGTTTTTACCACACGACCTGATACTTTGTTTGGTGCAACTTATCTTGTGCTGGCGCCAGAGCACGCCCTGATAGAACAATTAAAAGAGAGGATTGAAAATATAGATGAAGTGGAAAATTATATTCAAAAATCAAAAGAGAAAAATGAGTTGGAAAGAACAGATCTGGCGAAAGAAAAGACAGGTGTTGAGATTAAGGGTATAAGAGCAGTAAATCCTGCAAATGGAGAAGAAATATCTGTCTGGATTGCAGATTATGTTTTGATGGGCTATGGTACTGGAGCTATTATGGCAGTTCCTGCTCACGACAGCAGAGACTGGGAATTTGCCAGAAAGTATAATCTGCCCATTAAAGAAGTAGTAAAGGGAGGAGATATAGAAAAAGAAGCATATATAGACAAGGGTATTTTAGTGAATTCAGGAGAATTTAGCGGACTGGATAGCGAGCAGGCAAAAGAAAAAATAATCTCTCATCTTAAGGAAAAAGGCTTGGGAGAAGCTGGGGTATCCTACAGATTGCGTGATTGGCTGATATCGCGCCAGAGATACTGGGGTGCACCTATTCCTGTCATTTATTGTCCTGTCTGTGGCATAGTCCCTGTTCCAGAGGAAGAGCTTCCAGTTGAGCTACCTGATGATGTTGATTTTAAGCCCACTGGTTATTCACCACTTAAAGATTCCAAATCTTTTCATAAAGTTTCTTGTTATAAGTGCGGAAGGGACGAAGGGGTTGTCAGGGAAAGTGATACTATGGATACTTTTGTAGATTCATCTTGGTATTTTTTAAGATATACTGATCCTAGGAATTCTCAGGAATTTGCATCCAAAGATAAAATTTCTATCTGGTGTCCTGTAGACTTATATGTAGGCGGGGCAGAACATGCTGTACTGCATCTTTTATATGCCAGATTTTTTACCAAAGTCTTGTATGATTTGGGATATATTGATTTTGAAGAGCCATTTTTAAAGCTTAGAAATCAGGGGATGATTTTGGGAGAGGACGGACAGAAAATGTCCAAGTCAAGAGGAAATGTAATTAATCCTGATGAGATTATTGAAGTATATGGTGCAGATACAGTCCGTGTATATGAAATGTTTATGGGACCTTTTGAAGATTCCAAGCCATGGTCTACAAAGGGAATGATCGGGGTAAGGAGGTTTCTGGATAAGGTATGGAATATGGCTCAGATTCTTAAAAAGAAAACAGACAGCAATGTGTTACCCTATTCACTTCCTCAGGAAGATATTCCTCTGGTGAGACTACTTCATAAAACCGTTAAAAAGGTTACTGTAGATATTGAAGAATTTAGATTTAACACAGCTATATCTGCAATGATGATATTTATAAATAACCTAAATAGAGAAGTGGATAATATAGATGATGTTAAGATTCTGGTTAATGTATTTAGAAGTTTTATCATTATTCTTTCGCCTTTTGCACCTCATCTTTCAGAAGAGATATGGGAGATGTTTGGAGGGGAAGATTTTGTTTGCAGACAAATGTGGCCCATATATAGAGAAGATTTGACCCAAGAGGATGAAATAGAATTTGTTGTGCAGATAAACGGAAAGATGAGAGCATCACTTAGAGTGCCAACCGGATTATCACAGGAGGAGATAGAAGAAAAGGTTATGCAGATAAACAATGTAAGCAAGTATCTTGATGGGAAACAAATTAACAAAAAAATATTTGTTCCTAACAGGCTTATAAATTTTGTAGTGAAGTAATGGAGATTATAAAGGCAGAAAAACAGATATCTTCTCGAGATTTGGAAAAAATTGTTTCATCTTTGAAAAATGACGGGATTATCATCTACCCTACAGAGACTGTCTATGGTATAGGCGGGAATCCTTTTAGTCAAAGTGCACTGAATAAAATCATGGATTTAAAAGAAAACAGGAGTTTGGATAAGCGTTTTCTAATGCTTGCACCAAATATGGATGTGGTGGAGAAATATTTTGTCTTCAGCAGTGTTGCGAGAGAGTTGGCAGGCAAGTACTGGCCCGGACCTTTGACTTTGGTTTTACCGCTTAAAGACAAAAGAAAGTTTTCTGATTTGATTAAAAGCAATGATGGCTATGCAGGAGTGAGGGTGTCGTCATCTTCTATAGCTTCCAGTATTGCCAGAAGTTGGAATGATCTCATAGTTTCAACAAGCGCCAATATAAGCGGCAGAGTTGAGTGTAGAAATTTGAAAGAAGTTTTGGAGGAGTTTGGAGATAAACTGAGTAAAATAGACTATATCATAGATGGGGGTTTTTTATCAGGAAAACCTTCTACAGTGGCAAAAGTAGTTGATCATAAAGTGATTGTGCTCAGGCAGGGAGAGGTTAATCTATAAAATTGGCTTATTTTAGCTATTTTTTTTATTTTTGCGCAATGTTGATATCTTGTTTACAGTTTTATCAAAAGACTTGACAAAATACTTGACAATATATTATTATAGTGATACATTATAAACGCACATAAAATTTATAAATCCAATAGGTCCTTGAAGGATACCATTGGAAAGAGAGTAGATTACAAGAGATCAAGTAAAGGACCAAACAGAAACAGTGACATTTGTAAAAGTGTTACTGTTTTTGTTTGGTTGAAATTGGTGTTTTTGGAAGAACTGACTAAAGGATCTTTGACAATTAAATATAGCCAACTGCATTTTGAATAGTTGCAGTACCATCTGGATAAGGTTCACTCTCACATTTGAATCTTTCAATTGTTGAGAGTTTGATCCTGGCTCCCCGATATTCATCGGGGCAGGCAGGATTTCATCCTTCGCCAGGCATATTGTCTGGTTTAAGGGTGAAGCAGAATTATCTGCCAAATTTTCACCTTTCAATTGTTGAGAGTTTGATCCTGGCTCAGGATGAACGCTGGCGGCGTGTCTAAGGCATGCAAGTCGTGCGCCCAGCCGCAGTTTGGGCTGAAGATATGAGTTAAAATCTACTCTCTGCGTTGGCAAGTGTAGACTTGAATTATTACCATATCTTCACTCCAAACTGCGGCTGGGAGCGGCGAACGGGTGAGTAACACGTCGGAACCTGCCCTTATCACGGGGATAACTTCGGGAAACCGGGGCTAATACCCGATAGTCTCCATTCTCGAGAGAGTTTGGAGTAAAGGTCCTTTTGGGCCGGATAAGGAGGGGCCGGCGGCCGATTAGCTTGTTGGTGGGGTAATGGCCTACCAAGGCGATGATCGGTAGCGGGTGTGAGAGCATGGCCCGCCTCACTGGGACTGAGACACTGCCCAGACTCCTACGGGAGGCTGCAGTCGAGAATCTTCCGCAATGCCCGCAAGGGTGACGGAGCGACGCCGCGTGCAGGATGAAGCCCTTCGGGGTGTAAACTGCTTTTCTGAGGGAACAAGTCCAGCCTCACTTTTGGTATCATAACAGTATGATATAATTATATATATGTGGTTTGTATATGTAATACAAAATATTGTTTCAGATAGAGTTTATATAGGAATTACTAATGATTTAAAGAGGAGATTAAAAGAACACAACAGTAAAGGATCTAGAAGTTATACTCAAAAGTACAGGCAGATGTGGAGATTGATTTATTTTGAAGGTTATAGAAGCAAAAAAGATGCTGATAGAGAAAAGAAGTTAAAACAGCACGGATCTTCTAAGAAAAATTTATATAAAAGAATAAAGAACAGTTTCTATGATGCCAAAAGTGAGGCTGGATTGAGGGTACCTCAGGAATAAGGGGCCGCCAAACTCGTGCCAGCAGCGGCGGTAAGACGAGTGCCCCGAGCGTTATCCGGAATCACTGGGCGTAAAGGGTCCGCAGGCGGTCTGATACATCTCCTGTTAAAGCCCGGGGCTCAACCCCGGATCAGCAGGAGAGATGGTCAGACTAGAGGCTGGGAGAGGCTAGCGGAATGGTAGGTGTAGGGGTAAAATCCGTTAATATCTACCAGAACACCGAAGGCGAAGGCAGCTAGCTGGAACAGTCCTGACGCTCAGGGACGAAAGCGTGGGGAGCGAAGAGGATTAGATACCCTCGTAGTCCACGCCCTAAACGATGGGTACTAAGCATTGGTAGTCTCGACCCTATCAGTGCTGTTGCACTCAAGCTAACGCCTTAAGTACCCCGCCTGGGAAGTACGGCCGCAAGGCTAAAACTCAAAGGAATAGACGGGGGCTCGAACAAGCGGTGGAGCGTGTGGTTTAATTCGACAATAAGCGAGGAACCTTACCAGGGCTTGACATCCAGCCTATGCCGAAGGGTAATGCCTGAGGCTTAGTGGCTGGACAGGTGGTGCATGGTTGTCGTCAGCATGTGCCGTGAGGTGCACCGTTAACTCGGGTAACATGCGCAACCCTCGTCCTGTGTTACTGGTGTCACAGGAGACTGCCTGGGTTAACCAGGAGGAAGGTGGGGATGACGTCAAATCAGCATGTCCCTTACGCCCTGGGCTACACACGCGCTACAATGGCCGGTACAACGGGATGCCAAGCCGTAAGGCGGAGCAAATCCTTATAAAGCCGGTCTCAGTTCGGATTGAGGGCTGCAACTCGCCCTCATGAAGCTGGAATCGCTAGTAACCGCGGATCAGCCTCGCCGCGGTGAATACGTTCTCGAGCCTTGTACTCACTGCCCGTCACGTCAAGGGAGCCGGCAATACCTGAAGACCCCGCTGAGCGGGGGACACGGTAGGGCTGGTGACAGGGACGAAGTCGTAACAAGGCATCCGTAGCGGAAGCTGTGGATGGATCACCTCCTTTCTAAGGAGCAAGTGAGGCGCAAGCCTCTAGCTTCTAGGTCGACCCAGCTGCAGTTTGGACTGGAGATATGAGTTAAAATCTACCCTTTGCGTTGGCAAGTGTAGACTTGAGTTATTACCATATCTTCACTCCAAACTGCGGCTGGGAAAGGCTTACCTTCAGCATGCTCGTGAGCCGAGCTTGTTGTTGTACCAGATCGGTACTGCAACTATTCAAGGTGCACTTGGCTTTTAAATAAAAATATGATAGTATTTTAAAAAAGGTTAAAGAACTTTTGCCCAAAGCTTTTTAAAAGGGCGGGGCGCAAAAGTTCCATATAAGTTAACGCGCTTTCCAAAAAGGGAGGTGCTAAGAGAAGAAATATGGGAAAACCAATGACAAAATCACAATTTTTTCAGGCTTTAGCCGATAAATTAGGGGTTTCCAAAAAAGAAGCACAGAGAACATATGAGGCACTAGTTGAGCTTGTTTATGATGAAATCAAAGCCAATGGGGTAGTGAACCTGCCTGATCTGGGCAAGATGCAGAAGAAAGAAAGAGCAGCCAGAATGGGCAGAAATCCTGCCACAGGAGAGACTATTCAGATTCCTGCCAAGACTGTTCTCAAATTCAGAGTTGCTAAAGCTGCCAAAGATGCTTTGCTCTAGTAAATATATAAGTTGTAATCAATGAATAAATACACCCAGCAGGGTGTATTTATTTTTTAATTGATTTTATGCAGGGATTTATTTTAATAGACAAACCACAAGGTATTACCTCGCACGATGTAGTTGACCACCTGCGCAGGATAACAGGAGTTAAAAAGATAGGACACAGCGGCACTCTTGATCCTTTAGCTACTGGTCTTTTAATTGTGGCTATAGGGAGAGAATACACAAAAAAACTTCAGAGTTTAATAGCTAAAGATAAAAAGTACAAAGCTGAAATTATTTTTGGTATAAATAGCACTACTTATGACAAAGAAGGAGAGCTTAGTTTTTGCAGGCATAATTTTTCCCTTACTTCTTCTGATATAGAAAATGCACTGAGTAAGTTTAAAGGAGATATATTACAAAGACCGCCTATATTTTCAGCCAAGAAAATAAAAGGCAGGAAAATGTATGAGCTGGCAAGAAAAAATCAGACCATAGATATAGAGCCTGTGAAAGTACATGTATATAATCTATATATAGAAAGTTATGAAAATCTGCCGTTTGATTATCATGCCGATCAAGAGTACGCTCTGGAAGATTTACCAAAGGTATATTTAGATATTCATGTATCCTCTGGAACTTACATCAGATCTATAGCTCATGATTTAGGAGATGTGCTTGACTGTGGAGCTATACTTGGCAGTCTCAGGAGGTATGCGATAGGGGATTTTGATGTTACATCTGCAGTTAAACTTGATGATTTAAACGCAGAAAATATATCAGAGCATTTGACCGATATAGATGTACAAGGTAGAATGTAAAAGTAAAGAAGTTTTCAATTTACCCCACACTATTATTAGTTAAAATAGGTTGAAGAGAAAAAAACTATTAAGGGTAGATATAAATCAATCTTACAAATACATATCAAGGTATAATAGTGTGGGGTTAACCAATTTTTAATCAATCTTTTTTTATAATTTGAAAATAGTTTTTATTTTTTATGACTGAAGAAAAGAATACCACAAACAATGAGGAGAAAGAGGAAGTAAGTGAAAAAAAATCAGGTATTGTTACACTTGTTGGAAGATCAAATGTAGGAAAATCTACACTGCTTAATGCATTGGTTGGATTCAAGATGGCGCCAGTGTCACCCAAAGCTCAGACTACAAGATTTGCGGTCAAAGGGATATTGGATGATGAAAGGGGGCAGGTTGTTTTTGTGGATACTCCAGGATTGTTTTTAAGTGTACCTGACAGACTTACCAGAGTTGTAAACAAGCAGGTCAAAGAAAATATAAAGGGCATAGACCTTCTTTTATATGTTGTAGATCCAACCCGTGAGATAGGTCAGGAAGAAAAAAGGCTTTTGTCTATGGTTAGAAACATTGAAAACAAAATACTGGTGATAAACAAAATAGATATACCAAATCCAAAATATCTGTATGACTATGAAAATCTAAAAGATGATTTTTTGGAAATGGTTAAAATATCAGCTAGAGACGGAAAACACTTAAAAACTCTGCTGGATATAGTATTCAAACATCTTCCTTATGGTGATCCTATCTACAGTAAGGAAGAAAGGCTGGCAAACGAGAAAACACTCAAAGACTGGATGGCAGAAATTATCAGGGAAAAAGTGTTTTTGTATGTCCATCAGGAAATCCCCTATTCAGTGCATGCTTTTGTTGAGTCTGTTGAAAATAAAGGAGATATGCTTGTGGTGAAAGCTAAGATAGTTACAGATGAGGACAGATATAAGCCTATGCTTATAGGAAAGGGGGCGCAGAAGCTCAAGCAGATAGGTACAGCAGCCAGAAAAGAGCTTGAGCTTATTTTGCAAAAAAAGATTTTTTTGGATCTAGAGGTAGAGGTGGATAAAAATTGGATAGACAGGGTAGAGCTTCAACTTTCTGATGAATTGTAATTATTATATTTTTTAATGAGGAAATATATCTTATCAGATTTAAATAACAAAGGTACAAAAATAGATTATATCTCATCTCTTAACAATCAACAGTTGGATGTAGTATTCAACGGAGATGGGCATTGTCTGGTTTTGGCAGGGGCAGGATCCGGCAAGACAAGAACTCTGGTCTATAGAGTGGCTTTTTTGATAGAAAAAGGCATAAGTCCTGACAATATTCTGCTGGTCACTTTTACTAATAAGGCAGCTCGGGAGATGACTTCAAGGTGCAGGGAGATATTGAAGTCAGATATCAAGGGTCTATGGAGCGGAACTTTCCATCATATAGCCAATAAAATTTTAAGAATGTATATTGACAGATTAGGATATAGAAAAAACTATGTTATTTTAGATGAGTCAGATTCTCAAGATTTGGTAAAAACAGCACTTGGATATGTAGCCAAGGAGGCAGGTATGATAAAAAAAGATCTGCCCAAAGCTTCTGTCATCCAATCTATAATCAGCTTTAGTCAAAATTCTCAAAAGCCAATATCAAGTGTGATTAGGAAATTACATTCCAAGTTTATCCATCTGACAGATGTGATAGGTATTGTTAAATACAAGTATGAGCAGATAAAAAAAGAGACAAACAGTCTTGACTATGATGATTTGCTTTATCTATGTCTTACTCTTTTAAGAGATCATTCTGATATCAGAGAAAAACTGGCATCTAAGTTTAGATATATACTTGTGGATGAGTATCAGGATACCAATATTTTGCAGGCTGATATTATAGATCTGCTTGGCTCTGTACATAAAAATATACTTGTTGTTGGAGATGATGCTCAGAGTATTTACTCTTTTAGAGCTGCTGATATAGAAAACATTTTAAATTTCCCTAAAAGGTATTCTGATGCCAAAATATTTAAACTTGAGAAAAACTATCGCTCTACCAGATTTATTCTCAATCTTGCCAATAATTCCATTAAAAACAACAGATTTAATTTTCCTAAAGAGTTGCAGCCGGTTAAAAATGGGGTGGAGATAAAACCAGCTCTGGTTCCTCTCTCCGACCCCGTGAGCCAGGCCAGATTTATCACTCAGCGCATAGAAGAATTGAGGTCAGAAGAAGGTGTGCCTTTGTCTGAAATATCTGTGCTTTTTAGATCTGCATTTCATTCAGTGGAGCTTGAGGTGGAATTATCTAAAGCTGATATTCCGTATATTAAAAGAGGCGGTATAAGATATTTTGAACAGGCGCATATAAAAGACATACTTGCGTTTTTGCGAATTGCCCATAATCCTCTGGATGAAGTTGCCCTGAGAAGAGTTTTGTATTTGCTGAGCGGTATAGGAGAAGTTACATTTTTAAAGATTAAGGAGTTTATGATGTATAAAATTGTCAAAGAAGGCTTGTCTGTAGAGCAGATAGATTTTAGTGGCTTGACTTTGCCTTTGAGGGCCAGAGAGAGCTTGGATAAAGTTTTGAAATATATTTTAAAAGTGCAAAAATATCTTGAAAAAGAGCAAGTTGACATTCCTGCCATCATCCATACAGCCTACAGAGATATATACAGATCTGTTCTTAAAGATAAATTTGATAATCCTGACGAAAGGGAGATGGATATAGATGTTTTGGCAGAATTTGCAAAAAATTATAAGTCTTTAGAAAGTTTTCTATCAGATGCAGTGCTTACTGAGGGGTATAAAGGAGAGAGGTTTGATGTGGACGGGGAGAGGGAAGAGGATGTGATGGTTCTTTCCACAATTCATCAGGCAAAAGGGCTTGAGTGGAAAGTAGTATTTGTTATGCATTTGGTTGAAGGCGCTTTTCCTCACTATAGATCTCTTGCCAGAGATGAAGATTTGGAAGAAGAAAGAAGGCTTTTCTATGTATCTGTAACCCGTGCAAAAGAAGAGCTTTATCTCACATATCCTATCAGCTATGAAGCAGGCTATAGCTATATGTCGCGTGTTTTATCAGGCCCTTCCAGATTTCTGCTTGAATTGTCGGAAAATGTTTATGAAAAATGGGAGATAGAAGAAGATACCCCTTCATCTATTTTGGATTTTTATCTGGATTAAATACAAAAAATACTCTACAGAAGATTGCACAACTCGTATTATGGATTATTATTTTCTCTCCTCCCACTTATATTATTATTTAATTCTTTTAGTAATTCATCGATCCATTCAGACTTAGCAAGTAATTCAGGAATTAAATCTGTATTTATATTATTTATTATTTTTTATTATTTCTTTTAATCTTGTAAATGTATCTTCTATGTGTTCCACATCTGTTGTTGGATAACCATAACTTTGTTTATAGAACTGATTTTCAAGATTTTCAATCATTTTTTCAAGAACTTCAAGTTCTATTTGTTTTTTTCCTAGTATTTTAAATACTGGTGATAAATCTTTAAATTTTTCCATAATATCTTTAAGTACATATTTTATTGTTTTTAATTCTGGATTAGTAGATTCCCCATCTCTTATATCAATATTATCATACTCTGTAATATATTTTATGATTAGACCTCTTGCAAAATAAAATTTAAATTTTCTCTAAATATAACACTTTTAATAAAATTTAGCTTAATTAGCTAAAAGGTTATTTTGCAAAAGATCTATAATAATATACAAAGTTATATTACCAAAAAAACAATCCGTCAAGGTAAAGGGTTGGATAGGGTATCAAACTGACGGGATTTGTATAAATTTAGTCAGTTTATTGACTGAATTTTATTCTTTAATTACTGCCTTTAAAGAAGAATATTTTTGTTTTTTGTCTTTAGAGCTCTTTTTTTGAATTTGTTCAAGCTCTTTTATTTTATCACGAAGAGAAGCTGCTTTTTCAAATTCCAGATTTTCAGCTGCCATCTTCATTTGAGCCCTTAAGTTTTCTATCATATAGACAAGCTCATATTTGTCTATGTTCTCTGGAATATCTATTTTGATTTTTTCTTTTTTCTTCTTGTTTGTATATTTCAGTATACCTTCTCTGATTTCTTTGGATATGCTTTGTGGTTTGATATTGTGTTTTTTGTTGTACTCTTCCTGTATTTTTCTTCTTCTTTCAACTTCTTTGATGGCTTTTTTCATTGATTTGGTAATTGTATCTGCATACATAATCACTGTTCCGTCTATGTGCCGGGCAGCTCTTCCCATAGTCTGGATGAGAGATGTTTCAGATCTTAAAAATCCTTCTTTGTCTGCATCAAGTATGGCAACTAAAGACACCTCAGGCAGATCAAGACCTTCTCTGAGCAAATTCACTCCTACCACAACATCATACATACCCTGTCTTAGGTTATATAGTATTTCCACCCTGTCAAAAGTATCTATTTCTGAATGAAGATAATAGGCTTTTATTCCTTCATCTTGCAGATATTCAGATAAATATTCAGCGGTTTTTTTAGTAAGAGTGGTAACCAGCACTCTTTGGTTTTTGTCTGTTCTAATGTGGATTTCTGTAATTAGGTCCTGTATTTGGTTTTCTGTTTTTTTAATAATTATTTTAGGATCCAAAAGTCCTGTAGGCCTTATAATCTGCTCAACTATTTGCTGTGATTTTTTCAGTTCATATTCTCCGGGTGTGGCTGAGACATAGATGACTTGGTTGATCCTCTGCTCAAATTCTTTAAATTTAAGAGGTCTGTTGTCATATGCGGCTTTTAGTCTAAAGCCAAAGTTAACCAAAGAATTTTTTCTGGATTTATCCCCTTCATACATAGCTTTTATTTGAGGTATGGTGATGTGTGACTCATCTATAAACATTAAAAAATCATCAGGAAAATAATCGAGAAGTGTATATGGCGGCTCACCCGGTTTGCGCCCGTCAAAATATCTGGAGTAGTTCTCTATACCATTGCAGTAACCAGTTTGTCTGATCATCTCTATATCGTACTCCACTCTTCTTTTAAGTCGTTCTGCCTCAAGGTTTTTTCCTTTTTTTAAAAATTCTTTTACTTCTTTTTCTTTATCTTTTTGTATTTGCTTGAGAATATTGTCTATTTTTTCTTGTGGTGCTATATAGTGAGTTGCAGGATAGATAGATACATCATTTACTTCTTTTTCAGTTACCATTGTTAGAGGGTTTATAATTTGGATGCTTTTTACTTTATTAAACTCAAGGTGTATCCTGTATATTTCAGATACAGAAAAAACCGGAAATATATCTATTACAGATCCTGTAGATCTGAATGTACCGCGTCTGAAATCTATTTCGTTGCGACTGTATTGCATATCAATGAGGTGTTTGAATATCTCTTCTCTGGATATTTTTTGTCCTACAGATATATCAAAATGTATATTTTCATATTCTGACGGGTCCCCAAGACCATAGATGCAGGATACAGATGCAACTATAATAACATCCCTTCTACTGAGCAAACTTTGAGTTGCAAAATGCCTTAGCCTGTCTATTTCTTCATTGATAGAAGTTTCTTTTTCTATATAGGTATCTGTCTGCGGTATGTAGCTTTCAGGAAGATAGTAATCATAGTAAGATACAAAGTAACACACAGCATTGTGAGGAAAAAACTTTTGAAATTCTTCAGCCAGCTGGGCAGCCAGTGTTTTATTGTGGGATATAATCAAAGTAGGCCTTTGTACTTTCTGAATAATATTGGCCATAGTAAAAGTTTTACCTGACCCTGTAACGCCAAGCAAGGTTTGGTGTTTGTATCCCTCATCTAGCCCTTTGGTTAGCTTTTGTACTGCTTTTTTCTGATCAACAGAGAGTTTGAAATTTGTCTCAAGTTTAAACTTCATAACTATTAAAATATCATCTTTGCCTCACAAAATCAACCCCTCTTTATACAATCAGTATCACTGATTATATAATAAATTCTAAATACTAAATACTAATATTAAAATTTTCAATTTACAAATTTTCAATTTTCAATTCCCACAAAGGGGATCTGTCTCTTCGAGTCTATACCTTCGGTCTGTATCTGTAGATCTAGGGAATTGAAAATTGTTTATTCCCTTGACTTTTTAAATTATTATGATATAATTATGTTCATTAGTTGTATCTGGAATATATTTCAAATAAATAGTAAGTTTTTGAGATAATAAAAGGTCATTGTTATTAATAGCCTTTTTTGATTTTTAAGCAATTAAAAATCTGAAAGAGGAAAGTAAAATATATGAATCAAAAAGTATCAATTGAATTACCTCTAGAAAATGATAGGATGTGGGAAGAGATATCCAAAATTAAACAACAAATTACTGATTATGACAGATATATTCAAGCTCAAGGTCCCCATTCCAAACATGGAAAATTCTACCATAGAAAAAGTGTTGAATTAAAAAGATTGGTTTTTAATAAATTATTGAGGGGGTCGATACTTAAATCAACTGTTAAAATTTTGGAAATTGCAGCTGCTATAGAAACCAAAAATATCGATTACATAGGAGATTGTATTAAGTATCAAGAAGTTAGAGATCTTTATATAAAAAATAAAAACAGGGCTACGCCCGCTTATTGTGCTTTACTTATAATTATAATGCATAAAATTGGAAGGTTTAACGAATTTCATAAAGAGTTTCCTGAAGTTTACCAAGAAGCACAGATGATTGTAAAACACATGAAACAGTATATGCACGATCACAAAGTCTACTATCCTTTTGTAGATATAGTAGGTAATGCTTTAAATTCATGTGATAAATAGTGAAAAAATATTAATCCAAAAAAATCCCCCGCATCTTGTTGCGGGGTAGTTTATTGTGAAACAGAAATATAATAAGAATGTAGGCAGATAAAAGTTATTATATCTGAAGGTGAGAATAATATAAAATAAAACAGGAATTACTTTTAAAGTTGGGGACAGTAATGATTTTAGTAAAAAATAATATAGTCACTTCGAAATCTTAAAAAATAAAACAAATAGTTTGGAGAGACATAAATAGCAAGAGTAAATAAATTTACAATGTCTCATCGTATGATTGGAAGGATATTAGAATGTCATTATTAAACCCCCTTTATTAAAGATAATGGTAGGGTTATATTCAGTGAGTAATTACTCTTGCTTGCTTATTTATTTTTTGATATGATTTGTTTTACCTTTATAATTAACTGTTTTTAGTATGAAACTGTTTATACATGATAAGTATCCGCATATTCTTGATAAAACTACAATAGTATTCCCTGTGGGTGGGTCTTCCAAAAGAATACAGCACATAGCACAAGGCAGGCATAAATCACTTATCAAACTTCCTAACAACAAAACCATGCTTGATATTAAAATTGAATTTTATAGAAAGTTGGGATTTTGTGATTTTGTTTTGCTCGCATCCAAGGAAAATTATAAGTATTTTCAGGAACATTTAGATAAAGCAGTTTATAGGAAAAAATGCAATATTAAAATAAGCGTACCTCAGAAAAAAATAGGCAGAGGAGCAGCTGTGTTGTATGCCTATGAAAAAGGGTATATACCAAAAAACAATTATCTTATTATACACAATCCTGATGATGTGATAGTAGCCAAACTGGGATCTAAAATGATACAGACATCATTTAGCAGGCATCTGAATAATGAAGAAGAAGGAGCAGTATGTACTATGGTATGTGTAGAAGGGGTAAAATATCCGTATTCTACTTTTAGCCAGCTTAATAATATAGTGACAGGAGTTTATCAAAACGCTTTTGTAAATATACCTGTGCATATAGGTATCACCTTTTTCTCACCCACAGCATATAAATATTTTAAAAAAGTATTTACAAAGGATAGGAAGAGTGACTTTGAATCCAAACTTTTCACTTATCTTTCAAAAGAGGAAAAGCTTTATTCTACTTTCCTGCCCAAGGATGTCTGGTTTCCTGTCAATGATCAAAAAGCGTGGGATGAATTTGTGGAGTATTTAGCAAAAAGAAAGTAGGTTACATGTCATCTGAGGATATAACTTTTTTAAGTTCTTGGATGTTGTGATAAGATTTTCCATAGTCCTTTAGCTCTTTGTATAAAAAGTTTTTATCAGGAGGTTTACTTGTGATGTGCACTAGTTTGTTTTCTTGGTCAAAATATATGTTTATTTCCTTTTCTTGTATCCATTCTTTTTTGACAAATAGCATAGTGATTGAGCCATAACCCATATAAAAAGATTTTGTTTTAAGTTTTATTGTTTTTTCGCTATAGTCTACTGAGAAGAATTCCCAGTATTTTTTATTTTGAACAAATTTTTTTATTTTTTTAACTAATTTTTCAAAAG
>WFTA01000010.1 GCA_015485715.1 Patescibacteria group bacterium
TTATCCAAACACCTTCTATAGATATACATTATCCAACAACTATAAGAATAATTATAAAAAGTATTGAAATAATGATTTTTTTCATCTAATATTAAAGAGGGTATAAATTAAATTAAAAAATATGATAGATATTGGTTATCTTTTGTCTGCAGACTATCTTTTTAACATGAATCCGGGTAAAATTGTTCCTATATATTTTAAATACCTAACACCAGTATTTGTAGTCTTTATTATAATTGGATTTATCTTCAGAAAACTCACTCATAAACAAAAACTGGCACCAGATAAAAAACTTATGACAAAGCTTTCCAATTTCTTTATTTGGATGGGTGCTCTAGCTCTTTTGTATATATTTTTCAGGCAGGAATATGTTTATTTTTTTTCAGCTCCATTTTGGATGATTATATGGCTTATAAGCTTTCTGGTGTGGGGTGGTTTTATTTTAAGATATAATTTCAAAGTTAGGCCAGAAATGATACAAAAAATCAAGGAAAAACAAACAAAAGAAAAATACCTTCCTAAAAAATCATAATTTCTTCATGAATTCTAGAAAAATAGGACAAATAGGAGAACAAATAGCTCAAGATTACTTGAAAAAACGCCATTACTCCATATTAACCACTCACTGGCAAAAAAGAAGTGGGGAAATAGATATTATAGCTTTTGATAACAAGACACAAGAGACTGTATTTGTAGAAGTAAAAACATCTTCTTCTCTGGAATTTGGTTTTCCAGAAGAAAAGGTAAATACCGCTAAAATAAGAAAAATCCTAAAAACAGCACTTTTTTATATAAATGAATATCAAAATGTTAAAAAATGGAGAATTGATGTAATAAGTATTCTAATCAATACTTCTTCCCAAAAAGCCAAAATCAAACATTATAAAAACATATCTATTGGTTAATTTATAGATTAATCCACAGTTTATCAACAAAATTAAAAAGAATAATTTTTAAATTTATGATAAGATTATAAACTATACAAACACCGTTCTTTGCAGAAAATAAACACTCTGAAACAGCAGAATCCGAAAACAAAAACAAACAGAAGTGCAGCTCGCGCTCCAAAATACAAGCACGGGAGTGCGGGCGGGATGGTAGTATGCTTGTCCTTAACAAAAAAGTTGAGGATAAACTGCTGCTTTTCCATGCACTTCCTTGTTTGTTTGAATGGGGCGCGATAACCATCCAAAGGTCATCGCACGCCCTGAGGCCAAAATAGCCTCAAGCGGCTGATACGGATGAATCAGAATTAAACTCAAATTTATGAAAATTATTAATTTTCTTTCCTCTCTTTTAAGAAATAAAAAGGTATTTTTAGGATTAGTTATATTTATAGCAACTTTATTCCTTTTAAACCCTCTTCAAACAAATTCAAAAGTACCTGAAGATATCCTCACTCCCCCTACAATCATTTCTCCATCACAAAATCAAATTACAACCAACTCAACCCTTGTTATTGAGGGTGTTGTATACAATAATTCAAAAGTAGACGTCTACATAGACGGAAAACTAGCTGGTAGAGCAAAAGTAAAAAATGGTCCTCAGGGAATTGCTAGCTGGTCTTTTGTACCATCAAAGCTTTCTATAGGATTTCACACCGTCTATGCTGTATCTAGAAGTGAAAATGAAGTATTTTCGAGCAAACCTTCAAATAAAATTAAATTTCAGGTAAAGCATGAGGTTCCTGCACCTATTCTTTTTGATCCTGTAATTCAAGGTAAAAATTATAAAAAACCTGTTATCAGAGGGTTGGCAAAATCAAATTTATGGATTGAAGTATATATAGACGGTAAATTAAATGGGAGATTTAAGACCCCAGATCATCCTTCAAAAACAGCAAGCTTTACTTATAAACCATTTCTTGATTTAAAACCTGGATGGCACAGTATAAAAGTAAGAGCTAGAGAAGGAGATGGGAGAGTGAGCAGATTTTCAAGACCTGTTTTATTCGAAATAAGAGAAAACATAAGCAAAACTGTTGACTTAGCGCCCCAGCTGACAGAAACTCCACACCCCAGACCAACTAATGTATCTGCACCGACTCTACTTAAACCTGAAACAAAAAAAGTCTTAAAAACAGGAAACATACTTATTGAGGGTCTTGCTTGGGATGAAGAGATAGAAATATATATAAATAATAAATTCTTTGGGTACGCTAAAACACTCAAACATCCTAATGGTATAGTAAGTTTTGCCTACAAACCTCCTTTTAATTTACAACCTGATGACTATCAGGTGTATGCTATAGCAAAAAACAACAAAGGACAAAAAAGTAGTAAATCTAACACTATACATTTTATTATCAAACCCCAGTCTCCTTATCCCATTATAACTCCCCAAGGTATAGTTTTAGCAAAATCAAGTGTTGTAAAATCAACGACAACATACGCAACCACAACAACTCCTGTTTCTGGTCCCGAGAAAATAAAAGGGGGGGAAAAGAACACAGTGATAGAAAAAGACAATGATAAACAAAAAGCAGACAACAAAGATATAATAGATGAAACAAAAGATGATCAAGACAAAAATGAATTAATAGAAAAAAATGACGATACAATAGTAGATGATAATAAACTTTCTACAGGAACAGTGGAAGAAAAAACAAGAAAAAACAAAACCGCTGTTATTATAGCTATCATAGCTATAATTATTATAGGAATAATCAGCTGGTTGACAAGCAAAGAAAGAGTGGAAGAACTCGAAGAAAAGAAATCCGAAGAAAAACCCCAAAAAAATAAAACAGACGAAGATAAAGAAAAAAACAAAAAAGATGATAACAATAAACACCAGTCATCGAACACACAACAAACACCTCAAGAAAGCCAAGAACCCGCAAACACAGATGACAAAGACCAATCCTCAAAAAAACAAGATTCTGACAACCAAAAATGGCAGGAAGAACCTGTAGAAACACCTCCACCACCACCATCGATATAATATTACTTAGATCACAAAAACAGGGGTTTTTCACCCCTGTTTGATTTATTTTTCAAAATAATATATAATAAAATATAGGTGTGGTTTTTCCACACCTTTTTAGTTGATATTAAAATTAACAGAGTATAGCTCTGATTAAGATAATATGTTTGATTTACAAGGTGTCAAAAATGCAATAAAAATACTTGCAAGCGACAAAAAAATACCTGAAGAATCAATAATAGAGGCAATCAAATCTGCACTTGCTTCTGCTTACAGAAAAGATTTTGGAAACAAACAGCAAAATCTTGAGGTAGATATTAATTTTGATACAGGAGAAATGCAAATCAGAGATGTAAAAACTGTAGTAAGCGATGAAATATACGAAAAATACCTTCAGGAACAAAAAGATAAAGAAGAAGGGAAAAAAATAGAAAAAGAAAAAACAGAAGATGAGGTAAGATTTAACCCCAAGACAATGATTGCTTTATCTGAAGCTAAAAAAGAAAATCCTGATATAAAAGAAGGAGACCAGCTTATTAGAAAACTGGAAATACCGGGAGATTTTGGAAGAGTTGCTGCTCAAACTGCTAAACAGGTTATTATCCAAAAAATAAGAGAAGCAGAAAGACATCAAATTTATCTTCAATTTAAAGAAAAAGAAGGGCAACTGATAACAGGAATGGTGCAAAGAATAGAGAGGAACGCAGTGCTAATAGACATAGATAGAAACACAGCTATTCTGCCAAAAACAGAACAAATACCAACAGAAAGATATAATATAGGAGAAAGAATGAAATTTTATATCAAAGAAGTAAATCTGGCACCCAAAGGACCTGAGATAATTTTATCAAGAAAAGACCCTGAAATGATAAAGCAATTATTTATATCTGAAGTCCCTGAGATATCCTCAGGAATTGTAGAAATCAAGTCTATAGCAAGAGAAGCAGGATCAAGGACTAAAATTGCTGTATCAGCAAACGATGAAAATATAGATCCTATAGGGGCTTGTATAGGACAAAGAGGATCACGTATTCAAACTATAATAGCAGAACTTGGAGGGTTTGAGAAAATAGATGTAGTAGAATACTCAGACGATCCCGCTAAATACGTACTTAATGCTCTTTCCCCAGCTCAGGTAAACAGGGTAGAAGTAAGTTTGGATGACAAACATGCTAAAGCTTTTGTATCTGAAAACCAACTGTCACTTGCAATAGGAAGAAATGGGCAAAATGTAAGACTTGCAGCCAATCTAACCGGATATAAAATAGACATTATAGAAGAACAAAGTGGTAAACTTCAAATGAGCAGCTATCAGGATCAGGAAGAACTTAAAGATGAAGAAGATGAAAACAACAAAGAATCTGATGAAGCAAAGGAAGATGGAAATAATAAAAATGAAGAACAAGTACAAGACAAATCAAATACAGAGGAAGAAAACAAAAAAGACAATAGTAAAGACAATAACAATAAAGATGAAAATGTAAAAAATAACAGTACAGAAGAAGATTAAGAAAATAAAAAATAATTCTCCTATCTTAATAAACTTCCAAAATTAAAAGGAGGTTATGATAACATATTCTATTACAAGATATACTATAATTTACAATATAAAAAAGTTTCTTATAGATAAAATACAGGGAATTGAAAACTTTAAAAATATTAATCCGCCTTTTCTGGTAATCTCAAACCATATATCTCAAATAGATCCTCTACTGATTATAGGAGCGTTGCTTGACAGGTATAATAAACAAAAAATACATTTTATAGCCAACAAAGGAAGTTATAGTAAATTCTTTGAGCGTTTTATAGCTGGCAGATGGGCAGGATGTATACTTATTGATTTTAATAAGTTATCTCAAAGCAGAAGAGATATTTTATCAAAAGCAGATAAAATCATTAAGGAGAAAAAGGGAATTGTAGCCATATTCCCTGAAGGAGAAAGAGTACCCGATGGAGACAATTTACTTATGGGTAAAACAGGTGCTGTCAGGCTTACTCTGCAAAATAAAATACCCATTCTACCAATTGGCATTTATACAAAAGGAGAAAAACATGTCATAATAAAAGGGAGGAAAAGATCAAGGATACAGGAATTGATAAAGTTTTATATTCAAAACAGAGGGAAAATATACAATAAAATAATAATTGGAAAACCTATTAATATATACAATTTTTGGGAAAGCAACTGCAATATTACCTATACAAATCTGAGAATGCTAACTTCGAGGGTTATGAAAGTTTTTTCAATACTATCCAACAAACACTATACACATTATCGCCCTGATTATATATTACCTAATCCAATTAATAATGATTTATGAATATAGGAGCTCATGTATCAATATCAGGAGGAATTTTTCTTTCCCCGGAAAGATCCAAAAAACTGGGTGGCAACATTTTTCAATTCTTTTCAAGGTCACCTAGAGGTGGTGGAAGTAAAAAAATAAATCATAAAGACAAAGAAATGTTCTTGCAAAACATGCAAAAATATTCACAAATCACCAGTTATATTCACGCTCCCTACTATATCAATCTTGCATCAAGTAACAACAAAATAAGATGGGGGTCCATATCAGCATTAAAAGAGGAACTTAAAAGAGCCAACACTTTAAACGTAAAAGGTGTTATTACTCATCTTGGAAGCGCCAAAGATTATGGATTTAAACAATCATTAAACAAAACAGTGAAATCAATCATCCATATTCTTGAAAAATATAAAGGAGATTCTTTTTTAATACTGGAACAATCTGCAGGAGCAGGAGGAGAAAACGGTATTATAGGAGGAAAAATAGAAGATCTGGGATTTATCTACAACCATCTTGGCAAATACAGAAAATATGTAAAATTCTGTATAGACACTTGTCACGCTTTTGCAATGGGATATGATTTAACTAAAAGTATAACTATAGAAGAGTATTTAAAATCTATTAAAAAACATATTGGTATAAACAATCTACTGGTAATTCACGCTAATGACTCAAAATTTCCTCTTGAAAGTCATAAAGACAGACATGAACATATAGGTAAAGGATATATAGGGATAGATGGTTTTAAAAAACTGTTAAACCACAAACTGTTAAAAGGTAAAGATATTATAATAGAAACCCCTACTGAAAAAGGAATGAAAAAAGATATTAAAATATTAAAAAAAATATTATCATAATATTAAAAAATTATGCCTCAAAAATACCTTAAAAGTACTAAAAGGAAAAACATAAAACCCAGAAGGAAAATAAAGTGGAACTGGAAAAAAGTTGCTGTTATTTTATCTATACTTACTGGAATTGGTATACTTTTTATCTCATTGACAATAGCGTGGTATACTAAAGACTTACCCAAACCCGGAGAACTTATAAACAGAGATGTACCAGCATCTACTAAAATATATGATAGAACTGGAACTGTGCTTTTATATGAAATGTTTGCAGAAGAAAAAAGAACACCCATCAAACTGGAAGAACTTCCTTCATATGTAAAATGGGCTACCATTACTGCAGAAGATAGAAATTTCTATTCCCATCAGGGTTTTAGAATCACAAGTATTATCAGGGCATTATTTGTAAATCTTATTAAAGGAGGGAGGGTGCAAGGTGGTTCCACTATAACACAACAGCTTGTTAAAAATGTCTTTCTAACTCCCGAAAAATCATATTCAAGAAAAATAAAAGAACTTCTTCTATCTTGGAAAATAGAAAAAAATTTTACTAAGGATCAAATATTAGAACTTTATTTAAACGAAATTCCTTATGGATCAACAGCTTACGGTATAGAGTCAGCGGCCCAGACATTTTTTGGAAAATCTGCTAAAAATCTATCTATAGCTGAAGCAGCTCTTTTAGCTTCTCTTCCTAAAGCACCCACATATTACTCTCCTTATGGTAATCATAAAGATGAACTCATCCAAAGACAAAGATTTATTATAAAAACAATGCAAAAAGAAGGATATATTACAGAAAAAGAAGCAAAAGAAGCTCTGGCTGAAAAGCTTGAGTTTAAACCATTTGCAAATTCTATAAAAGCTCCTCACTTTGTATTTTACGTAAAAAATATTTTAGAAAAAAAATACGGCACCCAAACCGTTGAAAAAGGAGGTTTGAAGGTGATAACAACTTTAGATATATATAAACAAAATATTGCTGAAGAAATTATTAAAAACAGAGGTGAGATAAATGAAAAAAATTTCAATGCTAAAAATGCAGCGTTTATAGCACTTAATCCTAAAACAGGAGAAATACTCTCCATGATAGGATCTAGAGATTATTTTAATAAAGAGATAGATGGAGAAGTAAACGTAGTCCTGCGTCCCAGACAACCCGGATCATCATTTAAACCTGTAGTATATGCAGCAGCATTTATGAAAGGATTGAATCCAGATACTGTAATGTTTGATCTTAATACCACCTTTAAAACTGTGGTAGGAGATTATGAACCAAAAAACTATAACCTTAAAGAAAACGGTCCTGTTACCATCAGGCAAGCATTAGGCAGCTCTCTTAATATACCTGCAGTAAAAACCCTCTATCTAACAGGTATAGATAATGTACTTAATCTTGCCGAACAACTTGGATATACTACTTTCAAAGACAGGAGTAGATTTGGATTATCACTTGTTCTAGGAGGTGGAGAGGTCACACTTCTGGAACACGCTACAGCCTACGCTGTATTTGCCCGGGATGGTATTTACAGAAAACCAAAAGCCATCCTTAAAATAGAAGACAGTAGAGGAAATATACTTGAAGAGTACGACAAAGAAAAAGACAAAGGAATACAAGTGTTAGATCCACAAATAGTAAGAATGATAAATTCTATTCTTATAGACAATGAAGCAAGACTTTTAACCTTCAATGTAAACAACTATCTTAATCTTGGAGAAAGACCTGTTGCTGCTAAGACAGGAACGACAAATGATTTCAGAGATGCATGGACACTCGGATACACCCCATCTTTGGTTGCAGGGGTTTGGGTTGGTAACAACGATTTTTCACCTATGAAATTAAAAGCAAGTGGAGGATCTGTGGCTGCTCCTATTTGGAATGAATTTATGAAAAAAGTATTAGGAGACACTCCCATAGAAGAATTTAAAAAACCCGACCCCATAGAACTTCCAAACAAACCAATGCTTAATGGTAAATACATTTTAGAAAATAGAGTTAAAATAGATACCATGTCTGGAAAACTCGCAACAGACTATACACCTAAAAGAACAACTAAAGAGGTTGTGTTTGCGGAAGTACACAACATACTACACTATGTAAACAAAAACAATATTTTAGGACCAGTGCCCGAGAAACCATGGGATGATCCAAATTATACTACTTGGGAAATTCCAGTTGAAAGGTGGGCTAGAGAAAATGGATATGTACTTGAAAAACCCCCAACCGAATTTGATGATATACACAAAAAAGAATTTAAACCAAGCCTTAATATTATATCTCCAAGAGAAGGTGAAATAATTACTTCAAATGTTATAAATATTCAAATTTCTGCAAGCGCTCCTCGTGGTATATACGAAGTAGAATATTATTTAAATGATAAACTTATTAAAAGAGAAAAAAGCCCGTCAAACACACTTACTAATTTTCAAAATTCAATCTTTATTCCTCAAAATATATTAAACGGAACACATAAATTAAGTGTTATTGTTTATGACGATTTGTATAATTTTAATCAAAAAGATATTATTGTAGACATTCAAATACCTGGTAACAGAAATACAAATCTGGTCCAATTCATTTCACCTCAAAATAATTCCACAATATCTAATGAGATCAATCTTGAATTGAAAATACTAAACAATCAAAATATATCTAAAATTGACCTATATGCATTCAATACTATAACCGGATCCACTAGACTCATTACATCAATAACAAACCCCGATCCATCCTTGTCTCAAACCATAACAACAAATCTCGATCCCGGTGGCTACAATTTTTACACTGTTGTATAT
>WFTA01000011.1 GCA_015485715.1 Patescibacteria group bacterium
ATGAATTTCAAAACTTTTCAACAGAAAGCTTTGCAGATATCCTGTCTGAAGCCAGAAAATACCGCTTAAATCTTATTCTGGCTCATCAATATATGGCTCAACTTGATGAAAGTGTTAAAAATGCAGTGCTTGGGAATGTGGGGACAATGGTAGCGTTTGCGCTCGGACCAAGCGATGCCAAAGAGTTATCTGTAGAATACGAACCCTATGTACATATCTCAGACTTGGTAAATGTGCCTAAATTTCACATATACATAAAGCCGTCAGTTAATGGTATGACTACTAAACCTTTTTACGCTAAAACACTTCCACCTCTTTACAATACCTTACAATATCCTGACAGCAAAGAAAAAATCATAAAAGTATCCAGAGAAAGATATGCGAAACAAAAAGAGATAGTGGAAAGAAATATATTCAAATGGTTAAATCCTGAACAATATGCCAAAGAATCAGCCGCACTTGAGCAATCCTCAGAAAAGGATAAGGATAAAGCAAACAAGCATGGAATAACCTTAAAAGATGAAAAAGAAATTTCCCAAAATATATCATTTTACACAGCTGTGTGTGATAACTGCGGCAAAGAAATTAAAGTAGAAGAACAAATTGATGAAAATACAGGAATTCTCTGCAAAGAGTGTAGAGATATGTTTTCAAAACAAATTTACAACGAGAGACAACAAGAGTATAATACAGAAAAAAGTGATAAAAAAGATGATTTTAATATTTTTGACTATTTAAACTCTTCGGATACCAATGATAAAAAATCAGTTCCTCCGGGACAAATAGTAAAATTTTAAATAATTTTATGAAAATGAAGGGGAAGGTGGTAGGGATAAATTCCAAAGGATACTCACAGGTAGAATTAGAAAACAACAAAAAAGTAGAGGTGCTCTATGGCTGTCCGGGTGATGTGGTGGAAGTGGAGAAGATAGGCAGAAAATACTTTATATCTCAAATACTATCACCATCTAAACATCGTGCCAAAGTCCTGTGTCCTCATGCAGGGGATAGAGGAAAATCTATAGGCAGGTGTGGTGGATGTCTTTTTCAATTTATTGACTACAAATATCAATTGCAGTGGAAAAAAGACACGGTGAAGACTTATCTTCAAGAAAGAGGAATAGATATAAAAGATATTGACATCTTGCCATCACCGCAAGTATTTCAGTACAGAAACAGAATGGATTTTGCAGTAGATCCTAATAAAAAATTGGGACTTAGAAGTAAAGGATCATGGAAATATATTGTACCACTTACAACATGTTTAATTGTATCCAGTGAAATAAATACTGTAAGAGAAAAAATATCTGAATGGCTTGCAGGATCTGATATAGAAGGATGGAATATAATTAAACATACAGGAAATCTCAGATATGTTGTAATCAGGCAGTCTCAATCTACTGGAAAACTGGCTGCTATATTTATCACCAAAGAACAAGGTTTTGAAAAATACAAAGATGAACTTCACAGTTTATTGGGGAATAATGTCTATATTTACAATGGCATAAATTCTGAAAAAGCCGATGTATCTATAGTTAACAATTATCAAACTATATGGGGTGAAGACTATTTAACAGAGCAAATAGCAGATATATCCTATCTGGTATCGCCCGGCTCATTCTTTCAAACAAATACAAAAGGAGCTGAAAAAATGATAGAAATAGTTCTGAATTGGGTTCAGAGCATAAAACCAAAATATGCTCTTGATATGTATTGTGGTAGCGGATTTTTCACCCTCCAGCTTGCAAAATATTCTGATAAAGTTATAGGTGTTGAACTTGATGAAAAAGCAATTATTTTGGCTCAAAAATCTCTTGAGATAAATAAAATTGAAAACGCAGAATTTATAAGCTTGGATGCAACAGAGTATGTGAAATCATATGATGAAAACTTAAACTCACTTGATCTGCTCTTAGTAGATCCGCCCAGAACAGGACTTCATAATAAGGTGGTAGAAGTTATTTTAGATAAAAACCCCAAATACATAATATATATTTCATGTAATTATAAAACTCTAGCTCAGAATCTTCTTCAATTTAAAGAAAAATATTCTCTGGAAGACATTATCCTTCTTGATATGTTCCCTCATACGCCCCATATAGAAACACTGGTGCTTTTGAAATCAAAGGCAGAGATTTAATATAATATCTAATCCATAATTAAATCCTAAATCTGAAATTCTAAATCCTAAACAACTATAAAATAATTTTCAAATTTAACAATTTCCAATTTTCAATCAAATCCTAATTTTTCAATTTTCAAACCAACTAATAAATATAAAAAATCAATACTTTTCTGGATTCCTATTTTCACGGGAATGACAATGTGGTGGGGTGCTATTGTCTAACACCCATTTATCATTATCCGACTCTTGTCCTATCGAAGACCGGGATGATCGGATAATCCAATACATTAGTAAATTGAAAATTAATGAATTATTTTAAGATTGTTTTTTGGTATTAATATATTGTTCTTGTTAATACGAACCCAAATACCACGATCGTAATATTTGTGTTCAGATACTTAGTATATCAACTCAATAATTTATTATAGTTTTTTGCAATTATATCTACAGCTTGTATAATTTCTGACTTAGTCGTATATCTTCCGAGTGAAAATCTAAAGCTGTTTTGCACTCTCTCTTTATCATATCCAAGTGATCGCAATACAGAGGAGGGGTAAATAGCTCCTGCTGCGCAGGCAGATCCTCTGGATATGCAAACTCCTTCCAGATCAAGAGCAGTCATAAAAGCTTCAGGATCTATGTTTGGAAAATATATATTTACTATAGCAGGGGAGAGGAGATTAACATCTCCATTAATAATTATATCTGGTATTTTTTCCTTCAACTTTTGTATTAATAGTTTTTTAAGATCTGCTACTTTTTGAATATCTTTTTCTTTCCTGTTGGAGAGTAACTCAACTGCTTTTGCAAATCCTGCTATAAGATGCACTGGCAGAGTCCCCGGCCTGATTCCCTTTTGCTGACTTCCTCCATACATCAAAGGATCAATAGCAATTCCCTCTTGTTTATACAGCATTCCAATTCCTTTTGGTCCATATATTTTATGTGCCGAGAAAGATACAAGATCTGCCTTCAAGTGCATTGGCTTTACATCAAAATACAAAAACGCCTGCACAGCATCTATATGAAAATAGATAGGGATTTTTCTGTTTTTATTATTCTTGGCTATAATCTTGCCAATTTTCTTTACAGGCTGAACAGCACCTGTTTCATTATTTACATACATTACTGAGACAAGAACTGTATTTTCTTTTATATGTTTTTCAATATCTTCAGCATTGATTATACTGTTTGAATCAGGCCTGATATAGGTTATCTCTGCCTGTCTAGTTTTTTCCAGATATTTACAAACTTCAAGCACAGAAGGATGCTCAATGGAAGTTGTAATAATATGAGGAGGCTTCTTTCCTGATTTGCTTCTGTAGTATTTTATAGTTCCCTGTATGGCTAAATTGTTTGACTCTGTAGCTCCTGATGTAAAATATATCTCATCTGACTGGCATTTGAGGTAATTTGATATCGTATCCTTTGCTTTATCAATCACAATTAAAGCAGAGGTACCTGCTCTATGAACAGAAGAAGGATTGGCAAAGATATGATAAAGATATTTCTCCATCTCTTTTGCCACTTTTTTATCTACAGGAGTTGTTGCTGAATAATCAAGATAAATCATATTACCATTTTTTTAAATAATCTTTTATAATTTGTTTTATATGTTTGCTTATTTCATCAACCATAGCTTCATTGGCTATAAAATTCTCCAAATCCAATCTAATACTTTCAGGGTCTGCCTGATTTATCATTTCTATAAGTTTATCCTTTAGTTTTTTAATATCTTTTATCTCCAAACATTCAATATTTGGAGTTATTCCCTTTTCAAGATACCACATTAGATCAAAATAATCTCTTCCTTTAACTGTAATTGATTTATTTTGATTTGTCTTTTCCCATTTTCTATATAATATAGCTCTGATTTTTGTTGACATCAATGTAGATAAATCAAAAGTTTTGATAAGTACAGACTGATTATACT
>WFTA01000012.1 GCA_015485715.1 Patescibacteria group bacterium
GAATTATAAATACGGCTTTGCCATGCCTGAAAATTTTGTATTTAGAACAAGAAAAGGAATTGATGAGGATATTGTCAAAGAGATATCATGGCACAAAGGAGAGCCGGAGTGGATGACTGAGTTTAGAGTAAAAAGCTACCGGGAGTTTGTCAAAAAACCTATGCCTGCATGGGGCGCTAATCTGAGTGGAATAAATTTTGATGATATCTATTATTACATAAAACCAACTGATAAAAAAGCCAGATCTTGGGATGATCTGCCACCTGAAATAAAAGAAACCTATGATAGAATAGGGGTTCCTGAAGCAGAAAAAAAATTTCTGGCAGGGGTAGGGGCTCAATACGACTCTGAGGTTATCTATCATTCTATAGTGAAAAAACTTGAAGACAAAGGCGTGGTATTTCTGGATATGGATACAGCATTAAAGGAGTATCCTGATTTGGTAAAAGAGTATTTTGGCTCTGTTATACCGCCTCAAGATAATAAATTCGCAGCGCTGAATAGCGCTGTATGGTCTGGAGGATCTTTTATCTATGTACCTAAAGGCGTAAAAGTTGATATGCCGCTTCAGGCTTATTTCCGCATCAATGCAGCAAATATGGGCCAGTTTGAGAGGACACTTATTATAGCAGATGAGGGCAGTTTTGTGCATTATGTAGAAGGATGTACAGCTCCCATATATACTACAGACTCTCTACATGCAGCTGTAGTTGAAATAATAGTTAAAAAAGGTGCAAGAGTCAGGTATACCACTATCCAAAACTGGTCTGGCAATGTATATAATCTGGTAACCAAAAGAATGAAAGTAGAGGAAGAGGCAGTTGGCGAGTGGATAGACTGTAACTTGGGATCAAAAATCACTATGAAATATCCCAGCTGTTATTTGGTTGGTAGAAAAGCAAGAGGTGAAATACTATCCATAGCCTATGCAGGAAAGGGTCAGCATCAAGACGCAGGAGGAAAAATGATACATGCCGCTCCTGAGACAAGCAGTAAAATCACATCAAAGTCTATAAGCCAAGGAGGAGGAAGAGCTTCATACAGGGGCCTTCTTCAGGTTTATAAAGGCGCTGTAAAATCAAAATCAAAAGTTGTCTGTGATGCACTTATTTTGGACAGCAAGTCACGATCTGATACCTATCCTGATATGAAGATCGATGAAAGTGATGTCAATATAGAACATGAAGCAACAGTATCTAAAATAGGTGAAAAGCAAATTTTTTATCTTATGAGCAGGGGACTAACAGAGGCAGAAGCAGAAAGCCTAATAGTAAACGGATTTATAGAGCCAATTGTAAAAGAATTGCCCTTGGAATATGCTGTTGAGATGAACAGACTGATAGAGCTGCAAATGGAAGGATCAGTAGGCTAAGTATAATTTACCAGTTTTCAATTATCCAATTTTCAAATTACAAGATTTACACAATTTCTTTCCTGTTATTCCCGACCTTTAATAAGGATATGACGAGGAATCTGGAGCAAACACGTAATTTTTATATCAATTTACAAGAATTAAATAAAAATATGAAAAAGGTAGTAATAGATTACATAGACAATAAAAAAACAGAGATTAAGGTAAGTGAAAACACACATCTGACCTATATTTTAATCGGTCTTAAAAGTGGTGAAAAAGATATAGTGATAAGGATGGAAGGAAAGCAAGCAAAAGCAGATTTGATAGGTATATTTATTGGTAAAAACAATACAGATATGAAGGTACGTACACTTCAACACCATCTAAGCCCTTATAGTGTAAGCGATCTGGTCTTCAAATCAGTGCTTTATGATCAGTCAAAATTCTCATATCAGGGGCTTATAAAAATAGAAAATGAAGCTCAAGACACAAATGCTTATCAAAAAAATGATAATCTTATTTTAAGCCCTTCAGCCCACGTAGATACCAAACCAGAACTTGAAATACTTGCTGATCAGGTCAAATGCAGTCACGGCGCAACAGTCGGCCAGATTGATAAAGAACAAATCTTCTATCTTACATCCCGGGGCCTGCCCCAAAAAGAAGCAGAAAGAATAATTATAGAAGGTTTTCTCAAAAGCGTCTTGGAAAGAATAGAGGATAAAGATGCATATGACAAGGTTCAAAAAATCATAGAACAAAACCTCTAATCCTTCTCAAACTTTGCGTATATCAGATATTCTGTATTGCCTGTTTTTCCCTGAATAGGACTTATGGTGCTTGCTATATACTTAAATCCATTTTCTTTAAGTGTGATGACTGCCTCATCCATGCTTGTCTTTATTTTGATTTCATCTTTTACTACTCCATGTTTGTTGAGATATTGTCTGCCAACCTCAAACTGAGGTTTAAAGAGTAAAACAATATCACAACCATCTGATGTAAATCTGGTAAGGTGAGGTATAATATTTTTCAAAGATATAAAACTTACATCTACACATATAAATTCGACTTTTTCTCCATCAGGGATTTCAAAATCCCTTATATCTGTTTGTTCAAATGATAAAACCTGAGGATTTGATTTTAATTTTTCATGAAGCTGGTTATATCCTACATCTACAGCATATACTTTTTTAGCACCCATCTGAAGCAGACAATCTGTAAAACCTCCAGTAGATGAGCCAACATCAAGACAGATTTTATCTTTTACCTCAAGCTTAAATTCCTTTAAGGCGTGCCTCAACTTCAGTCCAGCCCTGCTTACATATGGATGATGTTTTATGATTTTAATAATATTTTCATCTCCTACATAGAGTCCTGCCTTTCTTGCAACTTTTCCATCTACTATAACCTTGCCTGATCTAATCAAATCCTGAGCCTGACTCCTGTTAGTAGATAAACCTTTTTTTACCAGAATTTTATCCAGTCTTTGTTTGTCTTCTTTCATAGTAAAATTGCCTTACTGCCCAATCTATAATATAATTACAATAAAATTAACAGACAAAAATGTCAAAACAACCAGAGAAAAATTATCAAAAAATACTTGAGGATTTTTATAACTTATATCCTAAATTTAAAGATGGAAGGATAGATTATTCCTTTTCAGATTCTGCTCTGGTGATAGATGTTGTCATAGTATATAAAGATGAATTCCTTCTTCTAAAGAGGAGTAATAAAGTAAGGACATATAGAGGGCTTTGGATGGTTCCAGCTGGATATATGGATGAGATCATCAGTGCCGAGGAAAAGGCTCTAAAAGAATTATTTGAAGAAACTGGTATAGAGAAAAAAAGCGTCTTATCAATTAAAACAGGAAAGCTGATAAAAGAAACAGATTCTAAAATATCAAAAATCTGGTATATAATTCCTGTCTTGATTAAGTTAAAACACAAGCCAAAAATCAGACTTGACTGGGAACATACTGAATATAAATGGGTCAGATATGAAGATCTTAAAAACTACAAAACAGTTCCGGGATTAAATGGTATGTTGAAGAATATATTAGATAAAAAATAAGATCTTTAAGTACTATTTTCAGTGGAAAGAATACTTTTGTAATGATATTTCATATTATATAGTTCTATAT
>WFTA01000013.1 GCA_015485715.1 Patescibacteria group bacterium
ATATTTAATTTCTTAAATAATTTTAACAAATGTCTAATGTCAAAGCCCAAACCTTTATTATTGTTATTTTGGATTTAGGACTTGGGATTTTATTTGACATTTGGATTTTGGTATTTGGAATTCTTATGGTTTGAAAATTGAAAATTTGTAAATTATTTTTTATTGTTTAAGATTTTGGATTTTGAATTTATAATTTTAAATAAGTGTATGATAAATAAAAAGTCAAAAATAGGTTTTATAGGACAGGGGTATGTGGGTAAAAACTATGCTGATAACTTTGAGGAGAGAGGATTTGATGTTGTGAGATATTCTTTGGAGAAAAAATATATCAAAAATAAGGATAAGATAAAAGAGTGTGATATTGTTTTTGTTGCTGTGCCTACCCCCACTACTCCTCAAGGGCATAAAAATAATTTAGTGGAAGAAGTTATATCTCTAGTTGGGAAAGGAAAGGTGGCTGTGATTAAATCTACTGTTATTCCGGGAACAACAGAGAAGATACAGAAGAGATATAAAGACAAGATAATACTTCATAGTCCTGAGTTTTTAACAGAGAAGACGGCTCGTCAGGATGTAGATAATCCGTCAAGAAATATAGTTGGCTGGGTAAAACCTGCTCATAAAAAATATGCTCAAGCTGTTTTAAATATTCTGCCTTTTGCTCCTTTTGAAGATGTTGTTCCTGCCAGAGTTTCTGAGCTTATAAAATATGTTTCTAATGTATTTTATTATATCAAAGTTGTATATGCTAATATGATTTATGATTTGTGCCAGAAAATGGACATAGATTATAATTTGGTCAAAAGAGCTGTCAGTGCTGATCCCAGAATTGGGCCCTCACATCTGCAGATATCACATAAAAAAGGACGAGGCGCTGCTGGCCATTGTCTGCTTAAAGATTTTTCTGCTTTCCTCGATTTTTATAAAAAAGTTTTACCCAAAGACAAGTATACAAGGCAAGCTCTAAAGTACTTTCAGGATAAAAACTTAAATCTACTCATCTCAACCAAAAAGGACTTAGATATTGTAAAGGAGGTTTTTGGCAAAATTAAATTTTAGTATTTATGTCAGAAAGCAATAAGCAGTGGTATAGTCTGAGTATAGAAGAAATATATAAAAAATTACATACATCGTATAAAGGATTAAGTAGAAGAGAGGTAGAAAAAAGGCTGGTCAGGTATGGTCCCAATACACTTCCTGAAGAAAAACCCTTAACCCTATTTGATATAGTAATTGAACAGATAAAAAGCCCGCTTATATATATATTAATCATAGCAGCAGTTGTTTCACTTGTATTTGATATCATCAATCAAGGTGATTTTACTGACTTTATAGTTATTGCAGTTGTAGTTGTACTTAATATTTTTATTGGATCTGTTCAAGGAATAAGAGCTCAGAAGACCCTTGAATCTCTTAAAAAAACAGTTGTCAGTTATACTACTGTAGAAAGAGAGGGTACAATAGAGCAGATTGAAACAAGGAATTTAGTAAAAGGAGACATTGTTATACTTGATGTGGGGGATAAAGTTCCTGCTGACTGCAGAATTATTGAACAACAGGATTTGCTTGTAGATGAGTCTGCACTTACAGGAGAATCTGTGGCTGTTCAGAAGATTTCAGATACTCTGGATAATAAAAAAATTATAGTTCCCCAGCAAAAAAATATGTTGTTTATGGGGACAGTAATAGTGCAGGGAAAAGCAAGGGCTGTGGTTGTGGAGACAGGTGTAAATACAGAGCTGGGCAGAATTGCCCAGATGCTTGCGGAAAATAGGCAGACCCAGACTCCTTTGCAGAAGAAAATATCAGCATTCTCAAAGAAAATAAGTATAATGGTTTTGATTACGGCGTTTTTTATCTTTGTTTTAGGATTTATCAGAGGTCCTTTTGACTGGAAAAATATAGTTTTGATGTTTGAGACAGCTATAGCCATATCTGTATCTGCAATACCTGAAGGACTTGCTGTGGCTGTAACTGTGATTTTGGTTGTAGGAATGCAGAGGATATTGAAAAAAAAGGCTCTGGTAAAGAGGCTTCTTGCTGCAGAAGTTTTGGGATCAACCACTATAATATGCACTGATAAAACAGGCACACTTACCAAAGGGCAGATGCAGATAGAGTATATAGATGGAATTGACAGCAGATATTCTCTTGATGATTTAAAATCAGGAAAAGCAGTCTTTAAAAAGTCTCCTTTTTTAAAACACCTCATAATGAACAGTATTTTGTGCAGTGATGCTGTTATTTTTAAGGAAAAAGGCAAAGTTGAGTTTGAAGGAACACCAACAGAAAAAGCTCTGCTTCATATGGCATATAATGCAGGGTTTGATATTGACGGACTAAGGGACAAGCATAAAAGACTGGATGTAATATCTTTTAATTCCAAAAACAAGTATATGGTTGTTTTATCAGGCAATGGAGATAAAAATATTGTTTACATAAAGGGAGCTTTGGAAAAAGTATTATCTTTTTGCGACAGGGTTTTGAGAGACAATGGAAGGAAGGAAACTTTAAGGGATGAAGACAAGGAGAAAATCATTGAAAGAGCTTCTTCTTATAGCAGAGAAGGAAAGAGGATACTATCTTTTGCTTTCAGGGAAACAAAGGATGGTGTGCTTGATAAAAATTCAGATCCTGCAGGATTTGTGTTTTTAGGTTTTGTAGTAATTTATGATCCTTTGAGAAAGTCAGTGAGGAAAGTTATAGAGATATGTAGAGAGGCAGGTGTTAAGGTGGCTATTGTAACAGGTGATTATCCTGTAACAGCACAGGCTGTTGCCAAACAAATAGGGCTTCCGTCATCATCCAGGCATATACTTACAGGTGACAGGCTTTCGAAAATGAGTGATGAAGAGCTGGACAGGGTTGTAGATACAATACATATATATGCCCGAGTTGTTCCTGAAGACAAGCTTAGGATAGTTAAAAGCCTGCAAAGGAAGGGAGAGGTGGTAGCTATGACAGGAGACGGGGTTAATGATGCGCCTGCCCTCAAACAGGCAGATATTGGGGTGGCTTTGGGTTCAGGAACAGAGGTAGCAAAAGATGCTTCAGATATGATACTTCTTGATAATAATTTCAATACAATTGTTGCAGCTGTCAGAGAAGGAAGGGTTATATATGACAATATTAAAAAAGTAGTGTTGTATTTTGTCTCAGATAGTTTTGCAGGAGTTACTCTCTTGATAATAGCTCTTTTATCAGGCCTTCCTCTTCCTATTCTTGTGGCTCAGATCTTATATATCAATCTTTTAAATGATTCTATGCCTGCTCTTTCTCTGACTCAGGATCCGCCCCTTGAAGGGATTATGAGACAGAGTCCTCAGGAAAGGGATAAACCAGTGCTTGACAAGATGCAGCAGATATTCATAGCTGCAATCAGTGTTACCTCAGGCATTATAGGTGTTTTGATTTTTGTATATATGTGGCGGGGAGGTCTTGATCTTGATTATGCCAGAACAATGGTCTTTAGTTTTTTGTCGTTAAAATCTTTGGTTTATATCTTCAGTATAAGAGATCTAAGCAAGCCTTTATGGAGGATTAAAATATTCAGCAATAAGTATGTCAATATTGCTTTTGCTGCAGGGATAGTGCTTCAAATAACCGCAATTTATGCTCCTTTTATGCAGAAATTTCTAAACACTGTGCCATTGATGGTTTGGGACTGGCTTGTTATAATTGTTTTCTGTGCTGTTATTCTTTTTATAGTAGAATTTGTAAAAGCTTATTTTAGCAGACAATATGTTTATCAAAAGAGTTGAAATTAAAGACTTGACTTTTAGTGGAATGGGAGAAGGCATCAGTGAGGATGGGAAGAAAGTGAGAGTGTGGGGTGCCTACCCAACAGAAATTGTTGATGTTCACATATATAAAGAAGGAGACGTATATGAAGGTGTGGTGGATAAGATTATCAAAAAAGCACCTTATAGAATAGAACCTGAGGAAGATCATTACTTGATTTCAAGTCCATGGCAAACCATAGAATGGACAAAGGAAAATGAGTTTAAAACATATATATTTAGAAAAATATTTCAGGAAATTACTGGTAAAGAGTGTGAAGATGTTGATATTTATTATTCCTCCCAGCAGTTTGGTTACCGTAACACTATGGAGTTTAATATTGCTGAAGATGAAGAGGGTCTGCGTCTTGCTCTTTTGGCGAGAGGCAGAAAGAGATTGGTTCTGGTTGATGGCAACAAACTTGCTTATTCTAATATTAATGAGGCTACCAGAAATTTTGTAGATTTTTTGTCAGGATATGATGTAAAAGGTAGCAGTCTGGATATTGTAAAGGTCGTTTCAAACAGACTGGGGGAGATACAGATAGGGCTTTTTGTAAAAGATATTGATTTTTTGAATAGTTATAATATTGATTTCTTTTCTTTTTTAAAAAACAGGGATTATAAAATAAGAGGTATTTCTATATATCATAAAACAAAGGAGGATAACAAACTTTTAGCAAGTTTTGGACAGGATTTTATATCAGAGGTAATTTGCGGCCAAATCTTTAGATTCTCCATAATAGATTTTTTTCAGGCCAATATTCCTATATTTGAAGAGGCTGTCAATGTTGTAAAGTCTTATGTTGAAGGTAAAGATATTTTAGATTTTTATGGAGGTGTGGGTATATTTTCCGTGTGCCTGTCAGATAGCATTAAATCTGCTTTGCTTGTTGAGGCAAATCCAGTATCAGTAAGACGTGCCCATATGAATATAGAGGCAAACCATCTTGATAAAGATAAGTATAGGTTGATATCAGGAAAAGCAGAAGAAAACACGAAATATATCACAAACAATAGAGTGTTGATAGTAAATCCTCCACGGGAAGGTCTTGGAAAAAGAGTAATTCAGAGAATTATCTCTGCACAACCTGAAAGAATTATATATCTTTCCTGCAAACCTTATACCCAGATAAGAGATATTTATGGCTTGCTGAATATATATGCTATAGAACATATATCTTTGTACAATTTTTTTCCCAGAACTCCCCATATAGAGTCTCTTCTGGTTTTAAACAGGAAATAACATATTTTGCGTCAGATTGTTATTCTAAAAGGTATTTGTTATAATAATAACAACAAGATATAATTTACTTGAGCGTATGAATATTAAAGAGCGTGTCGTTATATTTACATCTTTTTTTATAATTTTGATGGTTTTTATAGCAATGTTTTTTGTCTTTATACTACCGCCTCAAAATAATGAATTGATTGTATACAACAGTAATATATCACCACAGCAGGTAAGTATTAATATGGTTACCTTTAAAAATAAAGAAGATTTTTCAAAGTATTTGAAAGCATCAGAATCTGAAAACCGTTTCATTGATCTGAGAAGATATGCCTTTACAGAGATAGATACTGTCCAAAATCTTATTCCTGAAATGGAAATGTTTGGAGCAAAACTTGCAGAATCTCCAGATTTTTCTACTACAAATGTTCGTACATTAGGTATAGATGAACCTGACATTGTCAAAACTGACGGCAAGTATATATATTTATCTTCTAGGATTTTAGGAGCTTATCCTATATTTAAACCAGAACCAACTCCCATCCCTATGGAAGACAATATCCGGGCGGATGAAATGAGAAACATAGCACCATCTGTACTTCCATTGCCTGATACATCTATCAAGAATAAAATAAGCGTAATAAGTGCTTTACCGCCCGGTGATATGAATATAGAAAGTGTGATAGAAGACGGCGATGAAATACTTGTATCAGATAATAAATTGATTGTTGTAAGTACAAAATATGTGAGAGCATATGATCTTTTAGCAAGAGATAAGAAATCTATTAAAAAAGTGTGGGAGTTTGTTTCAACCAAGGGTTCATATATAGACAAAGTGAGGCTTTTAGATAGAAAATTGTATATAGTGAGTAGAAATAGTATCGTACTTGATAATCCCTGTCCTGTCATTCCCTTTGTAAAGGGTGATACAGAGATAATGGTTCCATGCAGCAGTATTTATCGTCCTGTAAAACCAATGCCTGTATCAGATGTATATAGTATATTTGCTGTAAATATTGATGATGGTCAGGAAATTCAATCAGTGTCTTTTCTGGGCTTGAGAGACAACTTTGTTTATTATATGACTAAAAATAATATATATTTGACATATGTAGATGATTTAAACTGGGACGAAATAATAAAGAAATATGTATTGGGGAGCAAAGTGTTACCTGATGACGTCAGAAATAATTTCTTGAGAGTCTTGAGTTATGATATAAGTTATAAGTCTAAGATGGTGGAGTTTGAAAACATATTCAATGAATACATTTCTGGTCTGGATGCAGATACTAAATTGAAATTTGTTGCAGATCTTGAGAACGAATGGAGTGAATACGTGGATAGAAATATAAAAGATATTTTAAGAACAGTTGTTGTACGTATTGATACAAACAGCTTAAGGATAAAAAACTCAGGGTCTTTTCCCGGAAGACTTTTGAATGAGTTTTCCATTGATGAGTATGACAACTATTTAAGAGTAGCAACTACTCTTGATTATACAATGGTAGGCAGGGTTATGTGGTTTATACGTCTTCCAGATATTGTATCTTCTAAAAATGCAGTATATGTATTAGATAAAGATATGAATATAGTCGGAAGTGTAGAGGATTTGGGTATAACTGAGAGAATTTATTCTGCAAGATTTATGGGAGATAAGGCGTATTTGGTTACATTTAGACAGATTGATCCTTTTTATGTCATAGATTTGTCCAATCCCTACAGGCCATACAAGGCAGGAGAGCTTAAAATACCGGGATACTCGTCTTATCTTCATCCATTGAATAAAGATTTGATAGTGGGTATAGGCAAGGACGGTGCAAGTGTAAAGATATCTTTGTTTGATGTATCTGATCCATCCAATCCAAAAGAGACAGATAAATATGTTTTATCTTCAGTTTATTGGAGTGATATACTCAATAATTACAGAGCGTTTTTACTGGATAAAAGATTTAAAGTGTTTTTTGTTCCGGCAGGCAAAGCTGTATATGTATTTTCATATAAAGACAAAAAACTTGACTTAGTCAAGAGTGTTGTGGTAAATAATCCCAAGAGAGCTTTATATATAGATGACTATGCATATATTGTAGGACAAAGGGAAATAGTAGCAGTAGACGAGAATTCATGGGAGAGAGCTGGTGAGATAAATATACTTATGGATTGATGTGACAAATTATATAAATTAATTTTAAAGTTATGGAAGGTATAAGCCTTATCAATATAATAGAATCTCTGGCAATAATTATTATATTTATTATCGGCGGAAAACTAATTACTATCATCAGCCAGAAATATTTTAAAAAGTGGGCCGAAAAAACAGAGACAAAACTTGATGATATCATCATTGATAAGGCCAAGCCTCCTTTGACTTATGTGGTATGGTTTTTAGGTATCAAAATTGCCCTGAATCCTTTAAACATAGAAAGCGGCACTTTGGACAAGATTGTAAATTCTGTGATTGTTGCAATAGTAATTTATTTGGCTATTACAGTCGCCAATATAGTGGTTGTAGGTTTTTTTGAAAAGCTTGCGGCCAAGACTGAGTCAACTCTTGACGATGCTCTAATGCCCATTATATCCAAATCTATAAATGTGGGTATAATTCTCATAGGATTTATCTGGATACTTGGCATCTGGTCTATAGATATATCCCCTATTCTGGCCAGCATCGGTATAGCAGGTCTTGCTATAGGACTTGCTGTAAAAGATTCTCTTGCCAATATATTTGGAGGCATTTCTCTCATACTGGATAAATCTATAAAAGTTGGAGATAAAATCAAGCTTGAGGACGGGCAGGTAGGGATTGTGGTAGATGTGGGCTTGAGATCAACTAAGATGAGGACATTTGATAATGAGCTTATTATAATACCCAACGGCAAGCTGGCGAATTCCAAAATTCAGAATTACAGCCAGCCAGACCTGTCTGCAAGAATTGTGATTGATTTTGGAGTTGATTATTCTTCAGATGTGGGTAAGGTAAGAAAGGTGATATATGATGTATTAAAAGGTATGGACGGTATTATGGAAGACCCGCCGGTTGAAGTTCTTTTTGTGTCTATGGAAGATTTTTATCTTAAATTTTCAGCAAGGTTTTGGGTAGCCAATTATAATGATGTGTGGCCCAAAAAGCTGGAAGCAGTGGACAGAATATTCAAAGCGTTGAAAGAAAACAATATATCCATTCCTTTCCCCACTCAGGAAATAATTTTAAAAAAATAATGCGGGGTGTGGCCTAGTGGCTTAAGGCGCTACGTTCGGGACGTAGAGATCGGGGGTTCAAATCCCCCCACCCCGACAATACAATACCTCCCAAACAAGATTTATTAATCGGAGATTTGTTATATTGGTTAACTATGCTATACAGCACAGCAAGCAAGAAAGCCCTGTCGGATGACGGGGCAAATCCCCCCACCCCGACAATACAATTCCTCTAAAACCAGTAAAGTACTCTTATACTCCAAAAAATTTCTTTTTCAAGAGTTAATTGGTTTAAATCCAACAAAATTATTATAAGACTGTAGCTCCAATCTTTGCAGAGGAGCTGGATAATAAGAGAATATGAGCAGTTACGCTTGTATAATTTGATTTTTTTTAGAGTTTGGTTTATAATATTAAAAATTTTAAAGCAAGTATATGAAATTCTTTTCTTCAGCTCCTATAAAGATAAAGGTTATTGTATTTTCTGCACTTGCTGGAGCGGTTTTACTGTATTTTGCCCTTCCTCAGGCAGAAAGGACTAATAAAGTATATGGCGCTATATCTGTGTGGCAAAACCAGTCTGAAGGCGCTTGGAAAATTTATTATTCCATATACAACGACAATAACAAAGAGTGGAATACTAAACTTTTAAATCCGAGCGGATCCTCCAGTTCAAGAGTGCTGTCAAATATGCAGGGAAACAGCTATGATCCTGACATTTCAAGCTCCAAAACAAGAGCAATCGCTGTCTGGAGTAATACAGTGCAGGGAGAATCAGATATTTATTGGCGTATGTGGGAAAAAGATGAGTGGCTTAAAGAAGATAAATTATCAGATCTTTCAGGCTATGACAGGGATCCTACTGTATACATGAAAAGCAAGAACTATGCTTTAGTTGTTTGGATAAACAAATTACATGGAAAGGAAAATTTGTATTATTCCAATTTTGTTGATGGTGTATGGTCTGTTCCCAAGAAAGTTGATTTTCAGGCAGAAGAATTTTTCTCACCTGAGCTCATTGACTTGGACGACGAACCAGACAATTTAAGATATGCTCTTATATTTAATGCAAAAACACAGCAGGGAGTAAATACATATCTGGCATCTTATTACTATTCCCAGGATAAGTGGTATGTAGAAAAAGCAAGCTATAGCGGGTCTTCTCTTTCCCAGTCGGGCGATTTTTCATATTTTAGATTAGGTGGAAATGTGTCCAAAGACAAGGTGATACTGGCGTGGGAGCAGGATGATAAAAATATCTGGTATCTGACAGGATCTTCCTTTGATTCTACTTTCAATGCGGAGAAGATGGTAGAAGGCAGCAACCCTGCTGTGGTAGGATATAGTGTTATATTTTCCACCCAAAACTCGCTGTTAGAAAAGCAGGGAGACAAGCAGCAGGTTATATCTGAACAAGAGCCTGATTTTTCACGGCCTGACGCAACAGCGCTTTACAATGGTAATGTATTGGCTGTCTGGCATTCAAAAAAAGATGCCCCTTCTGAGATGTACTATTCTATCAAGGATGCTGAGAAAAATAGGTGGTCTAAGCCGGGCAGGATTGAACCTGATATGTTGTCAGGCGAAGACTTGAATCCATCTGTCACTCCTGTTTTGATTGATTTAAAAAATCCTGAAGATGACTATATAGTTGACATTACAGGTTATGAAGAAGAAGACTGTGGTGATAATATTCTGCAGGCAGGAGAAGAATGTGAAATAAGGATCCCCTGTAAGAATAAAAATCAAATATGCGGTTGGCAGAAGCCTAAATTTTTGTTCTTTGATCTTTGTGAATGTTATTCTAATCCCGGAGGGCCCGGTACAGGAGGCGGGGATGGAACATCAGGAGGAGATGATAATGGTGGAAGTCAGGGAGAAGACGATGGTGATGGAGGAGGAATTGACATTCCCCCATCTCCTAAAAAAGAACCAGAGAAAGATAAAGGCAGTGAAGGCGAAGGAGTGTCTTTTGGAGGCTTTGCCTGCGGATTTAACAAGCTGATTGTATATCCTGAGGATGACCTTGGCGACAGAAAAGTATATCTATACCCTGAAAGTAAAACCAAAAATCCTGTTACTTTTTCTAAGAACCAAGAAAATGTATATTCATCAGTGAGCGATGACGGGACTATATATGTGTTTCCTGAAGCTGCAGGAGGCGGGCAGCCAAAGGCAGCGGTTTTCCTGACCTTTAAAGACGGAGGCAATAGAATTGAGATGAGGGGTGTAGATGTTGCAGGAGGGCTTGGTTTAGATTTATGTACAGGGGATTTTGTAAAAGGGGCAAAGCCAATTGAGGGAGGACTTATGCCTGCCCCAGCTCCTGCAGATAACCTGAGCGTACCAGAGCTTACTCCTTGACAAGATCTAAATTTTAGGATTTATCACCTTTTTCAAATAATTTAAAGTTTCATCTAATTTTCCCTGATGGATGATAAGAAAATCTGCTTCTGTTTCTGTCGGTTTTTCAAAATTGGGTTTTTGTACTTTTAAGTAGAGATCTACCCATGCAGGTTTTTCACCTTTGGAAATGTTTTTTCTATCAGAGTCCTGAAGTCTTTCCAAAATTACATTTTCAGGAGTGCTAACATAGATAATAATTGTTTTTATATCAGGATTTGCTGATTTTACTGTGTCTATAAGCGTTTTTCTTTTTTTAAGAGTGGAGTTACAGCTGTCTATAATGGTGTTTATATTGTACTTTGCAAAAGTTTTTATAAGTTCTTTTTGGATATTTTTGGTTGTTTCCTGCCTGATGTTAAAGGATTTACCTTTTATAGTGTTGTCATCTTGGAATACAGGGTAGGTAGAATTTAAGAAGTTATGTATAGCTTCTGAGTTTACTATATTAAACTGCAAGTAAGGAAATGAATTTGCTATTTTTTCTGCCAGATAGCTTTTTCCTGAATGCGTAAACCCTGACATTAAAATCAAAAAAGACATATTATTGATTAAATTTTAAATTCCTTCGAAAGGAACAACTGTTATATCTTGGATATCAACATGAATTGGTTCTGATATTATGAAATAAACTATTTCAGCTATATCTTCAGGGTTTAAAAGAGTTTTTTTATTTTGATGTTTGCTTTTTAGTCTGATTTTCCCTATTTTAGTATTTACAATTCCCGGACAGACAGTGACAATTTTAATATGTTCTGGCACAATTTCTCTTCTTAAGCCTTGTGAAAATCCCTGCACTGCAAATTTGGTAGCCGCATAAAACTCAGACATACTTGTTCCTCTTTTTCCTGCAATAGAAGATATGTTGAGCACTATTTCTGTACCCTTTTTCTTTTTCATATGAGGAACGACTAAACTTGTGAGATATACCAGCCCTGTGATATTGACATCAACCATTTTTTCAAATTTTTCTATATCCAGATTATCTATTTTTGTGAAATAAGCAATTCCTGCATTGTTTACAAGCACATTTATGTGTTTTAGATTTTTAATAGATTGATCAACAACTCTTTTAATGTTTTGTTTTTTGGTAATGTCAGCCTGATAGATAAACAGCTTTTTGTTTTTGATATAGTCTTTCAACTCGTTTTTTGTTTTTTTGATTTCAGTTTTACTGTTGCTAAAAGTAGACACTGTAATATTGTTTTGGAGGAATTTTTTGACAATAGCAAGCCCGATGCCGGATGTACCGCCACTGATAAGAGCTGTTTTTATCTCTTTGTTTGTCCACATAACTTGATGTAATTATACCAAAATTTTATTTAAGTTGAAATATTTTTTAATTTTTTATAATGTTATATTAATTATTTTATTATTCTTTAGTGTTAATATATGGATAAATATGAACTTTCTCCTGTTGATAGGCAAATATATAGCAGGAGATTAAAGAAAGCGCGTGAAAATGTTCGGAAAGCATTAGGGCATGAATTAATTAAAAATAGTGGAAAGGTTAGATTTGATGATTATATGAGAATACATCTGTATTATTTTTATAAAAACATAGTTCCTGAAAAGTTATGGATGAGTTTATCTCATTTTGATTTCTTTGCAGATTATATTTGTGAATATTTAAAAGATAATCCAAATATTTTAGAAATAGGAGGAGGGTCAGGGTTGCTGGCAAGTAAAATTTTAAAAAAGAGTGATGATATAAAAAGATATATTTTGTTAGAGCAAAGTTATCCATTGTTTAACATACAATTTGGATCTACTAGATTAGGAGGAAAGAAAAGAGATATATGTGAGACTTTTTTAATATCTTTACAGGATTTGGTTGAAAAGTGTGGGACTTTTTTAAAAAACGATGATAATTGGCTTTTATTATTAATAGAGGTATTTGATACCTTTCCTGCAAGAGTTTTCAGATTTGGAGAGGGCAATATAGAGAAAGAGCTTTATATTGCCATAGATCCTAATTCTAATAAAAACGAACCTCGTTATTATTGGGATGAAGTCGGGAAGGATGATTTTTATAATGTATACCAAGAGTTTGTGAAAAATAGCGTATATGATATTCAAGATGGTGACATAATCAGCATTTCTCCATATGTATTAGAATTTTTAGAAGTTATTGATTCTATGAAAAGAGGAGACAAGATTTTAATAATTGATTATGGTTTTGATACAGATGAGGATACTCCCTATAGAAGATATAAGCATCAGTATCCCAATACAGGTAAAGGGATTATGTCAAAAGAGGATTTGAATAAAATATTACATAGTCCTATTTTACCTGATTGCACATGTGGGGTAGATTTTGGGTTTATAAAATGGTATTTAGATAAATATAAAAAAGATGTATCCTTAAAATGCAGACCTTTAGTTAATTTTGTTGATAAATTATTGAAATCCGCATCTATTCTTGAAAAAATGCTTTTTAAGAAAAATTTTAAAAGATTTTTAGCTTTAGAGATAACAAAAAAATAAAATTTTATTGTTTTTTAACTAAAAACACCCAAACCCTTGACTTTTTAGATGTGTATGTGGTGATTAATTTAAAACACATTTTATCCCTTTGACCTTGACAAAATAATATTTTTATGATAAAAGGGTTAATCATTAAATAATAATTAAATATACTAATATGGAAACCACACAACATGAGAGAAATAGAACTTCAGAAAGAATAATGTCACCTTCGCATTGTTTTTTACAACTTCTTCAAGGGTTATATACA
>WFTA01000014.1 GCA_015485715.1 Patescibacteria group bacterium
TAGGAAGCAAGGGGGTAGAGATAGAGTATTCAGAGATAGAGTATATACCTGAAAACAAAGTTGAAGTAGATGACAGAGTAAAGGAAAAACTTGAAAAAATATTTGAAGCCTTTGACGAAGATCCTGATATAGGAGATTATTACCACAATGCAGATATCTAAAATCCAATTTTATCATTTATTCCTTTTAACAATTTTTCTTTCCATATAATTTTTGTGCCTGCAGGATGTGGTATAGTGTAGATAACTTCTTTCTTCTTTTTGTCTATATTGTGTTGAATAGCATAGAGAGTATGATAACTTAGGTTCATATTTCCAGTATCATGTGATGTAAATAACTCAAAGGATATAGGTCGTATAATATTTGATTCTTCTTGATGTCTATCAAATAAATACCTATATACCTTTATCGCCTGAAGCAAGGATACACTGCCTTGCATGTCAAGTATGTATTTATATACAGGTTCATTCAGGACAAATGCACATAGACGCGATGTTTTACGGATTGTTTCTATAGTTTTATCCAGATCGTGATTCCAGAAATTCACCCCTTCTACCAGAGGAATTTGCGGCATAATTCTTATATTGTGTTTTTGAAGAAGATAAGCTTTTTCTATCATTTCAGGTGTTAGGTTTTCCCAGTGAGCTATGTGGATATTAAAGCCTATTTGTATGCCGTATTCATCTCTCATATTTGTAAGTATTCGGAGAAGTTCGTTGTCAATACGGGCAAAGAGACCTAGAGCTAGGGCGCCTGTGCATATACGAAACGAATAGAGATGAGGGACATGTTTGATTATATCAACAATATCTTCCTTCCAAGTTTTATTGTTAAAAAGCAATGGTTCTCCACCTGATACTAAGATATCATATATTTCTTCTTTCCATTTTTTGGCGAGAGAACGGCTTTGTTCTGAGATACGAGATGATACAATGTCTTGAAGTTTTTTTATAATTTTTATGTTTTGTTTATGTCTTGTCTCAAATCCTCTATAGCAGTGTTTACATCCTATAGGACACATAAATGTTCCTTTGGTAGGATCTTTTGCCCACGGCACTGTAAGTACAAACAGGTAAGTAGCATATTTGGGTTTACGGGTTGCTACATAAAATGTTCCCCGTTCGTTTTTATCTAAGATTACGCTTTTTTTATTTTTTATCCCATAGGGGTCTTGTTTGGATATAAATCCTATTTCAGGTAGATGGTTTTTGACTGCATTTTTGAGATGCTTTGATAGATTTAATGGAAGAATAGATAAGTCATAACTATTTTCTAAATATTTTCTTAATTTTATTTTTTTGGTTTTGTATTGAGGGAAGAGCTTGAGAAAAATATCAAAGTCTTTTATACCTTCCAATCTATTGGATAGATGATATACATAGCTATGCCACCACTTTTTTGCTTCTTCCTCAAAATACGAAGAGTATTTGAGAAGTTTTTTTGTTTTTTGAGGTATAGGTATTTTATTTTTTTCACATAATTTCAATACAGTGGGACTTATATATTTAGATATAGCATATGCTCTTATCTCATCTATGAGAGTTGGTATGTCTATTTCCATTTTTTGTGATTGTTGGTGAAAGTATTTTAGCATATTTTTAGACATTATTTATATTTTACAAATTCTCCATTTTTGACTGTTTTGATAATGATTGGAAGAACAGGGTCTCCATTTTTATCAAAGGTGATTTTTCCACTTATCCCTTCATATTCTACTGAATACAGATATTTTTTTATGCAGTCTGTATCAAGTTCACATTGTTTAAGAGAGTTTGCTATTATATGAACTGCATCATACATTAATGGAGCAAACCCTCCACTTTCAATTTCAAATTTATTTTTATATTTTTGTAGGTATTCTATGGTTTTGGGATTTTGATTATTTTTATAAAAGTGATATGGATATACAACACCTTCTGCATAACTGCCCAGATCATCTATAATGGATTTGTTTTCAAAAGGAGGACCAGCCAAGATAAGTGAATCTATGCCTAATTCTTTTATCTGCTTTATTATTGTTTTTTGTTCTTGATATCCACCTATGAATATAACTTCTGGATTGTATTGTTTTATTTTCGTTAATTGGGTGTAAAATGAGCCGTCTTTTTCGTCATATTGTTCAGCAACTTCGATTTTTATGTTGTATTTATCTAATTCTTGAGATAGTGCAGTATAGAGACTATGTCCAAATTCGTTGTTTATGTAAATAGCAGCCCATTTTTTATATCCTTTACCTGCTATTTTTTCTGCTAATTTTTTGGTATATTGAGTAGCTGACGGTTGTATTCTAAATATATAATCACCCAGACTAGATATGGTTGGCGATATAGCTTCTGCCATTACTATGACTTTTGATTGTTCGGCAATTGGTGCTGAAGCAACCACAACTCCAGAAACCCAACTTCCCAGCACTACTTTTACCTTATCTATATTAATTAATTTTTGCATAGCATTTACACCTTTATTAGGATCTGCGGCGTCGTCTTCGTATATAATATTTATTAGTTTGCCGTTTATGCCACCATTGGCATTTATCTCTTCTTTAGCAAGTTCAATAGCGTTTTTGATTTCGTTTCCGTATTGGGCGGCTTTTCCTGAAAGCGGAAGTATGGATCCAATTGTGATGTAGTCACTTGATTTTGGTTTTTTATCTGTATTGAAA
>WFTA01000015.1 GCA_015485715.1 Patescibacteria group bacterium
ACAATCTTAAGAAATCTGTTGAATTGTACATATAAAACATCTTTAAAATATTTCCACAAAACCATGGAAACTGTTGTTTTGAGATATAACTGGCGTTTAGGTGATAATAAATGGAAAATAATTGACCATTTCACTGTTTAGTGTTTGATAATACTTTTTAAAATTGATTGATTATTTAAATAAAGTTTAACCTATTTTTTATCGTCAAGAGATACCTTATCAAACATATCCGACGCTTTAAGCCAATATTCAAGTTTGGTGAGGTTTTGATCTGAGCGGAAATAACCGGGTAAAACTCTATTTCTCCATGGACCAACATAAATAGAAAAATGCAGATGTGCCACCCACCAGCCATTTTCTGGAGTATAAGACCTGCCGATCTGGCCGATAACCTGCCCTGATTTTACTCTATCTCCTTTTTTAACATTTAAACTCCCTAAATGTCCATAGAGAGAATAGAAATTCTTTCTTTTTGAAAATTGTGGAAATTGCTTTTTAAGTATTCGGTAAAGTTTCACAGTTGGCGTATGGCCGATGATAACTATGTGTCCCCAATTGCCTTTTTGACTTGAACCCGGATGATAACCGCTATAGACCACTCTTCCTTTGCCAATACTTTTCACATCTGTCCCTGCTCTGGCTATAATATCTTCACCCAAATGCACTCCCCAAAAAACTCCTTTATAACTCATTTTATGTCTAAATCTCAACCCATTAACTACATACTGATCAAGGGGCTTGTTTATTTTCCCAATACGAGGGTATTGCATAAAATAAATTAAAACTTAGACACTTCTTTGTTCTATTTCTCCTTTTAACCATTTTAAATATTTTTCATTTGCCTCAGCTGAGATTTTAATTATACAGGGAGTGCTGTAGGGATGAATATTTTCTACTTCTTCCTTTATTTTGCCAAAATTATCTTCTATAGTTTTGCAAATAAGAACATACTCTGCATCTTCATAAATTTCCCCCTCCCATGGATATATGCTTATCACAGGCCCAAATATATTGGCACAAGCAATCAGTTTTTTACCTAATAAATGCTTTGCAATATTCTGAGCTACCTCTTTGGAAGGATTGGTAATATATACTAAAATCATATTTCACTCTTTAGCTTTTTAGACCTTTCCAATTGCTCTCTGTATCCAATTTGAGTGAAAATATCTATTGCCTCATCTATACATTCAAGAGCTTTTTCTTTGTTTCCCTCTCTTAAATACAAATCTGCTAATTTTTCCAGCGCATCACCCTGTTCTCTTTTCCATCCTTCCTCTCTGACCACATCTAAAGATTTTAAATAATAATTTTTGGCCTTCTCCAAATCCCCCTCTTTTGCCCTCAAATCTATTGCTTTTTGTATTTTGGGATTTATCAACATAAATTTTACCCAATCAATTCTAAGTTGTTATTTAAGCATTATCATCTAAATGTCCGGCTGGTAGGGCAAAACCAAAATGAAATTTTTTCCTTTCTATCAAAAGCACCTTATTATCTCGCCAAACTATAATCCCTACACTTTTATTATCGCATATTTTAGGCATAAAGTTAATTTAAACTATTACAATTATTTCTTCAATATTTCATCATCTCTATGGAATAATCTTTCTTCAATATCGGATATTTGTGAAGATAACGATTCAATATCTTCTCCATAATTATCTCTATCTGTATTTGAAGACATGAATTTCTTAGCTTGTTCTAAATACTGTCTTAGCTTTTGCACTTTCTTATGATATGCATTATTTGGCATGTCATCATCAATATCTCTATACCACAAGTCAATAGTATGGAAATAAACCCTGATTCCTAATGGAAATAATCGTTTTTCAATTTTTAAAACTCTTTGAGACAATGTCTGTATTTCTTTATCCTCAATATATTGATCAAAAAAAGACTTGGCATCTTGTATTAAACCCTGCAACTGTTGAAAATCATATATTGACGGATGCTCTTCTAGATAGCCATATTTTTCATCAATTTCTGCAATATAAGCTTTTGCCTTGAGTTCTGGAAGTTTTGACTCAATATTTAAAATCTCCTCAAGTAAATTTTGCCTTAACCTGTTTATATTTATATATTCAATCCTATCTAATATTTGTCTAAGTATCTGGAGGGTGTGTCTTAATTTTTCTACATCAACTATTTTAATCTGATTTTGATTTGCTCTCTCAAGTAAATTGTTATAATAGTCACCAAGAAATTTTAAAAAAAACTGAATAATCTCAGAAGCTGATTCATGTGCAGTATATTCTTGTATACCTCTATCCATCATTGAATATAAATTATACAAATCTAATATTAATATAGCATGATTCACATAAATATCAATATTATTATTCTTATCAGCCTTGTATCATAAAACAATTAAATCTTATTTATATGTAAAAACATCAAACCTTAAATCTATTGACTTATCTTTGCAAGCATTTACCTATTCGTACGAATGGGTAAATGTTAAATGAATGCAAATTTGTGTTTTAGATATCACGCAATTTCAATTGACATAACTTCTATTTTAATCCTGTCTGGATCTTCGAAAAAAACAGCATAATAAGTAGGATGATATTCTGGATAATATTTAGGTCCTTTATATAAAGATTTTATTTTATGAGGCATAAGGAATTCCTTATAAAATTTATCAACT
>WFTA01000016.1 GCA_015485715.1 Patescibacteria group bacterium
ACAGTATATAGTACTACTTTTAGAAATCAATTAAGTCAGTTTTTAAATAATTTAGCTTACAATACAGCGGTTAAGCTGGCTACAGGAAAGTCCGGGCAGAGGCCTCTTTTTGAAGTTTTTGACACTAGAGCCTTAATTAATCAAGTAAGGGATCAGGCAATAGGTAATTTCAGTGAGCAACTTTTAAGATCAACAGCAGGAGGGGGAACATGTAAAGTAACAGGGAATGCAGGTATTAACGAATTAATAAGACCTAAAAAAGAAAGAAATGACAAAGAGATAGGAGGATGTGTAGATGATTCCCAGTGTCCTTTGATAGCTAAGGCAAGTGCAAAAGCACTGGCTGCATGTGCTGGTGCTGAAGACGGAGTAGGTATGGCAGGAAAGGGTACATTAAATACTGAAGGTAATATTGATTCAGAAGGAGTACTTTGCCAGACAAGTGTTGGACCTCTGTTTGCAAATAGATATTTTGCTTTTAAAGGGGAGGATTCCAGTGATTTTGTGATGTTTGCAGAGAATGGCTGGATACAGCCGGAAACTCTACAAAGAGATACATGTGTTCCAAAAGGAGGAACTGTTAATTTTGAAGGAATAGATATATGCAGGATTCAGAGTCCGGTAGTGGATATAATGGTAAGAACCACAGGCGCAAGGCTTGCCAGATTTGGCGTACCTCCCAAACCAAGATGTGATTTTAATACACTCAGGGAAAGGTTTGAGAATATAAAGCAGATAGATAATGAAAATATTCTTAGAGTTAGAACTATGTTTAATTCTGGTGAGAATGATTTATCTGTTACTCTTAATTTAGGCCTTACGGGAATAGCAAAGAAAGAAGCAGAAGAACAGGCAAAGGTGCTTAATATATTGAAGAACAGGGGGTTTGTAGATAAAAAAGATGTTGTCAATGATGACAAAGTAAAAACTCAGGCAATATTTTTGGAAAAGGCAGCTGAGGAATCGTTTTTCAAAACACCATTTAAGCAGTATTTACAGCAGACAGGGAGCCTGGTGGCAGACGCTTTTAATGCTTTTACAAACACATTTGCATCCAAAATGCTTGACAGACTTTTCAACGGTCTTGCTCCTGATGATGCAGGGGGAGGAGCAGGAGGTGGAGGAAAATTTGACAATTCATTTTTTACCAAAATATCAGGCATTGCTGCTGCCAGACTCAAATATGCTGATCTTCTGAAGGTGTCTGATTTTAGAAGTGCAGAGAAAAACAGTGAAGTGATACTTCAACAATTTGTTGCAGGATGTGATGCAGCCCAGACTGCAGGGATAAATACCACAAACCCTGAGGATTTGATAGGTATATTCAATTGCGTTATAGACGACGGGTTTAAAGAAGCTATATCCAGAAAATTAACTATTAAAGAAGCAGTAGATGAAGGTCTGCTGTCATCTTCCAGAATATTTGGTGTGAGATCGGACGGGTCAGGATCTGAAGCGCTTGCCAGTGAGAGCGATCTGTATTCCTTGCGAAGTATATTGATTCTCAGGAAATACAGAATAGTTCCTGTGGGGTGGGAGCTGGCGGCAAGATATATAAAGGATATTTTGCAATCCAGTGACAGGGCAAGCAAGAAGTCATACACCTTGGGTGAACTTCTTGCTGCTTACTATGATCCAACATCTCCGTTTTACAAACTGGTAAATCCTGACTTTCAGCTTAAGATCCCTGTATCTGTAAAGGAGACGCTTATGCCTTCTGACAGGGTAATTACAGAAATATATGTCAGAAATGAAGATACAAACAATGACGGCAAAATCGATCAAAAAGATGAGCCTGCAAGAGTTGTACAGAGAGCTTTGGATGTTGTAGATACCAAAGGATGTATATTTGAAAATGATGACGGCAGCTGCAGATTTTACGGATATTGTGTTGAAGAAAATCCGTTTTGGGATGTACAGGGAGAAAAGTGTGAGCCTCAATATAACACCTGTCAGACTTTTGCAAAGGGAAATACAAAAGAGCAGGTTAGCTATCTTCAGAATACATTAAATACTGGAGTATGTGATGAGACAAATATAGGTTGCAGAGCATATAGTAGAATTCAGGACAGAGACGGAAACTGGTCTTCTGCTGAAAATGATTTTATATATCTTGATAGAACAACAGGACCCTGCACATCTCAGGAAGTTGGATGTAGGGAATTTATCAGACTTGCTGATTATGCCAATAATGCTTTATCTGCAGGAGAAATTAACAACATTATCAATACCTTGGTTGCAAATGGTGGAGAGAGTGATGATTATAACAGTTATGCAACATTTGCTGATTATGTTTATTTGGGAGGCAACAGGCTTGAGTGCAGTGAAGAGCAGGTTAACTGCAGATTATACACCCCTGTTTCCAATAAAACAATTCCTAATATACCGGGCATTATCACGCCGGCTGTCAGAGATGCAGATGGAAATATTACAGCTTATAATGATGAGTGCCCTGCAGAGTGTGTAGGGTATAAGAGTTATGTTGAGATGGCTTATCCTGTGTTTGGTTATGACAGAAGAGATGTGAACCTTATAGCAGATACAGCCAAAACATGTCCGGCGTCTTTTGAGGGATGCACAGAATTTACTGTTATTACTCCTGACGGTGGTGAAGAGGTTGTGTATTACAGTGATGTCAGGATATGCGAACCTCAGGATACCACCAGACCAAACAGAGTATACTTCACTTGGGAAGGAGATGGAGAGACAGGGTTTCAGCTAAGATCGTGGACACTGGTTGCTGCAGCAGATGGCGGTCCTGATCAGATAGGAGGAGTAGATTTGGATGCCTGTAATCCTGATATTTATAATCTTTCTCCTTCAGATCCGGGATATAATCCTGATTGTAGAGAATACACTGACGCTAATTTAAACAAGTATTACAGACTTCATTCAAAGGTAATATTTGTTTCAGAGGAGTGTCAGGGCATCAGAAGAACTTTTGACGGACAGATATACAATATCCTGCCTGAACTTTCGCAAGAATGTCCTGCTGTCTACGACGGGTGCAGAAGATACAGACCGTCTATGGCAGGAAACAACAGACTGATTATTAATTCAACATTTGAAGAAGGGGCAGATGAGTGGTCAGGTGATGCAGCAGAAATATCTTCAGAATCAGTAAGTGTGGGAGGACACTCATTGTTTGTGGATTCTTCACTTAATCCTACATCTACTCCTGATATTCAGAGGTTTGTAGATATTCAAAGAGGAAAGAGATATATACTGGAGTTTTGGGCAAAGGAAGAAGCAGGAGGTATATCTTTGTCTGCACGTATAGAAGGAGGCAATGGCAGTGTCTTGTTTGATAGCCCCAAAACTTTAAGTAAGGAGTGGGATATATATAAAATGAGTGTGGATATTGATTTTGATCCGTCAGATTCAGACAGGATAATTATATCCTCTGCAAATCCAGGAATGTATTATATAGATAATATCAGGTTATACGAGACAGATGATATATTCCTTATTAAAGATTCTTGGGATACTCCTGCCATATGTGAGAGTCCAGAGAGTCAGCTTAACTGTGAGGAATATGAAAATGACAAAGGTGAGACGCTGTATTTGAAAGATTTTACAGGAATATGTGAGGAGCAGTATGTTGGATGTGAAGCTTTGATAGATACTCAGGGATTAGACTTAGTTGCCGGAGCTACAATTAGAGGAGAGAATATACCGCAGGATGAAGTTGTGTATTATGTAAATAAACCTGATTATTATTGTAGTGCACAGAGCGCAGGGTGCAGTGAACTTGGATTGAGATCTGTTGACAGAGACGGAGTTGAAAGTTTTGAAACAGTATATAGGATACTTGATCCTGATTTTTATGAGGAGAATATCTGTGAAAGCGCTGCTGAATTTTGTGAGGAATACATACCTCAGGGTTCAGGAGGAGGGTTTGCTCGCTATTTCAAAGATCCTTTTGGCAGAGTATGTGAATACAGAACAGGGGTTATTATAAGAAATGAAGACGGAACATATTCTGATCCTGTAAACGGCTGGTTTAAGACAAATATAACAGGTGAAATTACGCCAGCTGATGTATGCAGGATTGATACTGAAGATGTGGAAAGAGTTCCTATATGTGATCCTAATTCAGCAGATCAGGATAATTGCTGGACATATGCCTGTCCTGCAAGTCAGTCGTCCTGTGCAGAGTTTCAGGATCCTGTAACTCCTCCGGGATGCGACAAAAATGCGCCTCCGGGAGCAGATAACGCCTGTAATTTCTATTATCTACTTAAAGATTCTCTTACCAAAGGAATTCAGGAATGTGGAGGGGTTGTATCACCTTCTGAGGGGTGTGTGGGTCTTTTTGATACATCAAAGGGTCAGGATTCAAAATATTTGAGAGCTGATTGTCAGGAAGGGTGTCCGTTAATTAAGCAGTGTTATGCAGATGGAGAATATACACAGGTAGAGTGTACATCCAATTCTGACTGCAACTCAGGCGAGGAATGCAGAGCAGTACCGGTAAGAGAACTCCCATCCTGTCAGCCTGACTATACTGGATCATATCCTACAAGTAAGCCGGGATGTATAATTTAGTGGTATATTATGACGGAGTATTTTCAACAGTATAAAAAGTATATTATCTCAGGAATTGTATTTATTGCTGTTTTGGTAGGGATTGTTGTGGGTTTGTCCCGACAAGACAATGAGGTTTCTGTATATATTCCTGAAAAAATGACAGAAGAAGCAAAAAATGATAAATCTGTGGAAGTTCGGATAAATAAATTTAAAGGCAGTATGTATTTGGAATCAAATAAAAGGAAATACAGAAGAGGAGATGAGGTAAGGGTCTATATCAGGATGAACACACAGGGATATAATATAAACGTAGCCAAGGCAGTTATATATTATCCTCAGGATAATTTAGAGTTTGTGTCTTTTGATTTTAGTGAATCTGTTATGACTATGAAAGTAAGAGAAGAAATTGGAGAAGGTGCTTTAACTGTTATAAGAGGTAAACCGGGAGATACAGATTTTACTGATTTTGATGACGGATATAACGGGGTCGATGGATTGCTTGGCATTGTTATCTTTAAAGCCAAAGAATCTGGCAAAGCAGATATTGGACTGGGTCAAGAAAGCAGGATGTTGCTTGATGATGGTGATGGAACATATATGGATACTAATGTAAATAAAATAACAATAGATATTAACTAAAGATATTGCAATATGGACAGGGAGATACATGACAATATAACTGAGATAAACAGAAAGGGTTTTTGGGAAAAAATCAAAAATTTGCTGTTTAATATATACACAGCAGGTGTTTTAGTGTTGATTGTTATTGTATTGGGAGCGATTCAGATTTTTGCATTGGTCAATACAGGAGGCAGTGCCAGATTGTATCTAAGTCCTGAAAAAGGGGGTCCATATAAAGCTGGTGATACAATTGATGTTGAATTAAGACTTGATCCAGGAGGACAAGAAATTGTGGCAGTAGGTGCATATATTAATTTTGATGCTACTGCTTTGGATATTGATTGCAGGCCTGAATTGTGTTTTGATGTTTTTGTCAGTAGAAGACTTGACACGCTTGCAGAATTGCAGAGAGTTGGCGATCAAGTAAGGATTGTTGCAGGAAGCCCTTCACCAATTACAGAGCCCATAACTGTAGCAACTCTAACTTTTACAGTCAAAGAAAGAGTTGTAAGTGGAGACACAGTATTGGATATAGATCCTTCATCTTCAGTAATATTAAATGACGGTAAAGGAAGCGATACTTTGGCTCAGGTGTCAGGAGCTGTATATACTATAGCAGGGCTAAAACCTGCTGATTTAAGGATCAGTGCCCTAGATTATAGAGTGGATTTTGATGGCGGATGTCAATCTACTGTCGTCTGGAGGACCAATTATTCCGCTACATCTGAAGTGTTTATTAGTGAAGATGAAGCGGCTTTAAATGACTGTTTCAAAGATATAAATAAGTGTACATCAAGCGCTGGTGTAAACAGAATTGCAGATCTGGCAGGGGTTTTAAATCATTCGGTTCAAATTTCTGATACTGTATGCGGCAGAAATTATTTCTTTTTTGCAAGCAGTACTGCTTTGTCACTTCCGCAAACACCAAAAACTGTATCTGATATCCAGCTTTTAAGCACTATGAGTGCACCGGAAAAAATCGAGAATTTAAAGATTCTTAATTTATCAGCCGATCCAAGATCAAGATCTGTAATTATCAGATGGAGTACTAATAAGCCTGCTGATAGCCGGGTAGAGATAGGGTCTTTAACAGAAAGCAGCAGTCTTTATACATATACACACAGCTTGAGAGTTAGTGGTCTTGATCCTGACACTCAGTATACTGCTGTAGTTACATCTTCAAACGATTCAGATCCTGAAGTGAGTGAGAGCATTACCTTCAAGACATTACCGGAAGATGTGTCTTTGGATGCAAATGTTGTTGTAAGAGCTGCTAGAGATCGTCAGTGCAGGAGTTGGCTTTCCTGTGCATCGCAAATATCTGTAGAAGATACAAGCGGTAATGTGCAGGATATGTGTTTTGATCTTGCTCTTTGTAATCAGATTAACCCTATTACTGGAGAATGTGAAAATTATGTGCAAACAGCACAGATAGAACAGCAGTATTCTATATTTCAAGGAAACCCTCAGGCAAGTACTATAGATGAGATACAGTATTTGACAGGTAATGTAAAGGTAGGTGCCATCTGGCAGGAAGGAGCCAGTGGTGGAAATAATTTTGTGACAGGGTCTCTGGACGGATATTTTGCATTTTCTGCAATGAGACAGGAGGGATCAGCATTGACTGTTCCAAATGGTGATTTTGAAAGCAAAATTACATATCCATGGGAGGCAAGGTTTTATAACAGAGATAATCCTGATGCAGTATATTCTATAGTACAAAATATAGCAGATTCCTCTGATTTGAAAGTTGACTTAAACAGAGTATTGAAGGTAAGGCCCATAGATTCTGGCAAGTCGGTTGCTGGCGTTAAAGTGTCCTTGGGTAAGAGGGTAAAGGCAGGCAGACAGTATTATGTGAGTTTTGATGTCAGAACAGATGATCCAAATATAAGAGAGCTTATAGTACAGTTTGGATATGATAATTACAGAAGATTTAATCTTCAATCCACAGATATTGTACCTATATCTTCAAGGTGGCAGAGGGTAATTGCAGGACCTCTTGAGCCTATAGAAGCTGATTTGTCAGGTACAGGTGATACTTATCTTGGATTTTTGATAGATACACAGAAGTATCCGCCTCCTTATCAGCCGTTTTATATAGATAATGTATCTATAGATCCTGTACTTAATGTAAATTCAAACGTCAGAATTGCAAAATCCTGTAGAGGTTATGCCACAGAAGATGCGCCAAGCTGCAGATTTTTCGATATAAATTCAGGCAAGGAGTATCAGGGGTGGGAAGGATACTGTATAGAAAGAGATCCACGAAATGAGAGAAG
>WFTA01000017.1 GCA_015485715.1 Patescibacteria group bacterium
ATAAATTAACCTAATTAACCTAATTCCTAATTAACCTAATCAAATCCCAATACCCAAACTTTAAAAATGAGGTTTATCTTTTTTAGGTCATTGGTTTATTGGGAAATTGATTAGAATAATTAGTGCAATTAGAAATTAGAAATTCATATATATTGGATTATTGATTTTTGTTTAGGATTTAGAGCTTAAAATTTAGAATTTATTTTTTAGGTTAGTTATGTCTAAAATAGCAGATATAAATAAAAATTTTCCTCAATGGTATCAGGATGTAGTATCCGGTGCAGGACTGGCAGAGCATTCTCCTGTTAAAGGTAGTATGATTATAAATCCTTATGGATATGCTTTGTGGGAAAATATGAAGGATGTGCTTGATGGAATGATTAAGCAGGCAGGTGTTCAGAATATGTACTTTCCTCTTTTTATACCCAAAAATTTTTTTACCAGAGAAGAAGAGCATATAGAGGGTTTTTCACCTGAAGTTGCGTGGGTGACCATCGGAGGAGGTAAGGAGCTTGAAGAGCCGCTTGCTGTCAGACCCACATCTGAGACTATTATAGGTCAGTATTTTTCTGATCATATTCAGTCTTACAGAGATTTGCCTTATAAAATAAATCAATGGGCAAATGTGGTGAGGTGGGAGATGCGTCCCCGACTGTTTCTCAGAACTACTGAATTTTTGTGGCAGGAAGGTCATACCTGCCATATGAGCTGGGAAGATGCAGAACAGGAAAGACAAAGAGCTCTTGATATGTACAAGGATTTTGTTTCCAATTATCTTGCGATGTATGTTATAGACGGATTGAAGTCAGAGTCTGAGAAATTTGCAGGAGCTGATATTACATCCACTATAGAAGGTATGATGGGAGATAAAAAAGCATTGCAGATGGGAACTTCTCATAATTTGGGACAAAATTTTGCCAAGGTTTTTGATATTCAGTATTTGGATGAAAAAGGGGAGAGAAAATATGTCTATCAGACAAGCTGGGGTGTGTCAACCAGAATGATAGGAGGGCTTATTATGGCACATGGTGATGACAAAGGTCTTACTTTCCCTCCCAATATTGCGCCTGTACAGGTAGTAATAGTTCCTGTTCTAGTCAAAGACATTAGCAGAGATGAGCTTGAGAAGTATGTCCAAGATTTGGAAAAAGTACTTGCAGAAAAAGGAATAAGGTTTTACACTGATTGGGATGAGAGAAATACTGTAGGCTGGAAGTTTAATGAATGGGAGCTTAAGGGTGTGCCTGTGCGTATAGAGGTTGGATTGAAAGAAATGGAAAATAATAAAATAACCCTATTTAGACGGGATCTAAGAGAAAAGGAGACAGTAAATAAGGAAAAAATAAAAGATATTGACAATATTTTGAATTCAGTGCAAGATAATATGCTAAATAGGCATAAGAGGTTTACAGAGAGTAATATTAAAGAAATCAATGAATATAATCAGTTTAGAGAGATATTATCTGAAGATAATTATTTCATCAGATCAGGATGGTGCGGAAGCAGAGAATGTGAGGATAAAGTCAAACAAGATACAACTGCAACTGTCAGAGTACTGCCTTATGCTTATAATGATTTTACAAAAGATGTACCGCAAAAAGAAAATAAAAATTGTATGGTATGCGGACAGAACGGTAAGTACATAGCAATATGGGCAAAAGCGTATTAATAAAATTCAAAATCAGTAAGAATTAACCCAACTGCTCTAATTCCTAATTAACTCAAACCTATAGAATTCCAAATACCATATATAAATTAACCTAATTAACCTAATTCCTAATTAACCTAATCAAATCCCAAGTACTAAATCCCAATACCCAAACCTTAAGCTCTAAGATTTATCTTTTTTAGGTCATTGGTTTATTGGGAAATTGATTAGAGTAATTAGTGCAATTAGAAATTAGGAATTTGTTTGATGGGTCATTGGTTTTTGTTTAGAATTTAGAATTTATTTTTTAGGTTAGTTATGTTTAAGAATTTGTTTGGAAATTTCTCAAGAGAAATAGGCATAGATCTGGGAACTGCCAATACTTTGGTTTATCTAAAAGGCAAAGGTATTGTGATCAATGAGCCTTCAGTGGTTGCTATTAATACCAAAAATGACAGCCTGCTGGCCGTCGGGCATCAGGCTCAAGGCATGCTTGGTAAAACCCCGCCACATATAGCTGCTCTTTATCCTTTATCTGCCGGTGTAATATCTGATTTTGAGGTAACAGAGAAAATGCTTAAATATTTTATAGATAAGATAAGTTCAGACTCATCGTTTTCTTTTCTTGTAAAGCCAAGAGTAGTGATAGGTATTCCATTGGAGGTGACAGAAGTTGAGAGAAAGGCTGTTGAAGATGCAGCTTTTTCAGCCGGAGCCTCAAGTGTGTATCTGGTGGACGAGCCAGTGGCTGCTGCAATTGGCGCCCGTATGCCTATCAAAGAAGCAGTAGCAAATATGGTTGTGGATATAGGAGGTGGTACAACTGATATAGCAGTAATATCTTTGGGAGGGGTTGTTTCATATAAATCAATAAAATTTGCCGGACAGGAGATGACCAGACAGATTATAAATTATATCAGAGATGATTTTAACCTTTTGCTTGGTGAAGGAGTTGCAGAACAGGTTAAGATAAAAATAGGATCTGCTATAGAACTTGATAACATACTGGAGATGAGAGTAAGAGGGAGAGATTTGGTTACTGGTCTTCCTAAAGAGATAGTGGTTAACGACTCTCAAATCAGGCAGGCGCTTTCCAAGAATATCAGACAGATTATAGAAGGGATTAAGATGACCATAGAAGAGACACCTCCTGAACTGGTATCAGAGATATACCAGAGAGGCATACTTCTTACTGGAGGAGGTGCCAAGCTCAAGGGCCTTGACAAACTTATAAGCCAAGAGACAAATGTACCGGTGATGGTAGCAGATGATCCCCTTTCATCTGTTGTAATAGGTACGGGCATTATACTTGATGATTTTGATAATTACAGAGAGGTTTTGTGGACTTCGTAATTGATTCTGGTGTATGAGAAAAAGTGTTCATAAAATTTTATTTTTATTGTTTTTAGGGTTTTTGTTTATTGTTGGCGGGTTTATTTCCAGTTTTACTATCAAGCCATCTTCCGTACTTTATGGTTTGGGAGTAGAGGTAAAAAGACAAATATCATCATTTCTATTTTTTGATACACTAGCTAAAGAAAACGAGAAACTTAAAAGCGAATATGCAAGGCTTTTAAATGTATTGGTGGAGAATAAAAGATTGACAAGCGAGAATCGGGAGCTTAAAGAGGCTTTGGGTTATAAAGATGACCCTGACAATATTATGATTTTTACCAAAGTTGCAGCACGTATAAAAAAAGGAGGAGAAGATATTCTGGTTATAGATAGAGGTAAAAATGATGGAATAATGGATAATTTGCTGGTGACAGATAAAAACAAATATCTTTTAGGCAGGATATTGAAGGCAGAGAATTCCTACTCAATAGTGCGTATGATTAACAGTCCTTATTTTAAAATATCGTTTAAAAAACCGGACAATGAAGAAGTTATGGGTATACTAAGGGGCAATTTATCATTTTCTCTGGAATCTGACATGGTGCCGCGTGATGCCTCAATTGATAAAGAAGATATTGTGGTTACCACTAACCTTAATCAAGACGTAGAAGATATCATAATTGGCAGAGTAAGCTATACAGAGGATGATGAAAACTTGGTGTTTAAAAAGGTGTTTGTCAGCCCCCTTGCTGATATAGAGAATCTGAGGTTTTTATTTGTAGTTAAACCATTGAATAATATATGAAGTTTTTTGCTCTAATTGCAGGAAGTTTCTTTGCATCTATTGTATCAGTGTTTTTTAACAATTTAACAGGAGGTAAGCTTGATTTTGCGTTGCCTGTAATTTTGTTGAGTTTTATTTATTTCAAGGGGTATTTTTTGTTCATCTGGCTTGCTATGTTGTCGTTGTGGCTGTCTCCTTATTTAGGAAAGGAGTCTTTATGGATATATATATTTTTTCTTGGTTTGTATATAATGATTAAATTTATTAATAAAATGCCGTATTTATATACCGTAAGATTACTGCTCTCAATAGTTGCTGTTGCTTTGGTGTATGATTTATTTGTACTTGATTGGCTGAGATATTTAAGCAATGAGTTTTCTATAAATAATATTTTGCGGTTCATTATTATTGTGGTTTTACAGAGTATGTTTACTTATTTTGTGTTATGGCTGATAAAAATAACAAAAAATTATTTTTTATCCCCTCAGAAAGCCCGTTTAAAGTAACAGGATATTCGCAGAGGCAGCTTGAAGGGGAATATTTTTCTACATTGGAAGAAAGAAGTCTTGGTATTTTGGCAAAGGACAGCAGGGTTTTTAATGTTTTGATTTCTGTTATTGTGGGTCTGGTATTTGCTGTTGTGTTTTTTAGAGTATTTTATCTGCAGGTGTTAAATTATAAAGAATTTGCCTTTTTGTCTGAAAGAAACAGGATAAAAACAGAGAGGATTGTGGCATCAAGGGGATTGATATATGACAGAAACATGAATGTTCTGGCAGATAATGAGTATTTTTTTAGCTTAAAAATTATACCTTCAGAAATTCCTGAAAAAGACAGAGAAGAGTATATGAAAAAGATTTTAGATATTATTAAAGATGATACTTATTATGTAGACAATAAGGAGAAGATTGATGAGAGTATCAGTAAAATTCTTGCTGGAGAGATAGACAGTCCTACAGTTGTCTTGCTTGATAGAATGGATTATAAGACAGCTGTTAAGATAAAACTTGAGGATAATCTTGCAGGTATATTGTTGGATAGAGATCTTATCAGAAAATATAAAGAAAGTTCATATTCTCTGTCTCATATTATGGGCTATACAGGGAGGATGACAAAGGAAGAATGGGAAGAATATAAAGATAAAGGGTATTATTTTGGAGATTATATAGGTAAAACAGGTCTGGAGAAAATATATGAGAGTATCCTTAAAGGACAGGATTCATTGGTAAAAATAGAGACAGATGTCCGACAAAAAACATCAAAAGTGATATCCAGAGACGAACTTATTCCGGGCAGAAGCATAGTGCTTTCTATTGATCTTGAGATGCAGAAAAAGCTGTATGAAATATTGTCAAAATATACATCAAAATTTGAAGGAAAAGGTGCGGCTGTGGCAATTGACCCTTTAAGCGGCAAGATATTGTCTTTGGTCAGTATACCTGATTTTGATAACAGGGATTTTGTATATAAAAATAGTGAAAAGATAAAAGAGTACCTGACCAGTCCTGACAAGCCTTTATTTAACAGAGCTGTATCAGGTGTCTATCCTCCGGGATCTACATTTAAGCCTATTGTAGCTGCCGGCGCTTTGACTGAGGGCATTATAACACCCTATTCTTCTTTTTTGAGTACAGGTGGTATTCAGGTAGGGAAATGGTTTTTCCCAGACTGGAAAGAGGGAGGACACGGCAGAGTCAACCTGTATAAAGCCATAGCTGAATCAGTAAATACATATTTTTACTATATTGGCGGCGGTTATGAAGATTTCAGAGGTCTTGGTGTTGACAAAATAAGATATTATGCTAAATTATTCGGGCTTGGCTCAAAACTTGGCATTGATTTGCCTTTTGAAGCAGATGGCTTTCTGCCTTCTAAAAAGTGGAAAGAAAAGGCAAAGGGAGAAAGATGGTATGTTGGTGATACTTATCATTTGAGTATAGGACAGGGAGATATTTTGGTAACACCTCTTCAGCTTGCTTATGCAACAGCTGTGTTTGCAAATAAAGGCACTCTTTATAAGCCGCAACTGGTTAGCCTGATTACAGATAGTAAAGGAAATATAGTGGAAGAGGTAAAGCCAGAAGTTTTAAATTCTAATTTTATACCCATAGAGCATATCAAGAGCGTGCGTAGGGCTTACAGAGAAACAGTTCTTTCCGGATCAGGCATATCTTTATTGGCTTTACCAGTCTCCTCTGCAGGAAAAACAGGAACAGCGCAGGTTGGAGGCGACAAAAGCCCTCATGCTTGGTTTGTTGGCTGGGCACCCTATGAAGATCCTGAGATACTTATAGCTGTGCTTGTGGAAAACGGTGAAGGCGGAAATACATCAGCCCTGCCAGTATTTAGGGAGTTTTTACAGTGGTGGTCAGAAAGATCTTGACATTATTTTTACATATAGTATCTTATTTGTATCATTTATTTTTTTGTGTCTATTTTTTTATACCTAAATTAAAATTAAATTTTTGAGTATGAATGATGATAATGTAATTTATCTGACCAAACAGGGATATGAAGATATTAAAAAAGAGCTTGAGGAGCTTAAAAAAAGAAGAATGGAAATAGCAGCCAAAATAGCAGATGCCCAAGCTCTTGGTGATTTATCTGAGAACGCAGAGTATCAGTCAGCCCGTATGGAACAGTCTATAAATGAAGGTAGAATTATGGAGCTTGAGCATATACTCAAATATGCTGTGATTATAGAAGAGGAGGTGCAGCCGGCTGCAGGCAGTCAGGCAGTGGTTACAGTAGGATCCAAGATAAAGATTAAAGAACATACAGATGACGGAGTTGTGGAAAAAGTGTATCATATAGTAGGATCGCATGAAGCAAATCCATCAGAAGGTAAGATTTCCAATGAATCACCTATAGGTAAAGCGCTTTTGGGAAGCAAGGTAGGTGATATGGTAGAGATTCAATTACCTAAAGGCACTATAAAATGTGAAATTGTGGATATCTTATAAATTGGCCTTGACAAAATTTTTATTTGATGTATTATATAGGTGTTGTTTTAAAAAAGAGGAGAGAGTTTTTTACCTTGCCTCCTTTCTGAGGCGGGGACAGGAGGTGGCCTATGAGCCAAAAATCTCTCTCCTCCCTCCCGTCCCCACTCCAGAAAGGAGGTTTTTATTTTCAAAATATTATAATTTTAATACGATATATAGTATGGAGACATTAGCATCACATAGGGATAAAAAAGATGATTGTAATATACATATAGATTTGATGAATGGTCTTACCCAACTTTTAGAAAGAGAGGGACATTATCAGTTAGATATTTTTTGCCAACCTATTGGTAATGTAATCTTTGGATTGGATTCAATGGAATTACACGATCAAAGAGAAGTAAATGAAGCTAGTAAGAGGTTTGCATTGCTAATGCACGAATTGGACTTAAATTCAGGTAATTACAAAGACATTGCTTTTAGTGATATATTCAGGAAGTGGATGTTACATGTAGAGAAAGATAGAGTGAAAAAATTTCTACAAAGTTATATTGAATTATTTGGAGGAAGATTGTTTTCTATAGTGTCAGATGCAAATGAATTTAATCTAAATTTGTTAAGATATATTAAAGATTCTATCGATAGTTTAGTTAAAGCTCTTGGTATGTATGAGTCCGTTTCCGGTTTATCCCTAAAGAGATATATTGAAGAGTGTTATATTTTAGATTTAGTTATATATATAAATGAATACAGAAATCTCTCATACGATAAAAAGAAAATATATAAAGACAGTTTAAAATCACGTTTATTGCAATTTGCACATTCTATGATTGCAATAGGTTTAATAATCTCTGCTGATAATTTGAAAAAATAATTAAACTATGTTACTTTATAATAATAAGAGTTGTAGTATTTAATATATTGAGTAGTGTTTATTTGATACATATACTAAAGCATGCAAGAGAGAAATATTTTTGAAATCTGGAAAAGGTAGAGAATGGTTGTATGATAAATTTAGTAATTTAAGGAGGGGTGCTCCGAATTGGCTAAGGAACCGGTCTTGAAAACCGGCGCCCGCAAGGGCTTGCGGGTTCGAGTCCCGCCCCCTCCGCCTTCGCTTCGCCGAAGCACACAGTGCGAAGGCGAGCTACATATAAATTTAACACCACTAATAAGATTTGGTTGATTTACATAGATATTGCGAAGCTTCAGCGAGACAATGTCCGCTTTCGCTAAAGCTTCAGCGAGACAAGACCTCTTTGCTTCGCCGAAGCCTTGGCGTAGGAGAGCTTTGCTTCGCCGAAGCACACAGTGCGAAGGCGAGATTCGCTTCGTTCAAATTTGCAGTAGTTTGTACTTTGTACTTGGGGTAAGGAATAAGTTTTATTTACAGATATTTAGCTAAAATTAATCTTCAAAGTACAAAGTATATATTTCTTATTTTTTAAAAGGTGTGTTATACTACACCAATATTTTTTAGTAATAAAATTTTTATAGATTTTGGTTATGAAAGGCGTAATTCTAGCAGGAGGTAAAGCTACCAGACTCAGGCCATTGACTAAGGTCATCAGCAAACAGCTTTTACCTGTATACAATAAACCAATGATTTATTATCCATTAGAGACTTTAATACAAGCAGGAATAGAGGATATTTTGATAGTTGTCAGCAGAGATCATGCAGGTATGTTTTTAGAGCTTTTATCTGATGGTTCTGCTTTTCTGCAAGATATCAGGAAACTGGAAGGTGGTGATAAATATTGTGATATAAAATTACGTTTGTCATATGTAATTCAGGAAGAAGCACGAGGTAGTGCTCATGCTATTAGTCTGGCAGAAAATTTTGCTGATGGAGATAGAATAGTAGTAGTATTGGGGGATAATATTATTCAAGATAATATCAAGGATGCAGTAGACAGATATAAAATGCAAAAAACAGGAGCTAAAATATTTCTAAAGGAAGTTGATAATCCACAGAGTTTTGGTGTTGCTGAAATAAGGGAAGATAAAATTATAGGAGTTGTAGAAAAACCAAATACACCTCCAAGCAACTTGGCTGTTGTTGGTATCTATATGTATGACAATCAGGTTTTTGATATTATAAGGGGTATAAAGCCTTCTGAGAGAGGAGAGCTGGAGACAACTGATGTAAATAATTATTACATATCAAGAAATCAAATGACTTATGAAATACTACAGGGATGGTGGGGAGATGGCGGAGAATCGTTTGATTCGCTTTTAAATGCTGGTATATTAGCAGCTAATGAGGCAAAACAAGAAAAGTGATAAGAATAATTATTAGATTTCATTATAGGCTTTTAGGGTGCTATCTATCATATTTTTGAGGGAGAAGTAATGAATAGAATTGTAAAGGTTTTGCTCTAATTTTTTTCTTAATTCATTGTTTGAGATAAGCTGGAATATATAATCTGCTGTTTTTTCTTGATTGTGCTTTTCCAAAATTATGCCTGACTGGTTTTGTTTTATAATCTCAGGTATGGCTCCTACACTGGATGCAATTACAGGAAGAGAAGCAAATCCTGCATCAAGCAGTACATAAGGAAATCCCTCTTTGTATGATGTAAGGGTAAATATGTCAAATGCTTTGATGTATTTTTCAGCATAAGGCAGAAATCCTGCAAGGAAGAAATTATCCTTTAAATTGTAGCTGGCGATGTCTTTCTCTAGTTTATCTCTTGCAGGACCTTCTCCTATAACTATAAATACAACCCTTTCTCTATACTTAGGATATTTGTCAAAAAACGCTTTGGCAGATTTAATTAAAAAGTCTATACCTTTGACAGGGTAGAGATTTGATATTGTCCCTATAATATATTTATCTTTTATATTTTGATTGATGATGTTTTGCAGGTAGTCTCTGGCTTTATCTTTGGGAAGGTACTCGGCAGGTTCTTTGCTGTTATAGATAAGGACAAGTTTTTTATCTGAAGCTATTTTATTTTTTTTCATAGTTTCTTTGTCTTTTTGGCTGATAACTATGATGGTATCTTTAAAATACGAGCTTATTTTTTCAGCAATGAAATAGTATATTTTTCTCCACCAATTTAGAGGCTCCAGCAGTATAAATCCATGCACAGTATATACCACTTTCACTTTTTTTCTAAAGATGATGTTGTATATTTTGGCACTTACAGCCCCTACTGCTCCTGTTTTGGAGCTGTTTAGATGGATGATGTCAGGATCTGTTTTTTTAAGAATTTTGATAAATTCAAAAAATACCAGAATATCTTCAGGAAGTTTGAGATCTCTTTTTAAATATTTAAAGTAGAGAGTTTTGGATTTGGTATGTTTTTCTGCTTCTTTTATCCAAAAATCATCTTCCTCCCTTTTTTCTCCTATAGCCAGATAAGGAGTAAAGTTTGGCGGCATATTTTTAATCAAAGATAAAACATATTGCTGTGCACCTCCCCATTTACTCTGGGTGATAATATAGAGTATTTTGGTTTGATTTTGATTTTTATTCATATTTGGTATTATATATGAGAAAATTAAGAAATTCAAAATGAAGATAGCTATAGATGCCAATCAGGCCAATAAAAAGATAAAAACAGGAGTTGAAAAATTAAGCTTTGATCTTATAAAAGCTTTACAGAGGGTCTCTCAAAAAAACAGATTTTCAAACCTTAATTTTACACTTATCTCCCAGTTTCCTCTTCAGGAGGATTTGGAAGATATGCCCCCTCGTTGGCAGAGCGTGCAGGATATGTGGAGGCATCCTTTCTGGACTCAAAGCAGGCTTCCAATTCTGATCAAAGATTATGATTTATATTTTACTCCCGGATATATCCCGCCGCTTTTTTGTCCTGTCAAGTCTGCCTGCATAGTACATGATATAGGTTTTGAAAAAAACAGGAAGTTGTATATTCTCTCAGATTATATCAAGCAGAAAATCGCATTTGAGATTGTCAAATATAAAGCAGATATAATCATTACACCTACTGAGGCGGTCGGGGAAGATATTGTGGAAAAATTTCCTGTATTGAAAGATAGGGTTTACTACATACCAATAGGTATTGATCCTGACAGATTTGCTGTAAGATCAAGAGAGAGAGTGGAAGAGATTAAGGCAAAATATGAACTACCTGACAAATTCCTGCTTTATGTAGGAAGAATTACTGAAAAGAAAAATCTTTTAAATTTGATTAGAGGATTTATCAGGGCAAAGGACAGGAATAATATTGATGATAGTCTTAATCTTGTTATTGCAGGGAGCATATATTCACAAAAGTATTTTCAAAAGATAGATGATGTCATATCAGGAAGGGATGACATGCTATATCTAGGATATGTAAAAGACGATGATCTGCCTTATATTATGAATCTGTCCTGCAGTCTGGCTTTGGTTAGTTTTGAGGAAGGATTTGGAATCCCTGTCATAGAAGCCCTAGCCTGCGGCAAAAGAGTGCTTTTGTCAGATATAAAAGTTTTTAAAGAGATAGCAGGTAAATACGGCAGATATGTAAATCCTGAAGATATAGATGACATAGCAGGCGGCATTAAGGATGTATACCAAGGGGAAGATTCTGATTTTGTTGATGATGTTAAAAAATACGTCATAAATAAGTACAGCTGGGATAAAATAGCAGAGAAATATTTGGATTTATTTTTGAAATTATGAGATATACCACAGGTAAAAAGAGCAATATTTTGATAATCCATGACAGGTTTATGTTCAGAGGAGGAGCTGAAAGGCTCGTGTTGGATCTTGCAAAAGGGCTTAAGGCAGACATTATGACTGCTATGTGGAATGAGCAAGAATCTTTTAGTAGAGAAGATGTACCTTTCGGGCTTCATGTCTTGGGTTTTGATCCGGGCAGGGCTGTGTTTAGGTATCTATATTTTCAGTATTTGTTTTTGGCTAAGTCAAAAATTGCCAGAGAATATGATGTGGTTATTTTTTCAGGCAATAACTGTCTGTCTGCTTATTTAAATATTAAAAGGGGAGTAAAGAAGATATTTTACTGCCATACTCCTGTAAGACATGCCTATGATCTGAGAGAGTTCTATCTACAAAATATGCCTTGGTTGAAAAGGCAGATATTCAGGTTTCTGATTTTTGGAAGCAGACTGGTGTACTGGTGGGGCTTTAGGAAAATGGATATAGTGATAGCTAATTCACAAAATGTAGCAGAGAGAATAAGGAAGTATTTGCGCCGAGAACCTGATTATATAGTGTATCCGCCTATTGACATAGATAAGTTTAAATATATAGATACAGAGGATTATTATCTTTCGTTTGCCAGAGTTGACAGGCTTAAAAGAGTGACTGATATAGTTAAAGCTTTTCAGAGAATGCCTGACAAGAATCTAATTGTAGCATCTGGAGGTGATGAGCTTGAAACAGTTAAGAAACTTTCTGAAAATTATTCAAACATACAGATTTTGGGATGGGTGGACGACAGCACGCTTGCAGACTTGGTAGGAAGATGTATAGCTACTATATATATACCCATAAACGAAGACTTTGGCATGACTCCGCTTGAGAGTATGGCTGCAGGCAAGCCTTGTATAGGAGTTGCAGAAGGAGGGTTGAAAGAGACCATTATTCACAATCAGACAGGGTATCTGATTTCTCCTGATTATACTTTGGATGATATTGTAAAGGCTGTACATTTTATAGACAAAGACAAGTCTCTTGCTATGAAAGATACCTGTATTGCCCATGCTCGGAAGTTTTCATCTGATAATTTCATTCAAAAAATGAAAGAAATAGTAGAAAAAACAAAGGAGAAATAAATTTTGAATTTTGGATTTTGCATTTTGAATTTTGTTTGGAGTTTGTTTTATTTTTTTATTTGATATATACTAAATATATATAATTATAATTTATTATAGATATAAATATATGCTGGGCAAAGTATTTATAGTAGAAGATGAAGCAGCGCTTTTGTATGCACTGCAGGCAAAATTAAAGATAGAGGGTTTTGATACTGAAGTAGCAGATTCTGCTGAAGGTGTTGTGGAAAAGATAAGAAATTTTATGCCTGATATAGTACTGCTTGATTTATTGCTTCCTAAAGGTGATGGCTGGCAAATCCTTAAAGATTTAAAGGACGATAAGGACTTAAAGAAGATCCCGGTAATTATAGTTTCAAATCTTGGCGATTCAGAGAACAAGAAAAAAGGCAAAGAGTTGGGAGCAGAGGATTATATTGTAAAGAGTAATTATGACTTGAAATATATTGTAAACAGAATCAAAAAACTTCTTAAAATAAAGTAATTTATCTTTATGCATAGAAAGTGGAGAGTGAGGGAAGAAATTCCCCATGCTCTGGTTAAAAGATTTCCTGATTTAAATCCTGTCATACTTCAGATATTGTATAACAGAGGTCTTAAAACAAAGGATGAAATAGAAAGTTTTCTAAGGTCAGACTGGAATCTTGATATTCTGGATCCTTTTTTATTTCAGGATATGGAAAAGGCAGTTGATATTATCTTTTCTCATATTGAGCAAGGCAGTAGAATAGTTGTATTTGGAGACTATGATGCAGATGGGGTATGTGGATCAGCTATTGTATATCTAACTTTGAGGCACATAGGAGCACAAAATGTGGAGATATATATTCCGCACAGAGAGTTTGAAGGATACGGTCTTAATCAGACAGCCATTCAAGCGCTTTTTAATAAAAATACCAGCCTTATCATAACTGTTGATTTGGGGATAGGTAATATAGAAGAGATAGAATTTCTGCACAGCAAAGGGATAAAGAGTATAGTGATAGACCATCATACTGTTTTGAAGGATAGTGCAGGCAGACAGATACTTCCTGTATCTGATGCTATTATTCACTCAGGGGTAGAGGGAGAGAGTTATCCATACAAGCATTTGTCAGGCACAGGAACTGCTTTCAAAGTTGCTCAGGCTTTACTCCAAAAAAGCGGCAAAGACGAAAAAGAGTCTTTTGCCAAATGGCTCCTTGATCTGGTGGCTATAGGCACTATAGCAGATATGGTGCCGCTTACAGGCGAGAACAGGGTACTAGTCAAATACGGACTCAAAGTTTTGAACAAGACCAGAAGAATGGGACTTCGTATGCTTATAGAAAAAAGCGGACTTATGGAAAACGGATACATAGATCCAAGTGCTTCTTTTAATTTAAATGCATGGAATGTTGCCTTTCAGATTGCTCCGCGACTGAATGCCGCCGGCCGCCTTAACCATGCCCGTGAAGCGCTGGAGTTGATCTTGTCTGAGGACAGCCAAGAGGCCTATGATCTGGCACAGCATTTAAATGATGTAAACAGGGAAAGGCAGCAAGTATCAGACCAAGTGTATCAGGAGGCAATGGAGATAATAGGCGATGTAGACGGAAAGTCGTTTTTATTTGCCAAAAGTTCCAATTGGCCTGTGGGTGTACTTGGTATTGTGGCAGGCAGGATAGCCAATACATTTAACAAACCGGTTGTACTTCTGACAGAGTTTAGAGGGCTGTATCATGGATCAGGGAGATCTGTGGAAGGATTTGATATTACTAAAGCTTTAAGCAGATTTGAGAAGTATTTAACATCATACGGGGGACATAGTGGTGCTTGTGGCCTTTCACTTAAAGAGGAGAATATAGATGAATTTGTAGAGGCATTCAGCTCCTATCTTGATAAAAAGATGAAGGATGCGGATCTGACACCTATACTTGATATAGATGTAAATATGCCTTTGAATAGGGTAGATGAAAAACTGATTGAAGATATAGAAAATTTGGAGCCATTTGGACAAGATAATCCTGAACCTCTTTTTACAACAGGTAACCTTATAGTAGATAAGGTAGAGACAGTAGGAAGTGGTGATAAGCATTTGAGAGTGTATTTGAGAGAAGGAGACAGTATTTATAAATTTATGGGATTTGGAATGAAAGACTATTTCAGCGAGCAGAGTATAGATACAGGAAGCAGGGTAGATGTTGTATACACCTTGTCGTTTAATGAGTGGAGAGGAAACAAAGAGATACAATTCAAGATAAAAGATATCAGAAGGAGATAGTATGGGCAGAAAAAAACTTAAAAAATTTATCATCTATACTGACGGCGGAGCACGGGGAAATCCCGGACCAGCCGGCATAGGGGTTGTGATAAAAGATGAAAATGGTAATATTTTGAAAGAGTACAGCGAATACATTGGCACAGCTACCAATAATCAGGCAGAGTATAGAGCTGTTTTAAAAGCTTTTGATTTGATAGAGGAGTATTGTCCATGTGAAGTGGATTTTTATCTTGATTCAGAGTTGGTAGCAAAACAGCTTTCCAGAGAGTATAAGATAAAAAATCCTGAGCTTGCCAAGCTTTTTGTCAAGATTTGGAATAAGCAAATGCAGGGGGTAAAAGCAGTATTTCACAGCATACCCAGAGATCAAAACAAACACGCTGACAGACTTGTTAATCAAGCTATAGATAGACAAGAATGAAATCCAAAATCCTAAACTCTAAATTCTAAACAAACCCCAAAATAATTATCCAATTTACAACCCAGCCCCACTTTTTGAGGTAAATCTGTGTTATAAAACCATAGGGTGTATAATTTGATTTAAAGCAACATATCTGCAGATAATGTTGAAAAGTGGGGCTGGGTTGTAAATTGGATAATTATTTTATGGTTTGTTTAGAATTTCGAATTTAGAATTTAGAATTTAACTGTAGTATGGGTTGGTTTTCTAAAAAAATTAAATACTATCAGCTGCGTAGAATATTAAGAAAAATACCTACCAGTATTTTAGATCCTGAAGAAAGAGGGTTTGTGCTGGGGCTTTTTTGGAAATACAAGTCAGGAGGTATTACTAAACAGGAAGTTGAAAAAGCAATTAAAGAGATGAAATGGGGTGGTGCTGATCCTATTGATCAATACGAAGCAAAGAAAATATATGAAGAGCTAATTAAATATTTTGATTAATACAGTGGGACGCGAACTGGAACAAATAAACAAAGAATTGAGTGATATTTTTAGGGATCATTCAGAATTTTTGTTGCAAATAGGGGAAAAAATAGAAAAAATAGAGAAGAGAATTAAAGATATAGATTTTACTGTTAATAAGTTCATTAAAAAATATTTAGAAGTTATTACAAATAAAGATAAGTATAAGAATGTGCTTACAAAATATGGTGAAAGAATTGATGATCCCCATTCTGATTTTTTTTATTTTTTTGCAATTACTGATGCTGTTTATTCACCAGATGTTCAAGATATAGAAGATTTATCATATTTTGAGTTAATATCAGAAATTCAAAATGTGCATACTGTAAATAAAATTGTTTATTCCTTTGGTTTTGAAGAAAATTTTTATATTGATTTGGGAATCATAAAATATCATAACAGAGAGTATTATATTTTACTCATAAACAATATGCCATATACTTATAAGTATAAAAAAGAAGTAAAAGTTGGCAATATGGATTGTTTTGTATCTTTTACTGCGCTGTTTGCTAGAGAAGGAACAAGAGATGAAGGTTTTGGATTTCTAAATTCTAATCTCTCAAGAGTTTTAAAAAGAAATTTACCCAAACCTGAAGATTATAAATCAGAGATATTTGTTTCATATAAACCGTTTGAGAAAGCAAAGAACTTACTTGGATTATTAAATAGAACTCTTAGAGAGGTAAAAAAAGAAGACGGGTTAAAAATCAAATCTTTAAATGCATTATTAAGAGAAGAATTGGAAAATTTAAAAGAATATCACAAATTGTTAAATATTGCATATGAAAAATTTTCACAAATGTTAATTAAATCAGATTAATATGCTTGATATAAAGTTTATAAGAGAAAACCCTGATAAAGTAAAACAAGCAATGAAAAATAGAGGGTGGGATGATAGTGAATTATCTATAGTGGATGATGTTCTGCAGATTGATAAGGAGAGAAGGCGAATACAGCAGGAGCTTGATAGTTTGAAAGCTGAGAAAAACAAAGCTTCTAAGCAGATAGGAGCAGGGGGGAATAAAGAAAAAATAATTGAAGAGATGAGAAAAATAGATGCCAGATGTGATGAACTTGAACAAAAGATGAAGCACCTGTCTGATAAATTTATTTATCTTTTATACAAAATTCCTAATATTCCAACTGATGATACACCAGTAGGAAAAGATGATACAGAAAATGTTGAGATTAGAAAATGGGGCGAGATTCCGCATTTTGGCTTTGAGGTTAAAGATCATCTCGATCTGGGCAGGTCTCTGGATATAATAGACAATGAAACATCATCTAAAGTAGCAGGTACAAGATTTACATACCTAAAAGGCCCTGCAGCTCTTATCCAGTTTGCTCTTGTGCAGTGGGTGATGGGTGTTTTAACATCTGAAGAAAAAGTTGCAGAAATTGTAGAAAAGGCAGGATTAGATGTCTCAGTAAAGCCTTTTGTGCCTGTTGTGCCGCCGGTTATGATAAGGCCAGATGTCTATGTGAGAATGGCGCGCCTTTCAGATGAAGATAAAGATGAAAGATATTATCTTGAAAAAGATGATCTTTATTTGGTAGGAAGCGCTGAGCATACTCTTGGGCCCATGTATATGGATACTATTTTATCCGAAGATGAGCTTCCTTTGAGGTTTGTCGGGTTTTCTACTTGTTTTAGAAGAGAAGCAGGATCATACGGTAAAGATACACGCGGCATTTTAAGGGTTCACCAGTTTGACAAAATAGAGATGGAAAGCTTTACCTTGCCTGAAGATGGTATCAAAGAGCAGGAGTTTTTAGTGGCTGTACAAGAATACTTAACCCAACAACTGAAAATACCATATAGAGTAGTCCATGTGTGTACAGGGGATATGGGAGGGCCTGATGCAAGGCAGATAGATCTTGAGATGTGGATGCCCGGCCAGAATAAATACAGAGAGACACACTCTGCAGATTATATGGCTGATTATCAATCAAGAAGACTTATGACAAGGGTGCGCAGGAAGAGTGGGGGAGTGGAGTATGTGCATATGAATGATGCTACTGCTTTTGCCATAGGTAGAACACTTATAGCTATACTTGAGAACTATCAACAAGAAGATGGAACCATCAAAATCCCAAAAGTTCTGGTTCCATATCTAGGATTTGAAATTATTAAATAGGTTTGTGGTAGATGTTATAGCAGAACTTGGAGATGGGGATAATGAATTTTATAAAAAAATAGTTTATTCATATCTTACAGAATTTGTTTTAAATTTTGAGTTGGATTTTAAATATCTAAAGGCAGGGTTGTTTGAAGTGCAATTATCCAATCAAGGCAATAGTTTAAAAATAAAAATTCCCATTTCACATGATATTAAAGAAATATATAAAGAAAATAATTACTCTGAACATTGTTTAAAATTATTTAAACCTTTGTTAATAGAATTAGCATCTCTTATTTTAAACCTTAATATGTATTTAATGCTTAATAAAAGTATACCCTATGGTGGTATTATAGAATATAAGGGTTATAATTATACATTCAAATCCGAAATAAAAGATGAAGTTGAAGAAGGTCAAGTTCCTAATGAAGGAGTATTTATTTTTGAAGTTAGAAAAACAGGACTTTGGAAAACACAGATGTATAGAATATACAAATTTCCTTTATTAGGTGACGGTAGTTTTGTTACTGATTTAAATGTTGTTTATAATATCTTTATCAATATTGACAGAAATCATGAGCTGTTATCACATATATTAAATACATTAATTATAGAACCTAAAATACCATCTGATGAAGTATTTTTAGAAAAAAGTGTTTACAGACAACCATTTTTGTTTAAGAGAGTTACAAAGACTATTGAGGAGGATCCTTTGATGGGGTTTCCTGCTGAGAGTTATACTGATCAGGTGGATATTTTAAATTTTGGTCCAGATGGATTGGTTAAAGAAATGTTAGTAGAAATATTAGAAATGTTTAAACATTTAAATATTTTTGTTGGTTTAGTACTTCAAAATAAAGTTATCTAATTTTGCCTAAAAGTGTAAGAAATGTTAAAATAAAGATAAATAATTAGCTAAAATATGAGAAAAAATAGAGTAAAAAAAAA
>WFTA01000018.1 GCA_015485715.1 Patescibacteria group bacterium
GCAGCGTCAGATGTGTATAAGAGACAGCTATAGTATTAAATATTTCCATTAGTATGTCTTGAATAGAAGCTTCTCCAATGGTAATTTCCTCATCGATACTTTTTTTATCACCCCAATTTTCAAACAAATCTTCAAAATACTTTTCTAATTCTAATATCAATTGATTTTCCATTCTTTTTCCTCTAAAAAATTCACTTAATTTTTTACTTAAATTTTCAAAGAGATTTAAAATATTTGAAGGATCTTTAATAATTTTTATAATCCATTTTATAATTATAAAAGTTATTATACTTGGTATATAATCACATAAGCTTCGAAATTTTGAGTTTCGAAATTTTGATATAGCTATAAGAAAACACATGAAACTAAGTGCAAAAAGATACAAAAAACCAAGTGCCATGATTAACAAAATTACATAAACTATGGAATAAAGATCAAAATGTAAAAAATTATTGAAAAGGTTATTTAAATTATTATCCCCCATCTAATCTTTCCTTTTATATTAGTATATCCACTTCATCATATATAATTTTAACTGCAATCATTTATGGAAGTTTTATTTTTTAATCTTCGAGAGAATGGGAAAATCCATTTTTAAATCGGGAGTTGCTATCTAAAGATAGCTAAAACATTGTAAAATAGGGAATATGAGACAGAGGGGGAGATCAAGGAAATACCAAGGGAATATAAGATGTCCCGAATGTGGTTCAAATCGGTGCAAAAAGTTTGGAAAAAACACAGGTAAACAAAGATATAAGTGCAACGAATGTGAAAAACATTTTTATAAAGGTGCAAAATACCATAAACATACAGAAAAGGTTAAATTAATTGCTTTAAAAATGTATAGCTAAGGAATGAGTAAATCAGTCACAGCACAAGTTTTAAATCTACCTTATGGAGCAGTTTCCAGATGGACTTATGAAGCAGGGAGGTTCTCAGACCAGTATTTAGAGAAAAAATGGAAAAAATTAGCTAACAGGATAGATGTAGATGAAATATCTATATATGAGATGAGCATAGAAGGAAACCCAGTATGGATATGGACAGCGTGTATAAAGAAAAGAGATAAGAAGTATTATGTATATGAAGTTGGAAATAGAAACGGAAAAACTTTTTTAAAATCTACCGGCTAAATTACCTTTAGCTAATGAATACCACATAGACGGATATCATGTATACAAATACTGGCTAAACAAGAAACAGCACAGGATAAGCAAGTTTGGTAAGACCAACAGAAACTAAGGATTACATTCAAGATTGAGGGATAGGTTAAAGAGAGCATAAAGGAAAACAAAAGGCTATAGCAAAAACATAAATGCGTTAAGATATGCTTTAGCTATTGTTTTTAGCTTTACGAATATTCCTACTGATTTTAGATACCTTTAGATAGGAGTATCCCCCGTAAAGCCCTTTCTTTTTTTCCAATTCTTGCAATGATATAATTAATGTCTTGATCTCAAAAATTTTCACAGAGAGGATTTTAGATGCTGGACAAACTTGAGGATTTTAAAAGGGATTATTTCTGTGGTGAACTGACTGAAAACAATATCGGTGATGAAGTTAGGCTTTTAGGTTGGGCTGACAGCGTCAGAGATCACGGCGGTGTTATCTTTATAAACCTGAGGGATAAAGAAGGTATAGTTCAGATCGTCATAGATCCGTCAAAAAGCCCTGAAAAAGCTTACGAAAAAGCAAAAAAGGTCAGATCAGAGTATGTTCTTGCTGTCAGGGGAAGAGTTAACAGAAGACCTGCAGGAACAGAAAATCCTAAACTGAAAACAGGAAATATAGAGGTTGCCGTTGAGGAGCTCAGAATATTAAACACCTGCGATATTCTGCCGTTTCCTATAGAGGACAACATAAATGTCCATGAAGAGGTAAGGCTGAAATACAGATACCTTGATATAAGAAGACCCCAGATGCTCAAAAATCTGATTCTCAGGCATGAGGTTTATCAGGCAACAAGGGAGTACCTTGCAGGACACGGCTTTCTTGAGGTTGAAACCCCCATGCTCACAAAATCAACACCTGAAGGGGCAAGGGATTTTCTTGTCCCATCAAGACTTGAGCACGGAAAGTTTTACGCACTTCCCCAGTCACCACAGCTATTCAAACAGATACTGATGGTGGCAGGAATTGAAAGATACTTCCAGATTGTTAAATGCTTTAGAGATGAGGACCTAAGAAAAGACAGACAGCCTGAGTTCACACAGATAGATTTTGAGATGTCATTTGTTGATGAGGAAGATGTTATAGCTGTATCTGAAGGTCTTGTCCATTACCTTTTTAAAAAAATTTTAGGCATAGAGATCAGTCTTCCTATCAAAAGAATGAGCTATGAAGAAGCTATAAACAGATACGGAACAGATAAGCCTGATCTTAGATACGGTCTTGAATTGAAAGATCTTACCGATCTTGCAAAGGAAGTGGAGTTTAAAGTTTTCAGATCTGTAGCAGATTCTGGAGGTCTTGTAAAGGGCATTAACATAAAAGGCGGATCAAAACTTTCAAGGAAAGAAATTGATGATCTGACAGAGTATGCCCAGAAGTTTGGCGCCAAAGGAATGGCATGGATAAAGATAAATGAGGACGGCTCTTTCCAATCTCCAATAGTTAAGTTTTTCTCAGATCAGCAAATGCAACAGATCAAAAATATAATGGAAGGCGAAAACGGAGATCTGCTGATATTCATTGCAGATACTCCAGAAATAACCCACAGGGTTTTAGGTTTTCTGAGAAAACATATAGCAGAGAAGTTAGATCTGATACCAGAAGGAAAATGGGAATTTGTATGGATAGTTGATTTTCCACTTTTAGAGTGGGATGAAGAAGAAAACAGGCTTGTTGCTCTCCATCATCCATTCACTTCTCCGAAGGAGGAAGATATAGACAAGCTTGATGAGGCGATAAACAACAAGCAGATAGCACTCTCTTTTAAATCCCGTGCTTACGATCTTGTTCTAAACGGGGAGGAAATTGCAGGAGGATCTATCCGTATTCACAGACCTGATATCCAGAAAAAGATATTTGAGCTTATCGGTATATCAGATGAGGAGGCTGAAGAAAGGTTTGGATTTTTAGTTAATGCCTTGAAATATGGAGCCCCTCCACACGGAGGTCTGGCATTTGGTCTTGACAGGCTTGTTGCTCTTATGACAGGGTCAGACAGTATAAGAGAGGTAATAGCATTTCCAAAAACCCAAAAGGGTATATGTCCCCTCACACAGGCTCCTGATTATGTAAGAGAAGAACAGCTTGAAGAGTTGGGCATAGAAGTTGAACTACCCAAAGAAGAAGCCTAACTTTATTAATTGAGA
>WFTA01000019.1 GCA_015485715.1 Patescibacteria group bacterium
AAAATAATTCATCAATTTACCAATTTTCAATCCAGCCCCACTTTTCAACATTATCTGCAGATATGTTGCTTTAAATCAAATTACATACCCATTGGCTTTATAGCAGGATTTACCTCAAAAAGTGGGGCTGGATTGGTTATTGAAAATTAGAAAATTTACCTTGTGCATATCAGGTTGAATATATACAAAACATAGATACCTTATTTGACCAAATATTCCTTCTTTATTACAATGGAATAAGTATAAGTTATTTGCGGGAGTATGTTTAAGAAAAATGTCTATTTTATATTAGTTCTAATCGTTGTTTTTGTGTTAGGGGTTATGGCAGGAAAAAATTGGGAAAGGTTTTCTGTATCAGGCTATAAGCAGAATAATAAATATACTTATTCATTTGAAGGGGAGGGTAGATTTGTAACAGATGCTTTTTATCTTGATGATGGGTTGTTTTTTATAAAGGTTGCTAACCAGACTGGTCCAAACGATAATTTGTTTATGGAAGTATTCTATGACGCTAATGGAAATAAAGTAAAAGACGATGATGATCAGTGGTGGGGACAGTATATAAATGTAGGGTATGAAGATGCTGAATCGTACGAGGGAGTTATACCTGTTAAGGCTCAGAAAGGCAATTATTTTATATTTATAGATGGCGGAAGGTGGCAGATTACAGTAAATCAACCAGAGATAACTGGCAAAAAAGCAGGCAGGTTTGAGTCATTTGCAGGGCAGGGACAAAATGTCAGCAGAATGTTTTACCTTGAAAAGGGAAAATATACATTTGGCGCAGAGTATAAAGGAGATGATAATTTTATAGTTTATTTGGTAGATGATAGGGGGAATTATTCTTCAAGACTGGTGAATGTTATAGGAGATTATTCAGACAAATTCAGTGTTGATATTGTTATTCCCGGAAATTATCTGTTTTATGTAGATGGTATGGGTATATGGAAGATATATCCGGTACAAAAGTAAAAGTGAAGCAGATTTGAATTTGTAATTTACAAATAATTAATTAATGTGTTGGATTGGCTATTTACCCAGTCATCCCAGTTATACAATCATATTATACAATCTCAGTTATCCCAGTTATACGACCATGTCATGCGACATGGCAAGCGGGACAAGTACGACCCTAATCATACCACTTTCTCCTCTTTGTTATCCCCCTCAACTGGGAATTCCATAAGAAAAAGATAAATTTTCAATGAATTTTACATTATTTAATGTTTGAAAATTGAAAATTGGTAAATTTGAAAATTATTTTATGGTTGTTTAGAATTTAGAATTTCGGATTTAGTATTTAGTTCTTTAATGTATTGGATTATCCAGTCAAGCTGGATAATGACAAATGGTGTTTGGACAATGACAAATAGGTGTTAGATAATGGCACCTCACCACATTGTCATTCCCAGCTTTTCTGCCATGTCATTCTCACATCCTTTCTTTGTCATTCCCGTGAAAACGGGAATCCAGAAGTGGATTGTCCGATTACCCCGATATTCATCAGGGTAAAAATCAGACAATGACAAAGGAGAGTTTGGATAATGACACAGAAGAAAGGTATAATTTCTGACTTTTTATAGTCATCATCTATTCATTATGTTATCATTGATTCCAACGTGGTGTTCAGGTACATAAGAGTATAGTTGACAATAAAATATATTTTAAATATACTTAAAATATAAATAAATCTTTGTCAAATTTTAAATATGGTTAAAAAATACATAGAAAGAAAAATATATTGGAGGAAGATAAATCCTTTTATAGATAAAGATATAATCAAAGTCATTACCGGCCAAAGAAGAACTGGTAAGAGTGTCTTTTTACTTCAAGTTATTGATAAAATAAAAAAGAAAAAACCAAAAGCCGATATAATATATATTAATAAGGAATTAGCTGAATATGATTTTATAAAAAATTATAAAGATCTTTTAAAGTATATAGAAGAAAATACTTCAAAAAAGAAAAAGGTATATGTATTTATGGATGAGATTCAGGATATTGAAAGTTTCGAGAAAGCACTTCGTCATTTAAAGGCAAAGGGTAGATATGATATATATTGCAGTGGTAGTAATGCAAACTTGATTTCTGGTGAACTTGCAACATATTTAAGCGGTAGATATGTTGAAATAAGGATATATAGCCTGTCGTATTCTGAATTCCTTGAGTTTCATAATTTAAAGGATGATGATTACTCTTTATTAAAATATATAAAATATGGTGGTTTGCCATATATTAAAAATTTAGATTTAAATGATGAAGTGGTATATAATTATATCCAAGGAGTTTATAATACTATTTTATTAAATGATATTGTTAAAAGATATAAAATAAGGAATATAAATTTTCTTAAGCAGCTGGTAAATTACATAGCTGACAATGTCGGCAGTTTAATCTCAGCTAAAAGAATAAGTGATTTTCTCAAATCTCAAAGGATAAACATATCTCCTAATATAGTTCTTGATTATCTTAATTATCTTTCTAATGCGTTTTTTATATTTCAAGTGCCACGCTTTGATATCAGGGGAAAGAAAATTTTTGAGATAAATGAAAAGTATTATTTTGAGGACTTGGGTATTAGGCATTCAATACTTCCTTATACTGATGTAGATATGAGCAAAATTCTTGAAAATTTAGTTTGTCTACATC
>WFTA01000020.1 GCA_015485715.1 Patescibacteria group bacterium
AAATACTAAACAATTCTAAAATCCTAAATTCGAAATTCTAAATACTAAATAACAACCAACAATAATTTTCAAATTTTCAATTATTTAATTTTCAATCAATTCCTCAATTATCTAATGAATTAATCCATAAACTCTGGATCAAGATCAGTATATTATAGTTTAAACCATTGAAACATTAAATCATTGTAAATTCATTGGTTAATTGAAAATTCGTAAATTGGATAATTATTTTAGGGTTTGTTTAGAATTTCGGATTTAGAATTTAGAATTTTAAAATATTGTTGTTTAGGATTTGTCAGGTGAATTAGTAAAATTGGTAATTAGAGCAGTTATAGGTTAATTTATATCAATGTTGAGTTTTGCATTTTGATCTGTGAATTATTATAATATAAATATGTTAAACAAGCTTCCCAAAATAGCACTGGTTGGCAGAACAAATGTAGGAAAATCAACTTTATTTAATACGCTAACAGAAAAAAAACTGGCACTTACATCTCCAGTTGAAGGCACCACTAGAGATTTAAAAAAATCCTCTGTTGTTTGGCAAGGAAAAATATTTGAATTGGTGGATACAGGAGGACTAACCGGTGAGAATTTTGCCCATAAAATTAAAAAAACAAAAGCACAAGTTAAATCAGAAGATGATATAAACAAAAAAATCATAGAAAAAGCACTGCAGGCTGTCCATGGCTCTGACTTGGTAATACTGGTAACTGATATCAAATCAGGGATTACAGCAGAAGACAGAGCTATAGCCAGATATCTTATGATACACCGCATACCTGCTATAGTTGCTGTAAACAAAGCAGATAATTATAAAAAATTATCCCTGCAGTCAGCACAGTTCTACAAACTTGGATTTACAGATGTAATACCTATCTCTGCCATTACAGGAGCAGGGACAGGTGACCTTTTGGATAAGATTTTGGAGTATCTGCCTGATGCACCTAATGTTGATATTCAAGAAGATGACGAAACAGATTATAAGGAAAATATAAAAGTTGCCATCATAGGAAGACCCAATGTGGGAAAATCAACTCTTATCAACAGACTTACCAAATCAGAAAGATCCATAGTATCTCCCATACCCCATACAACACGGGAACCTCTTGATACAACTTTTAAATACAAAGATACTCTCTTTACCTTTATAGATACAGCAGGAATCAGAAGAAAATCAAAAATAGACTTCAAATCTTTGGAAAAGCAAAGCACCCTTCTCTCACTTAAAACCCTTAAACATGCAGATGTTGTTGTTCTTGTACTTGATCTAAGTGCAGATATAGGACATCAGGACTTAAAACTGGCACAACTGGCATTAAAATCAAAAAAAGCCATAGTTATTATAGGCAACAAAACAGACGCACTACCCAAAAAGGCTGACAAAGAGTATATTACTGCCTCTATCAAAGAAACATTTAATTTCGTAGACTGGGCTGAAGTTGTGTTAATATCAGCACTCAGCGGCAAAAATGTCCAGAGAATATATGATGTAATTATAAAAACTTATTCTAATTTTTCTGCCAAAATTGATGATGACAGACTTAATTCACTAAAAACCAAGCTCGTTCAAAAACAACCTCCACCTCATAAAAGAGGAACTGGCAAAAGACCTAGAATACTCCATCTGATACAAATCTCTTCCCAGCCCCCTCATTTTGAGATAATATATAAAGGGGTAGGTATGCTCCCGTTTGCCTATCTAAAATATTTTGAAAATCATATCAGAAAAAAATTCAAACTATCCGGTACACCCATAATTATGAGTCAGAGGAAAATATGAAAAAATGCAAAATTCAAAATTCAACCCAGCTCCACTTTTTAAGATTATCTGCAGATATATTGCTTTAAATCAAATTACATACTCATTGGCTTTATAGTAAGATTTACCTCAAAAAATGGAGCTGGATAAAAATTATAAAATTAAAAATTCTTATGAAATATCTTATAATCGGGCTTGGAAATCCGGGTGAAGAATATACAAAAACAAGACACAACGCAGGCTTTATGGCTGTAGATTTTGTATTTGAAGAATTTAGTAAAAACCTGCACATAAAGACTCCATGGAAGATGTGTAAACTTACACAAAGCTTGCGGTCAACACTAAAAGATAAAAATCATGAAATTATGTTTCTCAAACCGCAGACATATATGAATATGTCGGGAGTTACAGTAAAAAAAGCTATTTCCAGATTCAAAATACCTCTTGAAAACACTATAGTTCTTCATGATGATATAGATATTGTACTGGGAAAGGTAAAATACCAAAAAGGAAGAGGAGATGCAGGTCACAATGGTATAAAATCAATCATCCAATACATAAATACCAAAGATTTTGTCCGTATCAGAATAGGTATTCTTCCCGAAAATATAGATAAGAAAAAACTGGACACAGCAAAATTTGTCCTGAATAACTTTACCCAAAAAGAAATTAAAATACTGTCTGAAAAATCTTTTCCTCAGACAGTAAAGTATCTTTATCATTTTTTAAAACTATAAGAACTATTCTTTCACAATAGTTCCGTCTGGTTCAGCAGGTATAAACTCTGTATTAAAAGTATTTACAACGTCAATCTGAGAAGGAATGTCAATCTGCGGCTGATGTACAGTCTTTTTTCTTTCAATAGGAATACAACCAACCAAAAAACAAAGCATATATATTCTGATATACTTTAAAAATCTTTGTGGATTGATATTGTTTTCTCTATTAAATCTTGACTCTCTTTCCATATTATTCCATTACCTGTTATCACTGCTGTCAGATTGTTCAGCAACCAAAGACACTGTCTCTCCTGTTTCAGGATTTATATACTCCATTGGTACATCTATAATTTTTCTTCCATCAATTACAACAGGTATTGTTTTATTAGAATCAAAAAATCTATTATGTTCTGAGTTAAAAAATCTCTCTCCACATTCTGTGTATGAAAAAAGCTTCATAAAAAAAGCAAAAGCAACCACTAAAAACCCTGACAATAATACCTTAGAATCTTCCTTTCTGATTTCATGATGATTCATGGATTCAAAGCCCATAGATCAAAGCAATAATAGCAATAAAACCATTTTAACATTAAATAAAAATAAGTAAATTTTTTCTGTGGATAAAAATTGTTTGACAATATAAAAAACACCTGTCTATAGGTGTTTTGGGATTATTTTAAGCTAAATAACTAATACACAAATCTCTGACAACGATCAGAGAGAATTTGTTGTATCAACTCCAACATTAAACAAACCTCCCCGGAAAGAGATGTAGACTTTCTGCGGAACTTTTCCATTATATTTCTCTATTAACGATTTTTGTACTTTAGTTGGAAGCAAATCAAAATCTATAGAATATACATCTGAACCCTCGCTGGTATTTTGAAATCTTTCCAACTCAATTTTTATGTTATCTAATGTACACTTATGCCTATTAGTTTCTGAATCCCTACTCTCAACTATACACCACCTCAAAGACAAAGACAGTAAAAATAAAACTGTCAATAATACGCGCTTAGATATTTTTGTATCTGGAACTGAAGAATTTTCTATATATTCCATAAAATAAAAAGATAATACGCTTAAATGATATCACAACATTAGCACATAAACCATATCAAGTCAAGAACAGCACAACTATAACATGCTTTTTTCTGAGAGCGCATTAAGTGCGTATTTGCTTGTATTTTTTTCTAAGATATCTTTCAGTAACCTCTTTTATCAGGCAGGGTGTTTCGTCATCTGTGATATCAAAAAATCTGATAGGCTTGCTCAGCTTTTTGCACATTTTTATCTCTTCATCAACACCCTCAGTTATTGGACCAAATACCCAAAGCTCATGACAATGATTGATGATATTGTTTATACCTTCAACTATATCATGACGAGATACAAGCTCATGCAGAAAATAACCAAAATTAGTAAATGAATTTATGGGCACATATCCCTCATCTATAACAAACTTGCATATCAATTCAGATGCAAACATATAAAATCTTGACTGGGAACAAAAAACAAGCTTTTTGTTCATATTCCATCCGTTATACTCTGAAACTTTTTTAGTTGAATTACAAAAATCTTCTATAATTTTCTTGTGATCAAAAGCAAGGCGGGGAAGTCTATCTATATTAAACCATCTGATATCTTTTGTTTCAGAAGATGTTTTTAATCTACCGCTTAGAACCTCTAGAGAATAGGCTATTGATACCACATGTCTGCGTGGATCCCTGTCTCTGTCTGAATATACACCTATAAGCTGGTTTACTCTGGTTTTAAGTCCTGTCTCTTCCCACACCTCTCTGACTATTGCATCCTCTGTTTTTTCTCCATAATCCACAAATCCCCCGGGAAGAGCATATGTATTATAAAAAGGGGTCTCCTTTTTAGCTCTTTTTACCAAAAGTATCTTACCTTCCTTATGCACAATCGCATCTACACTAAGAGAGGGTATTTTGTATTGTCCGCAACTCTTACATTTTTCCTGAGTCATACTCTGAAACTTAATTTTAATTATAATTTAAAAACCGTTCCGAAAATCGGAACGGCTTATGTTTCTAAAACAAACATAAGCCATCAGCATGTCAATACTGCTGCAGACACAATCAAAATGCTGATGGAATTTTCACTCAAAATTTTCATATCATTATTTCTTCACACTATGAGAAAATACAACTTCCCCGGGCTTTGGCAGCTTCACAAAACCTTTTTTGTTAAAAGTCTTCAGGCATTTTGTGCAAACTTTGTACCTCTTGCCGCCTATAGTCTTGTGCTGAATATTTATATGATGCCATCTTTTGGTGGCAATATTGGACTTTGATCTGGAAACCGCCCTTTTAGGTCCTCTGCCGCAATAATCACATCTTCTTGCCATATTTTTAATAATAAATTATTATTACAATACAGACTTTATTATAACAAAACCTAAAATCCTGTCAACCATGAAGATTGTAGTCCAAAAAACAAGTAAAGCACAGGTTATAGTAGATGGACAAATAATTGGCAAAATCGGCAAAGGTTTTATACTGTTTGTAGGAATCAAAAAAGGAGATACAGAAGATATTGCCAAAAAAATGGCAGAAAAAATAGCCAAGCTCAGGATATTTGAAGATGAAAACAATAAAATGAATTTATCTCTAAAAGATATTGACGGATCTGTACTTGCTGTATCTCAGTTTACTCTGCTAGCTGATGTCAAAAAAGGCAACAGACCGTCTTTCATAAATGCAGAAAACCCTGAAAAAGCTAAATACCTGTTTGATAAATTTGTTGAGTACCTTAAAAAAGAAAACATACCTGTTGAAACCGGTCAATTTCAATCATATATGCAGGTACACATTGTCAACGAAGGTCCTACTACTATCCTGCTGGACAGTGAAGAAATAATTAAAAGCTAAATTCACACTATTGCTATACAAATCCTAAATACGAAATTATAAACAAACACTAAAACAATTTTCAAATTTTCAATTTACAATTTTCAATCCCAATTATTCAAGCCTAATTATACGATAGGGCAGGCAGGATAAAATTTTCAATCAATTTCCCAATAACCCAATCTAATAAATGTCAAAATCTAAAGCTCAAATGTCAAATCAACCCAGTCCCACTTTTTGAGGTAAATCTGTGTTATAAAACCATAGGGTGTATAATTTGATTTAAAGCAACACATTTGCAGATAATCTTGAAAAGTGGAGCTGGATTACAAAATTAAAAATTAATTAAATATGGACTTTATATTTATACTTTTTTACTTTCTTATCATAATTCCTTCTGCCATTATACATGAATACGCTCATGGATGGATGGCAGACAGACTGGGAGACCCTACTGCCAGACATATGGGAAGACTTACTCTGAATCCCATAGCTCATATAGATCTTTTTGGTACCATACTGCTTCCTCTGTTTTTGTTTTTTATGACAGCAGGAGGATTTCTTTTTGCTTATGCAAAACCAGTCCCTTATAATCCGTTTAATCTAAGTAATATTAAAAGAGACCCTGCGCTTGTCGGTGCCGCAGGACCTCTGTCCAATCTCATCCTTGCTTTTATTTTCTCTATGTTTATAAGATTTATGCCTTTACAAGAAGGATTTATTATGTTTTTCTCTATAATAGTCTATGCCAATATACTACTTGCTGTCTTCAACCTCATACCAATCCCGCCTCTCGACGGATCTAAAATACTTTTTGCACTTCTGCCCGACTCTGCATGGAGTTTTAAACAAACACTTGAACAATATGGCTTTATCATCTTGTTGTTTTTCATCTTTTTCCTCGCCGATGTTTTGGGTCCTATAATCAATATACTGTTCAAACTATTTACCGGATTTAACTTCTTCTCATGATTATGAACATCCGCTTGTAGATCCGCAATTTACACATTTATAACATGAACCATTTCTTACCATTATTGATCCACATTCAAAACACAAAGGCGCGTCTTGAGTGTTTGAAAATGAAGAAGTGAGGTCAGATATACCTGTGCCTGCTATCTGATTAACTTGCTGTCGGTCGCCAGCTTTATATGTTTTGTCCTTTATACCATCATCATCGACACTGTTCTGACCATTATGAACTCCTTGAATATCTTCCAAAGGGAGTTGTTCCTGAAGATCTAGTATTTCATCTTTGATATCAGCCAAATTATTTAAACCAATCTCCGCAAGCTTTGGTGCAGGTAAAAATCTGAGTGCCAGCCAGCGGAAAATATAATCTATGATAGACTTGGCTATTCTTATATTTTCATTGTTGGTCATACCTGAAGGCTCAAATCTGACATGGGCAAATTTTCTGACCAGTGTCTCAAGCGGCACCCCATACTGCAAATTGAAACTTATAGATATAGCAAAGGCATCCATCAATCCTGCCATAGTAGATCCTGCTTTATTCATGGATATAAATATCTCAGCAGGTGACCCATCCTCAAATAAGCCCACTGTCAAATATCCCTTATGTCCTGCCACCACAAATTCATGCACTACAGCTTTTCTCTCTACAGGCAACTCCTTTCTTTGAGGAGAAAAAGAAATCTCTACCTCTCCCTTTCCACCTTCTTCTTTCTCCTTCTTGTCTTTTGTAACCAATGGCTGGGCCTTTTTGCATCCATCTCTATATACTGCTATTGCCTTTAATCCCAGCTTCCATCCTTCTATATAAATATTCTCTATATCTTCCACTGTGGCGTCTTCAGGCAGATTGACTGTTTTGGATATAGCTCCTGATAAAAATGGCTGTACTGCTGCCATCATCTTTATATGACCCATAGGAGATATAAACCTCTTGCCATTGGCAGGCTTAAATGCACAATCAAACACAGGAAGATGTTCTTCTTTTAGATGAGGAGCACCTTCGATGGTATCATGCTTGTCTATATACTCCATTATATCCTTTATTTCTTCTTCAGTATATCCAAGTCTTTCCAAAGCCTCAGGAACCACAGTATTCACAAGCTTTATCATACCTCCTCCTACAAGATATTTATAACTTACCAGTGCTATAGCAGGTTCTATGCCGGTTGTAGTTGCATCCATCATAAAAGATATAGTTCCTGTTGGGGCCAAAAGTGATATCTGAGCATTACGTACTCCATGCTTCTTGGCAAGAGATAAAGTCTCTTCCCATACTTTAACTGCCTCTTCTAAAATCTTTTTCTCAACACCTGTCTGATCTATGTTATATGCTGCATCTTTATGCATATTCAAAACTTTCAAAAACGGCTCTCTGTTCTTGTCAAAATATTTAAATGCCCCTTTTTTCTCAGCAATAATAGCAGATTGTCTGTAAGCTCTGCCCGACATTATAGATGTAATGGCTGCTGCATAGTTCCTGCCTTCATCTGAATCATAGGGAAGTCCTCTTGACATAAGCAATGCACCAAGATTGGTATAGCCAATTCCAAGCGGCCTATAGTCATGTGAATTTTGAGCTATCTCTTCAGTTGGATATGATGAATTATCAACTATAATTTCCTGAGCTGTGATAAGAACATCAACAGCCTTTTCAAAGGCTTCTACATCAAAATCACCGTTTTCATCTCTAAACTTCATTAAGTTCAAAGAAGCAAGATTACAGGCAGAATTATCCAAAAACATATACTCTGAACAGGGATTGGATGCATATATCCTGTCAGAGTTTATACAAGGGTTCCATTTATTAATAGTTGTATCATACTGAACACCCGGATCAGCGCATTCCCATGCAGCCTGAGCAATCTGCCTCATCAAATCCCGTGCTTTGTATTTTTTTGCAGTCTTTCCCTTCCAAATCTCCCCTACATACTTTGTCTCCCAGTCTCCGTCATCTACAACTGCCTGCATAAATTCATCTGTAACTCTGACAGAATTGTTTGCATTTTGAAATTGAATTGACTGCCATGCCTCTCCGTTCAAAGATAAATCATATCCAGCATCACCCAAAGCATAAGCCTTTTTCTCTTCCTTTGCTTTGCACCAAATAAAATCTTCTATATCAGGATGCGATATATCCATAATCACCATTTTAGCCGCCCTTCTTGTGGTTCCTCCTGATTTTATAGCTCCAGCTATAGAATCAGCTCCTCTCATAAAAGAAAGAGGACCTGAAGCATATCCTCCTCGAGATAGTGGCTCTTTCTCTGCTCTTATTCTACTTACGGAAACACCTGAACCCGAACCTCCTTTGAATATTTGACCTTCTTTCTTATACCATTCAAGTATGGAATTCATATCATCTTCCACTCTCAAGATAAAGCATGCTGAACACTGGGGATTTTCCACAAACCCCACATTAAACCACACAGGACTATTAAAAGACAGATACTGATTAACCAAAAGATAAGTAAGCTCCTCCTCAAAAACCTGAGCTGATTTCTCATCCTCAAAATACTGTTGCCTGACACCCCATTTAGTAATAGTTTTTGCTACTCTGTCCACCATCTGCTTTACTGACCTTTCTCTTTCTGGAGTACCAAGTCTCCCCCTGAAATACTTCTGGGCCACTATATTGGTTGCCTGTTGGCTCCAAAACTTGGGAACCTCTACTTCTTTCTGCTCAAACACTACCTTGCCATCCGCACCTTCTATTCTGGCATCTCTTATCTCCCATTCTATTTCATCGTAGGGATGCATTCCTTCTTTGGTGAAATACCTCTCAAACACAAGGCCTGCATATTTTTTCTTAATCTCCTCCTTCTCTCGATTAGACATCACATGATGCCCGTTGGCTGAACTTTGTATGGATGTGCCATTTTGTGCCTTTCCGGCAGATGTCTGGGAATCAACCTGAGGCAAATCCTTAGAATGTGTCAAAATAGATGCCACACTCTCAAATCCTGATGATTTATCTGACCTTTGTGGGGGAGTTTGGGAGGTTTTCTTGTTGTCTGGCATATACTTTTTTTAAATTTTAACTTCTATAAATTATTTTTTCTTGTTGGAGGATAATTTTTTACCATTTTTTGTAATCAGTTGACTGAGTTCCTGCTGAAATATATCCAAATCTTCAAAAGCTCTATATACTGATGCAAATCTGATATAGGCAACTTTATCCAGTTTCTTTAAATGCTTCATGGCTATTTCTCCTATTTCCAGAGATGAAATCTCGTTTTTCCGCTGTTTTTGTATAGATCTCTCTATCTGCGCTATAAGCTTGTGAAACTGCTTGACAGTGACAGGTCTTTTTTCCAAAGACCTCTTCAGTCCTTGTTTTAACTTCTCTCTGCTATACGGCTCTCTCTTGCCATCCTTTTTAATTACAATTAGATCTAAAATTTCCATTTGTTCATAAGTAGAGAACCTAAATCTGCACTTTTCACACTCCCTTCTGCGACGTATAGCATACCCTTCTCCAGTCAATCTGGAATCTACCACTCTGGTATCACTATTTCCACATACAGGACATTTCATAAAAATGTTGTTAATTTACATAATTCCTCTTAAATTAGCATACTATATCTTGTATATATAACTTTTTAGAGATACTACATATTGGACCCTATACTTCCCTTATTCACAGCTATTATAACTCTTATTGTAAATGCTATCAAGAAAAAAATCTGTGGAAAACAACACTTTTTCTAACCAAACCTTAACTTTTTCCATCTTTTTTAATAATTACACGTCTATTTATTTTAAAACACATAAATAACTGGGGTAAAAATAAAATATAATCAGCATCAATGTAGTGATTTCCATACTTCTATATCAATTGATCTTCAGACTTTTATTTTATAAGTGTGCAAAACTACTGTTTAATCACAGTCTTGTCAGGATGAAATTCATCATCAATGTATTTCTGAAGCTTAAAGAATAACGACTAATACATAAAACCCCGTCTATAAAGACGGGGTTTTTAGGACAATGTAAATCTTATGTTTTTACTCTACCACCTCAATTATACCTTCCATCCCTGCTTCTCTGTGTCCCGGTACAGAACAGTAAAATGTAAATTTACCGGTTTTGTCAGGGGTAAATACTATATTCTCTGTCTGCCCTCCAGAAAGCCGACTTGATCTGATATTTAATCCATCTATCACAAAATCGTGTGGTGCTCTTCCTTTGTTCACAAGCCTTATAGTAACCGTCTCCCCTTTCTTTACCTTAATACTGTTTGTCGAGAATTGAAACTCCTCTGCGTTTAACACAATCACATTATTACCTTCTGGTGCTGTCTGACCTGAAACATCCTGTCCTGTAGATGGGGAGTTCTGATTTTGATTTTGCACAGCAGCACTTCCTGTGTCAACTTCTACTATCTCTCCTGTATTTAGGTCTTTATAGGTACCCATAACTTCGGTTCTTCTGAATACGTATACTCCATCTTCCTCTATAGTTCCAACCTGCTGCCAGACCCTATCAAATCCCTGATAAGCTCCAATATCACCCCTTAAGATGATAGTAGGAACGCTCTTTATATTATATTTACTAATCATATCTTTACCTTCTTTTGAAGATATGTCATAAGCATTTATATTGGACGGATTTAGTCCAAGCCTTTGCAATATTGACCTATGTACTTCATAACTATAACACTCACTACACGAATCATCAGTTATATACACAAGATCAAATTTACCTCTTATCTCGCCAGTCTCTATATCAATATACGGGGCAGGGGTATCAACAAATACAAATACATTATCTGTTATTCTTCCCACTCTCTCCATCATTGATCTTAATTCCTGATCTTTATTGATCTCCCCTACAGCGATAAATGTCGGTATTCTGCTTATGTTGTATTTTTCAATCAACTCTTGAGCCTTGGGATCAGATAAATCATAAGTATTTTCTGATTTAATATTGACATTTCTTGACTTAAAGGAATTTATGATGGAATTTAGATTATAACACTCTTGGCAGTCTGATTTGGTGATAAGAATAAGCTCAAAATCAGCTGGTCTTGCTGCTTCCTCAGCTGCTGCAACCTGCCTCTTAATATCTGACTGCAGACTAAAAAACAAAGCTTGGTTGAAGATAAAATTAATTACCAACCAAACAGCTAAAACCCACTTTATTTTATCCAGATGAGCTGTTATATTTGTAAAAAATCCTACAATATTATCTGAGTACTTTTCTATCAATTTGATAACTACAAATCCTACCACAACAAATAAGATCAAATCTACATACCCCGGGAGATTCATTTTAAGAAGCTTATCCTGTATAGCATACCCTGCTTCAGTCAAAGCTCTGGGAAACTTTGCACTAAGTACAAATGTGCTCCTATAGACAATAAATACTATACCAATTACTGCCAGTAAAATGCCGCTTATTATATTTGGTAGAGTAAGATATATATTTTTTCCTGCAATCTCAACCTTTTTATTCCAAGTAAAAAATTTAGTATTAAATATCTTGATTTTATCAAAAAACAAAGATAAAAGAACTAAAGGGACTCCCATACCCAAAGAATAAAAAAGCATGAGCAGGATTGCCTGATATGATGGAAGATTGACTGCAATGGTTAAAATTCCAGCCAAAACAGGTCCTGCGCATCCGCTAAACCCTACAGCAAAGAGCATGCCATAGACAAATATTCTTTTATAGGAAACACCCTGTCCATCTATATGACGGCTATGCAGCCTTGATCTCCCAAAACCTATTCCTGTCAACATCAATACTGCAAATATAATAAGCAATATACCTGCTGCAATAGACAGCTGTTCTTGATATACATTAAGCATCCTGCCTATAAACGAAGCTCCTGCGCCTATAAATGCATAGACAAGAGCAAATCCTCCAAAAAACGAAACCGTTCTTTTTGTAATCAACAGCTTATCAGGTTTTTCTGCTGCTCCAAAAGATGAAGCAAAGTAGGCAGGAAGAGTGGCTGCAGAGCAGGGAGAAAGTATCATCAATGCCCCTCCCACAAAAGCCACAAAATACAGAATATTGGATATACTCGATACAGCCAGATTAACTGGCAGACTGCTCACATCTGATGCTGAATAAGCTATTGACGCAAAAGAAAAAAACAAAAATCCCACTCCTAAAATTTTAATAATTCTTTTCATAAAACCAAACTAATATACTTATTACAAATTTTCAGCTATCATTTAATCTTTAAACTTTTTAATCTTCAACTATAGATGTAATGATCTGATTTAGATCCCAGCCATCAAATAAACAGCTCTGACTCTTTCTATAGTTGCAGAAAGTCAGACTCTAAGTACTTGAAAATCTAAAATCTAAAATTGCCAAATACCCCTTAGCATCCACCTACCTGTGAAGGTAAATTCTGAAGATTTGATGGAAGCTGCTGAGATGGCGCAGATGAACCTGCATCATTAGCTGCATTCACTCCCTTGACCTGTATATTACTTAATTTTGAGGTCTGAACACCTGATACAACAACCAATACAACCAGTACAGCAAGCAATATATAATCTTTAGTGGATGATTTGGACTGACTGGAACCAGATTTAGACTGGCTGTTTTCCAGCATTTTTTGTATTTTTTCCAGCATTTCTCTCTCCTCCTTGTGTGAGTCTTTGTTGTGTGACATATATTTAATAATTAATTTTAAATCATTAATCTTTAAACTTATACCTTTTATTATCTTATTCCCAGTGCTGCCCTCATTCTCCTGCCTGATCTAAATGTCGATAACTTTGGCCCAAGCCACTCGTCTATAGATACATTTGCGGGATTCACACCTTCTTTACTCAGATAAACAGCTGCTGATGCATAATGCTTTGGCCACCAAAACCTGTTCCATAGAAATACTTCTTTTTTAATATCTTCATCAGTATAATTCTGAGTTATAAGGAATTTTATAAGGCCTTGAGCTGCCACAGCATGTTTACATCCGCAATTTGCTATAGATACATCACAACACGGATGATATATCTGCTTTGTCAACTTGGCAAACCTTTGTTTCCCTGCCTCATCAAGCTGTACCCTATTCATAGCCACCAGCATATCATAGCCATTATTTGGAACCTGAGCAGTAAGAGTGACTTGTTTACCCTGCCAGCTGTACGGCCTGTTGATATCCTCCTCTTTTGGCAAAATAGCTGCTATAATCTCACTTTCTGATGCATTGTCACTTATCTGAATAGCACCCCCTACAGAGGATCCTCCTCTGGCAGCGCTTATAATCTGGGCAACCATATACTGGTGCACCATAAATATAAGTACAACAATAATCATTAAATTATTTATAATCGTCCTTATATTCATAAACTCTGTTTAATTTTATATATGTTTTTATATATTATACACTACATCACGTAGTGTGTAAACAAAAACAAAAAAGTTATCCACAGCCTATGGAACATACAAAAGATTGTCTTTGTTTTGTATATAATTTTCAATGAAATTATCCTGATTGTCATGACATATAAAATCATTATTGTTTAAATATTGATAATATTTGATATCTTTTTCAGCATTTACAGGTTTTAGGTTCAAAATTATCAAAAAAAGCACAACTATTGAAAACAATAACACTTTTAAAGATACTCGAAAATAATTCCTCTTGTTATATAAAATAAATTCCACCCTATGAATAATAGAGGAAAAAGAATTTATTCCAAACCCGTATCCTACACTTTCTTTTGAATCAATAAGTTTCATCAAAGATGATGATAAAGGAGAAGAACCAATGTTTTGCATTGTATACCTGTCAGCGTCCAGTTCGTACTTTATAAGTAAATATTCAGTATACTTGGAAACGAGAGGTATAAAAAACAAAACTTTACTTATAAATTTCCCCAATACAGACAACAAAGGATGCATATTGTCCCGGTGATAAATCTCATGAGTTATCACAGATTTTAATTCATTATCATCAAGAATGTTTATAAACCCTGATGAAATGTATATTTGAGGATTTAGCAATCCTGCTGTAAATGCAAACTTTCTGTCATCATCTATAATCCATAGATCACATCCTGATATTCTGGTATATTTTCCTATGTGACTGACATTTTTAGCAAATTTATTATAAAAAAATATATGTTTCAATAAAAATGCCGCACCCCTTATAAATCCAATCAAAAACAACCCTGCAAATCCCACAATAAGAAAATCTCTCCACATATACAAAGATACTTTAACAGACTGCCATAAGTTAAGGCACATTTGATAAAAAACCATATATATACTGCTCAACCCTCCCGCTGCCCTTGATATTATCATTGCTCCAAATCCTGCTATCAATACAAATATCAAAACAAACAATAATGTTGTTTTATTTTTGGCCATCATGAGCATTCTTTTTATTTTTATTATAGGTATCTAAGAGTAATCTTAGCTTTTTCAAAGTATCATCATCTAAATCTGAGACAACATCAACGAAATTGATTGCTCCAAACAATTGAGGATCTTTAAAAACAGCAGTTATCATATCTTTTGCTACAATTTTCCCCAATTCTTCTTTGGTAAATCTTGCAAAATATACACTTACCTTGCCCTGACTTCTTTTTCCCAGTACTTTTTTGGCAACCAGTCTGTTCATAACAGTCATCACAGAATTAAAAGAAAGATCCTTATATTTTTTCTCAAGCTCATCCCTTACCTCAGCAATGCTTGCAGTGCCTTTTTTCCAGAGAATATCCATAATACGAGCTTCAAGCTCTCCAAATATTTTCTGAAAGCCTTTTGCTGACAAATCTATCTTTTTAGGCCTGAATACAGAAACCATCTTACTTTCTTAAATTACTACTTACAACTATTATAGCAAAACTATATGAAATGATAAATTTCTCATTAACTTACATTAATCTACTTTTACTAATTTGACCTGAAGTTGGTATTGATGAAATTTAATCACCGTACCATCACTTAAATGTGATTGTTCTTTCAAACTACGTGCAATTGTAGCCTGAGAGATGGCAGAGCTGTACTGAGCTATAACATTACTTAACTCAGGATCATCGGTCTGCCAGTAAATATCAACTTGATCTGACAAAATCAATCCCATCTCCTTGCGTAAATTATTTAAGCGTCTAATTAATTCTCGCTGTAATCCCTCTCTCTTTAATTCTGGAGTTATACGAGTATCCAAATCAATTTCTACATCCCCCTCACCATCTTGAAAAGTAATGGTTTTAACATTTAATTCTTCTTTAATTAATTCTTGGTAATCTGGTTCAAGTTTTGAAGAAAAATTCTTAACCAAGCAACCAGCTAAAGGTTGTCTGATACCGATGCCGGCCTCCTGACGAGCTGCCAAACCTAGTTCTACTAATTTTCTAGTTATAACCATCTGCTTTAAAACTTTCTCTTGATCTAAGGTTTGAATTAGATTTAAATGTTCAGGCCAGTTACTCAAATGTACTGATTCCCCCTCTTTCAACATAAAACTATAAATATACTCAGCCAAAAAAGGAGTAAAAGGTGCCATTAATTTAGTCAAACCAACAAGAACCTGCTTTAAAGTTTCTAAAGCTATCTGGTGAGTGGGGTCAGTTGAACTTTTTAAACGATCTCTTGAACGTCTCAAATACCAAGTTGACAGATCTTGAATAAAATCCTCTAACAAACGTGCAGCAGGTTGCAAATAATATTTTTCTAAATAATATGTCGTTTGATCTAATAACTGATTAAATCTAGCTTGTAACCAAATATCCAAAATATGATTTTGATTTGAATTTGAAAAATCAGCTGAGATGTCAGCTGATAATGTTTTTTGAACCATTTGATAAAATTTAACCACGTTCAACAAAGTTTGAAACAAAGTTGCCTTTTGAGCAACCCCTTCTTCTTCAAAACGTAGTTCTTCTCCTTTTACAACAGGAGAAGTTACTAAATAATATCTCACAGCATCAGCACCATAACGATGAAATAAGTCCTCAGCCTCAGGGTAATTTTTTAAGCGCTTGGACATTTTTTTACCATCAGCTGCCAAAACAATACCACTGACTATAACATGTTTAAAAGCTGGTTTGTTAAATAAAGCCACTGATAAAACATGTAAATAATAAAACCAAGTTCTGGTCTGATCAACAGCTTCAGCAATAAAATCAGCAGGAAAATTAACTTTAAAATAATCTTTATTAGTAAAAGGGTAATGAAATTGACCATAAGGCATAGAACCAGACTCAAACCAACAATCTAACACATCTGGAATTCGTCGCATTGTACCACCACACTTGGTACAAGGAAAAGTAATTTTATCAACTTTATGTTTGTGTAAATCCGTAACTTTTTTACCACTGATTTTTTCTAATTCTGCTATTGAATCAAAAACTTGCTGCGACGAACAATCAGGATTATCACATTGCCATAAAGGAATAACTGAACCCCAAAATCTCTGCCTAGAAATACACCAATCACGCGCTCCCTCTAACCATTTACCAAAACGTCCTGTTTTGATATGTTCAGGAACCCATTCTATTTGTTCAGCTAACTGTAGTAACTGCTCCTTAATATTAGTCACTCTTACAAACCAAGAAGTCGTAGCATAATTAAGCAAAGGTGTATCACATCGCCAGCAATGCGGATAACTATGTTCATATTCTTCCTCTGACCACAGCCGGCCTCGCTGTTTTAACCAAGCAGCAATACGCCGATCTGTGACTTGATGTTGGTCTTTTGGTTTAACTTTCTCTCCAGAAAAATCACTCACTTCTGGTTTAAATTCCCCACTGATTGTTACATGCTGCCAAAAAGGTAAAGCAAATTTTTGAGCCAAAATCATATCCTCATGACCGAAAGCAGGGGCAATATGTACTAAACCAGTACCTTCAGTCTCGTTAACAAATTCAGCTGGATAAACCCGCCATACTTTTGTAGTTAATTCAGGAGTGACAGCTGTTTGATAATAAGGAAAGATAGGTTGGTAAAATTTACCAACCAATTCCTCTCCAAGAAAGACTTTCTCTATACGAATTAAAACAGGTTTCTTGTTGTCAGATGGAACCCAAGTCCACGTTTGACCAACTTTCAGTTGAGACGGGTCAACATCTAAACCAAAAATTAATTTCCAAGATGAAGGATGATTGATAAAAATCACCTTTTCCACTAATGTGGAATCAGATTCAGAAGCATAAATTTGTACTTGGGCATAAGTAGCTTGTGGATGTACTGCTACAGCTACATTTCCAGGCAAAGTCCAAGGTGTAGTGGTCCAAATAAGAAGATTGGTATGTGGCTGTTCTAATAAAGGCAATCTCACTATGATCGCCCAATCTTTAACTAATTTGTATCCTTCAGCTACCTCAGATTGAGATAAAGTAGTCTCACAACGCGGGCAAACATGTAAAGCTTTATACGCTTGGTAAATTAAACCTCTGTCCCATAACTGCTTAAATACCCACCAAACACTTTCCATAAATTCTTTATCCATAGTCTTGTAATCATTATCCATATCTACCCAACGACCAAAACGCTCAATAATCCTCCGCCATTCTTCTCGATATAACATAACTTTAGCGAAGCAAGCCTGATTAAATTTATCTACACCAAACTCTAATATATCTTTTTTACTCTGTAGCCCTAATTCTTTTTCAATTAAGTTTTCAATAGGTAAACCATGTGTATCCCAACCCCAACGCCGTGGTACGCGCCATCCTTGCATAGTTTTATAACGCGGAATCACATCTTTAATGAGACTTTGCACTAAATGACCATAATGAGGTAAACCAGTTGCAAAAGGAGGGCCATCATAAAAAACGAATTCCCCTTGTGGTGCTGGTTTTGATAAAGACTTTTGAAAAGTTTTCTCTTTGCGCCACTTATCTAAAACTATTTCCTCTAATTGAGGTAGATTAAACATAATATTAATTTACCTTACTTTTGTTTTATTTAAACTACCACTTTTTAAGTAAAAAGTAAAGAAAAATAAACTCGTTAAATTAGACCTATTACACCATCAACAACTTCTCATTATATAGAAAATAATTACTCACTTATAATTAAAAAGTCTTCTATTCAGTTCTACATTTATGACTTATAAAAAAAATTAAACCCGAGTATATCTAAAACTTTTTTATGTATTTCATCTGGAGGGAGCATGTTTTCACCATCCATACAATTCACTACCTTCCAAAACCTTTTATCACGATTAGCTGTATAAAGATAGGCCTTTCTTGCTTTTATTTGATGATCTATGTTTTCCAAAATATCTCTGTTGTTTTTTGCCTTAATATACTCTTTCCTGTCTCTTTTCTTCAGATTAGCTATAGATATTTTAGGGCTGATATCTAGAAACACAACCTTATCAGGTTTGGGAATTCCCAATACTTTATATTCTAAATCCATAAGCCATCTGAGCATATCTTTCCACTTTATCGGAGGAAGATGAGACAGCTGGTGTCCCATATTGGAAGTTGCATACCTGTCTAAGATTACAATATATCCATCTTTCTTCCATTTTATGAGTTTATCCTTTGATTCCCATCTGTCCATAGCATATACCAGCGATGAAAGTTTGGGGTGCACACTGCCCGGAGCTCCAAATCCACCATTTAAATATTCATCTACCATAACTCCAAAAAACGGAGTTTTGTGGCGCGGATATCTAAATAATTTATACTTTATTTTATTCCTCTTAAAGTATTTTTGCAGCAGATTGATCTGGGTAGTCTTGCCAGATCCGTCTATACCTTCAAACACTATAATCTTGCCTTTTTTCATATTTTCTTGTTAATTCTACAAATGAAAATTTATCATAATCTTCTCTGCCTGTCTCTTCCCACATATCTCTATCAAATTCAGGAAAATATACATCACCTTCATGAACACCTTTAACAAAAGTAAGATACATCTTATCTGCTTTATCTATAGCCTGCCTGTATATGCTGGCTCCTCCTGATACAAAAACAGTTTTATCTTTAAAATCAGATATAACATCATCTAAATTATTATACACTAAAACATCAGAAAACTGAGGATTATAATTCTTGTCTGTAGTCAAAACTACATTCAATCTATCTTTCAAAGGATGTCCTAGAAAGCTGATTATAGATTCATAAGTCTTTCTTCCCATCACCACAACATTTCCTGTAGTCAACTCTCTAAATCTTCTTAAATCATCAGGGAGATGCCAAGGGAGTCTGCCCTGATATCCTATAACTCTGTTCTCATCAAGAGCTGCTATGATATAAATAGGCATACAATAAAAGTTCAAAATGCAAAATTCTAAATTCAAAATTAATATATAAATTAACCCAAACCTATAGAATTCCAAATGACAAAATCCAAATGTCAAATAAAATCCCAAGTCCCAAATCCAAAATAACAATAATGATAGTTTTGGCTTTGACACTGTATATTGGTCAACTTGCTCAGCTCCACCCAGCCCCACTTTTCAAGATTATCTGCAGATATGTTGCTCTAAATCAAATTACACACCCATTGG
>WFTA01000021.1 GCA_015485715.1 Patescibacteria group bacterium
GCTAATTGCCCAATTGAATATAGAGCAATATTATATGCAGATTTTCCTGAAAAGTGGGGCTGGATGGGGCTGGGGTCATCTGCAAAGCCCAGGGAAAGTGCCACAGAGACTATACTACCCAGCCCCACTTTTTGAGGCAAATCTTGCTATAAAGCTAATTGCCTAATTGAATATAGAGCAATATTATATGCAGATTTTCCTGAAAAGTGGGGCTGGGGAAAGGTGAAAAGCCGGCTGGTGTCTCTTTTGAGGCTACAGCCGGGCCTCCCGGGTGACCGGGATGTGCTGGTAAACCCCACCCGGTGCAACCCAGCCCTTTAAAAGGAGCCGGGGCTTAGATAGATGGCTGCATTCCCTGCTTGGCAGGGAAACAGAATCCGGCTTATTCATCTGCTTACCAGCTAAGACGCCTGAAAGGCGTTTATTTTTTTATATTTGTGGGGTATAATTGATATATGAAGAACAAGGACAAGAAAATTGTTGCAGTAAGCGGGGGATTTGATCCTATTCATATAGGACATATCAGATTATTTAAAGAAGCCAAAGAGCTTGGAGATGAGCTTGTTGTTATTTTAAACAATGATAATTGGTTGATGAAAAAGAAAGGTTATGTTTTTATGCACGAACAGGAAAGAAAGGAAATTCTAGAAGCTATTAGATACGTAGACAAAGTGGTAATATCAGCTCATAGTGAAAATCCTGATGATATGAGTGTATGCAGGGAGCTTCTGAAGATAAGGCCACATATTTTTGCAAATGGAGGAGACAGAACATCTGATAATGTCCCAGAAAAAGATGTTTGCAGACAGATAGGCTGTGAGATGGTTTACAATGTCGGACATGGTGGTAAGATACAGTCAAGCTCTTGGCTAATTAACAAAGTGAGAGAGATTTGAATTTTTTGAATATATTGCTAAACTGATAAATGGTTTTTACAAGTAAGTTTTAATGGTTATGATTACAACTGAGCAGTTGAGAGAGAAATTTCTTGATTTTTTCAAGGAGAAGGGTCATGTGATTCTACCATCAGCATCTCTTGTCCCTGAAAATGATTCATCTACATTGTTCATTTCTGCAGGGATGCAACCCCTTGTTCCATATCTGATGGGTGAACCTCATCCTCAGGGGACCAAACTTGCAGATGTGCAAAAGTGCGTAAGGACAGGTGATATTGACGAAGTGGGTGATGCTTGGCATTTGACTTTTTTTGAGATGCTCGGGAATTGGTCGTTGGGAGATTACTGGAAGAAAGAATCTCTCACTTGGACGTGGGAATTCTTAACCAGTCCTGAGTGGCTCGGTCTTGACCCGAAAAAGCTGGCTGTATCTGTATTTGCAGGCAATGATACATGTCCTCAGGATAAGGAGTCAGTTGAAATATGGAAATCTCTGGGTGTTCCTGAAGAAAGGATAGCATATCTTGGGGTTGATGATAACTGGTGGCCTACAGGGGGAAAAAGTACGGGGCCTCAGGGACCTGACAGCGAGGTTTTTTTCTGGAGCAGTGATGATCCTGTGCCTGACGAGTTTGATCCATCAGACGATAGATGGACAGAGATATGGAATAACGTGTTTATGGAATACAATAGAACATCAGACGGCAATCTTGAGCCTTTGAAGCAGAAAAATGTTGACACAGGAATGGGTCTTGAGAGGACAGTAGCTGTGCTTAATAATTTTAAAAGCGTATATGAGACAGATGCTTTTGATTTTATTATAGATTTTTTGAAAGAAAAATTTGACTTGGAAGAATTATCCAGCGAGGATATAAGAGCAGTGCGTGTAATAGCAGACCATTTGCGCGCATCTGTGTTTATATTGGGGGATGACGCCGGAGTTGTTCCTTCTAACGTTGCCAGAGGCTATATCCTTAGGAGGCTTATCAGAAGGAGTATCAGGTATGGACGCAGATATACTCAGGATAAGTTTGTGGGTTCTGTTGCCGAAATTATCATTAAAAGATACAGCAGGGTATATGAAGAAATTGACAGAAATAAAAACAAAATTTTATCAGAGTTGGACAAAGAGGAAGATAAATTCAGAAAAACTCTTTCTACAGGACTAAAGGTATTTAAAAAGATAATTATACAACCTGAGGTTCAGGAGTCAGGTATGATAGATGGACAAAAAACTTTTGATCTTTTTTCTACTTTTGGATTTCCTCTTGAGATTGTTAAGGATTTAGCCAGAGAAAACAGCCTCAGAGTAGATGAAGAGGGATTTGAAAAAGAGTTTAAAAGACATCAGGAAAAATCAAGGACAGCGTCAAAAGGCATGTTTAAGGGGGGATTGGTAGATCATTCTCCTCAGGTGATTAAAATGCATACAGCCACACACCTTCTTCAGCAGGCTCTTAGAGATGTACTGGGTGACCATATTCACCAAAAGGGATCGCGTATTACTCATGAAAAGCTTACTTTTGACTTTCCTCATTCTGAAAAGCTTTCAGACGAGGAGATTAAGAAGGTAGAGGATATAGTAAATGAAAAAATATTACAGGATCTTCCCGTGCATTACGAGATTATGACTCCACAAGAGGCCAAAAAATCAGGCGCTATAGGTGTTTTTGATGAAAGGTACGACAAACAGGTTAAAGTTTATTTTATAGGAGACTATTCCAAAGAGATATGCGGCGGGCCTCATGTAAAATCAACTAAAGAGGTGGGAAAATTTAAGATTTTAAAGGAAAAATCTGTTGGCTCAGGCATCAGACGCATAGAAGCCACAGTTGAGTAATATGACTAATAAGTGGAGAACAAAAAAAATATCTGGATCAAAGCAAAAAAATCGCAGGCGTACCATAGTGAAGGTACTGTTTTTGTGTATTGTGTTTTTACTTGTCTATTATGTGGCAGCTTATATGTTGCCCAGAGTTGAAGTTGTTTTGATTCCCAAATCTAGAGATGTCAAGATAGATCAGGATATATATCTAGTAGCTAAAAAAAATATTGATATGGAAAACAGAGTATATCTGAAAGGAAAAGAAATTATTATAGAAGAAGAAGTAGAGAATACATTTCAAGTAGAGAATGAGAAGAATATAGGAGATAGGGCAGAGGGTAATGTGTGGTTTTTTAATTATACAGGTTTGTCCTTTGATCTCTTTCCTGAAGATGAACTTGAAACAGCAGGAGGAGTATCTTTTGTGGTGAGAGAGCCTTTGGTTATACCTCCTGCATCTGTATCAGAGAATGGTGAGATAGTTCCGGGCAAGATTCAGGCAGGTATTATAGCTATTGAGCCGGGGGAGAATGGAAATATAGAACCGCAGAAGATATTTATTACAAGTTTACCTGCAGATAAACAACTTAAAATCTATGCTCAGAGTTTTGAGAAGCTTACAGGAGGCACAACCAAAATGGCCAAGGTTGTTGCAGAAGATGATATTGAAAAGGCAAGAGAAAAGCTTGCTGAGATGTTGAAGAATAAAGTTATCCAAAAAGCAAGTACTTTAAAGAAAGATTCAGAAGTGGTATTGGGCGAATCTTTTGTATTAGAGGATGAGGAGTATCAGACAGAGATAAAAACAGGAGATGAAATAGAAGAGTTTGTTATGAAGCTTAAAGCCAAAGGAAAAGTATTTGCTTACAAGCAGGAAGATTTGTATAAAATTTTAAGAGAAGAAGTAGATGTGATGAAATATCCACAAGAGATTTTGGTAGGTGATGAGCCCAAAGAGGTAACTGTAGATAATCTCAGGAAAGACGATACTCTAGGTATCTATGTGGTAAATGTGAAAGCTGTGTGGCCAGTATCAAATCCTTTAGATATAGATGGTATAAAACAGCAGATTTTAGGGAAAAAAGAGCCTGAAGCACGCCGTATTATTCTTTCTAATCCAGCTATCAGGGATGTTATATTTATTTGGGATTTGGCTGTACGCAGGTCGATTCCCAATATTGAATCTCGTATTAAAATAAGTGTTAAACAGAGGTAGCTGAGGCCGCTCTTGATTTTTGTGATAAAAATTGTTAATATACCAATGCTTTCCAGAATTAATTTTTTTATTATGAAAAAGTCAATACATCCGCAGTATTATCCCAACACTAAAGTGAAATGTGCTTGCGGTGCTGTGTATGAGATAGGATCAACAGTTGAAAGTATGGAGATTGAAATTTGCTCAAACTGCCATCCTTTTTATACAGGTAAGCAAAAGCTGGTAGATACTTCAGGAAGGGTAGACCAGTTTACAGCAAGGATGAGCCGTGCACAGCAGGTATCTCAAAGCACTAAGCACAAGAGTAAATCAGATAAGAAAAAGGCATTGCAACAGAAAAGGGCCCAAAAAGATGACAATAATGATTAGTTTAATCATTAAAGCATTTTAATGAGAGCTTTTTTGGCAGTTGAACTTCCTGATAATATCAAGCAAAAGCTTGGTGATTTTTCCAATTATCTTCAACATGAATTTAAAAGGCATAATATAGTCTGGGTAAATCCTGACATCTATCATATCACTCTTGAGTTTTTGGGAGACATTGGGCTTGATGATGCAGATGTAGTATCTAAGGTATTGGAAGATGAGATAAGAGACAAAGCAGGAAGAAGGGTCTGTGTAAGATTGGTAGAGGCAGGTGCTTTTCCTTCCAAATACAGGCCAAGAGTTTTGATTGTCAAGGGAGTTAATCATTCTGATTTAAAGCTGAATGATATCCAGCACAATATCCATAATAAACTGCTTAATAAAGGGTTTGAGCTTGATAATAAAAAATGGCACATGCATATAACTCTTGGAAGAGTAAAAGAAAGAGCAGCGCGGTTTAATTTTGACAAAATAGAATTTACACCACTTGAATTTGAAGTTAACACTTTTCATTTGATGAAGAGTGAACTTACACCACAGGGACCTGTATATACATCTCTATACTCTGCCACCCTTAGGGCTTAATTTGTCTTATCAAAATTATCAGTATTACCTTTTATTACAAGATAAATATATTTAAAGAATGCATTGTAAATCCTCTTCCATCTCCATGGCTGGATGATAAGTCTCCAGAGCCATTCAAGATGTATATTCTGCAGAATATCAGGCGCTCTTTTTACTTTACCGCTGATGAAGTCAAATGCTCCTCCTACACCAATTGCAATTTTGATATTTTGCATATTATTTATATTTTCACAGATCCATTTTTCCTGTTTAGGATGCCCGAAGGCAACCAGCAGGACATCTGCCTTAGATGAATTTATGTCTTCTATAATCTTTTGGTTTTTAACTTCATTATACTCTATAGATAGATCGTCTTTCACCCGGATATCAATATCAGAGGATAATCCTGCAATATTTAGCTCAGGATACAACTTTTTAAGATTAAGGGCTGTTTTTTCCAATACATTATGTGTTGCACCCAAAAGATATATGGATTTGCCTGTCTGACTGCAGAGACGACATATATCTGAAACAAGATCAACACCTTTGATAATATCCCCTGATTTTATTTTTTGAGAATTAGAGAGGAGTAAGATTAGAGTGTAGATAGCATAGGGCAGATGCAAAAGTATGGATTTTGGTTTATTTTGTTGGAAGTAAAGCGCCCAGATGATTCCTGCTCCGTCTGCTACAGAAAAACTTGCTTTGTTTAGTATTTGCTTGTAGTTTTTATCTTTTGTTGACCAGACTATAAACTCAGGATTTATAGTAAATATAGTATTATGCAGTTTTCCTGACTCTAATATATTTCTTATATTTTCCAGAAGTTCATTTTTGGATAAAGAATTGATGGATATACCTAAAATTCTATTTCTGTTAGTCATAGTCAAAAAAATTATAATTTATTATAATATAAACAATAAATATTAATAACACAAGTATGTTGATTTATATTGTTGCGGCAACAGTGATAGTGAGTCTGATTTCTCTGGTATCCATTGTTTTTATTTTGAAAGGCAAAAATATATCTGACAATACATTAAGAAGTATTATTGCGCTTGCATCAGGTGTGCTTTTGGGAGTTGTTTTTATAGATATTTTTCCTGAGCTTTTTGATGAGCATATAGATAAAATATATCCAGATACAGTATTCTATGTAACTTTGGCAAGTATTTTGTTTTTTTATATTGTAGAAAGGCTTATACATTGGCATCATTGCCACGGTATAAGTTGTCCTCCTGAAGACAGGACACACATAGCTTATATTAACCTGATAGGCGATGGTATACATAATCTGGTTGATGGTGTTTTAATTGCAGCATCTTTTTTGGTATCTCCCTTAGTAGGCATATCAACTACTATAGCTGTTATTGTTCACGAGATACCCCAAGAGATATCTGACGCAGGTATTTTACTGTATGCAGGATTGAGTAAGGTAAAAATCATAGTTTTTAATTTATTGTTTGGTTTGACATCTGTTGTAGGAGGAGTAGTGGCATATTATTTTATAAATATATCAGAGAATTTAGTGCCCTATTTACTGGCTATAGCAGCTGGTAATTTTATATATTTATCTTTGGCAGATTTGATTCCTGAGCTTCATCATGGAAACAGGCAGGGAGGATGGATGAGGGTTTCATATATAATTTTGGGTGTAATCATAATTGCTGTTATGAAAGTCGTTTTAGAGTAGATTTTGATATAAATTTATGATATAATACAAACATGACAGATGAGGATATACAAAATTTATCTTTACTTATAAACAAGGCAAGACAGGCGCTTATAGAGATGGACAGAGAAACAGCTTTGGGTATATTTCAGGATGTAGTAGATATAGATGAAGAAAGTATAGATGGCTGGACAGGTCTGGGACAGGTTTATTATGAGCTGGGCAGATTGGATGAAGCAGAAACAGCTTTCAAAAAAGCATTGGCATGTATTAAGAAAAAATATGGTGCCAGCTGGCAGGATAAAAAGGTAAGCTGGGAATCAGAACAGGGGAAGCCCCTGCTGAGGTGCTTGTTGATGTTGGGAGTGTTTTATTTCAGAAAAGGGGATATAAAGAATGCCAAGAAATACCTTCAAGTAGCAGTCAATATGGATCCTTTATGGGAGGCACCACAAAGCCTCCTGCAGGATATAGAAAAAGGGGCAGAGTTTGATAAACTCAAATACCAAAACATAAATGTGTAGAGCTATGTAAAATTAATTTTATTTTTATGAAGGTTTATTTTTTCAATGTAGCCCCATGGGAAAGGGAATTTTTAGAAAAAAATTTAAAAGACATATCTCCTGAGCTGGTTGAAGATAAACTATCAGATGAAAATGCAGGCAAATATGCAGATGCAGAGATCATATCTGTGTTTGTCGGATCAAGTGTATCCAGAGATGTGATGGATAAGATGCCAAATTTGAAAATGATAGCTACCCGCTCTACAGGTTTTGATCATATAGATCTGGAAGCGGCTGCAGAAAGAGGGATTGTAGTGTCCAACGTTCCTTATTATGGTGAGAATACAGTGGCAGAGCATGCGTTTGCACTGCTGCTTGCTGTTGCCAGAAAGATATTCCAGTCTTATGAGCGAACAGAAAAATTTGATTTTGACTATACAGGATTGACTGGCGTTGATCTGAAAGGAAAAACTTTAGGGGTTATAGGTATGGGACATATCGGGCAGTATTCAGCCAGAATAGGGAATGGTTTTGGTATGAAAGTTATAGCTTATGACATTTATCACAATGAGGAGCTGGCCAAAGAAATAGGATTTGAGTATGTAGAGAACTTAGATGAACTTTTGGAGAGATCTGATTTTATCACTCTTCATGCTCCTTACAATGAACACACACATCATATGATAAATATGGAGAATGTGAAAAAAATTAAAAGAGGGGCTATACTGGTCAACACTGCCAGAGGAGCTTTGGTTGAGACAGAGGCACTTATCTGGGCCTTGGAAAACGGTATTCTGTCAGGTGCAGGTCTTGATGTGCTTGAAGGAGAGCCTGAGATAAAAGAAGAATGGGAGATTATCAGCAAGGATTTTGATAAAGAGCAGATGAAAACACTTATCATGAATCATGTGCTTATAGAAAGAGATGATGTTATTATCACACCCCATAATGCTTTTAACACTAAAGAAGCTATCGAGAGAATTTTGCAGACAACCAAAGACAACATAGATGCATATCTAGGAGGCAATCCGCAAAATGTAGTAAAAGCTAAAAAGTAAGTCGATGTAAAAAATTTACAAATTTTCAATAACCAATCCAGCCCCACTTTTCAACATTATCTGCAGATATGTTGCTTTAAATCAAATTATATACCCTCTGGTTTTATAACATAGATTTACCTCAAAAAGTGGAGCTGGATTGAAAATTGTAAATTGAAAATTATTTTATTATGTCTTGGATTTTGATTGCAATTATTGGCTATTTTTTCTTGGGGCTTGTTAATATAGGAGACAAGATTTTTCTTGGAAACTTTATTCCTAATTATAAAGCCTATACTTTTTTAATTAGTGTTTTGGGGCTCATTATTTGGGTTTTAGCTCCATGGCAGCTGTTTTGGCCGGGTTTTTATGTATTTGTAATATCCTTGATGTCAGGCGCGTTGTTTACAGGCGCGCTTTTGTCATTTTTTTATTCTCTTCAGATAGGGCAAGTGAGTAGAGTGGTGCCCCTGATAGGAGGTATGGTACCTGTATTTTCTTTTATTTTGTCTCTTTTGTTTTTGGGTTCTAATTTTAAATCTTATCAGATCTGGGCATTTTTATTTTTAACTTTAGGAGGTGTGATTTTGGTGCGTATCCCTCACAAGACCCATTTCTGGCATCATATTTGGGATATGATCTCACATCATAAGCATAGCAGGAAATATTTATATATAGCAGGATTTTCTGCCCTGTTTTTTGCACTTTCTTTTGTATCTTCCAAATATGTGTTTACATCTGCCGGGTTTTTAAACGGGTTTATGTGGATAAGGCTTGGTTCAGCCTTGGCTGCTTTGCTTATTTTGTTGGACAAGAAGAATATAGATGCTGTCAAAAAAGCTATAGATAAGGTTTTTTCAAGAAAGGGAATATTGTTTTTTGGAAATCAGGGATTTGGAGCTATAGGGTTTTTCTTGCAAAATTTGGCAATCAGCAAAGGTGTTGTGGCTATTGTAAATGCAATGCAGGGTGTGCAGTATATATTCGTTATACTTTTGTCAGCTCTTCTGTCTTTTAAATTTCCACAGATGATGAAAGAAGGAGGGGATATAGACAAAAAAATAATTATAGAAAAAATCATAGCCAGCCTTTTCATTGCCCTCGGGCTATGGTTTTTGTTTAAATAATTATGCGTATACATCATCACAAGGCACATGTGTTTCCAGATGGTTTTTTATGGGGAACAGCTACATCTGCCCATCAGGTAGAAGGAGATAATATCTACAATGACTGGTATTATGCAGAAACACATAATAAGTTAAAAGTAAAATCAGGACATGCCTGCAAGCACTATGAGATGTATGAAAAGGATTTTGATTTGATAAAAGCTATGAACAACAATGCCCATCGCCTCTCCATTGAGTGGTCCCGGCTTGAGCCTGAAGAGGGCAGGTGGAATGAAGAAGAAATAGAGCATTATAGAAAAGTATTTCAAGCTTTGCATAAAAGAGATATCAAAATTATGCTGACTCTGCATCATTTTACAGTTCCTTTATGGTTTGCCATGAAAGGCGGATTTGAAAAAACACGAAATGTAAAATATTTTATCAGGTTTGTGAAAAAAGTAGCTGAAGAGTATGGAGATATGATAGATTTTTGGATAACTATTAACGAGCCCGGTGTATATATATATCAAGGATGGGAAGTGGCAGAGTGGCCCCCTTTTAAAAAGAACAAGTTCACAGCAGGCAGGGTGTACCTTAACCTAGCTCTAGCTCACAGGCTGGCCTATAAAGCAATATATAAGATAGTTGCCAGAAAGTTTGACAGACTCCCTGAGGTGGGTATAGCTCAAAACATGCTTTCTTTTGCCACATATAGAAAACATGGTCTGATAGATCAACTGGCTGTGTGGTTCTCATCCAAAACTGCAAATCATGGATTTTATATGTTGACAGGAAAAAATACTCACGATTTTATAGGTATAAATTATTATTTCAGGATAAGGTTAAAAAGAAAAAAAGGCACACTTAAAATAGAGCATGATGATGTATCCAGTCAGGAAAGAGAAGTGTCAGATATGGGCTGGGAGATATATCCTCATGGACTTTTTGATGTTTTAATGGATATACGCGATTACGAGAAACCTGTATATATTACAGAAAACGGCATAGCCACCAGAAATGATGACAAAAGGCAGAGATTTCTCATATCTCACTTAAATGAGATTTATTATGCTCTCAAAGGGGGATGTGATGTAAAAGGATATTTTCACTGGTCACTTCTGGATAACTTTGAGTGGCATCAAGGATGCAAACAGAAGTTTGGTTTGGTAGAAGTTAATTTCAAAACATATCAGAGAAAGGTAAAAAAGTCAGGTATAATTTACGGGGATATTGCAGGTAAAAATAAGATTGAGCACAAATACTTTAAACTACTTGGTCATCATGTTAAGTTGTAATTGATTGAATAGAACAGTATTATTTAATTTATATGTTTAATAATTAATATGAGTAGTTGTGTATGGATAATGGGCGCCAGCGCTGTTGGCAGGAAAACTTTTATCAGTAAGATTGCATGCGGGTCCAAAATACAAAGCCTTATATGGGATTTGGACAATATGATAATTTATGAAAAAAGCTTGGAGAGAAGGTATGGCAGGAATTTGACAGTTAAGGATATTTTGAAAAAGGTTAAAAAAGGCTATAATACTCTCATTAAGGTTCAGTGGACAGAGATACGCAAGGATATTCCTGTTAAACTGTTTCATGTAATTGAAAATAAGTTACCTTTTGAGGTAATTCATAAAATAATATGTTTGGTAGCAGATTTGGAAATTTTAAGCAAAAGAAGAAAGCTGTATAGAAAATGGATGTCTTTTGATATAAGAGATTGTCTGCAGGAGCAAATATCTATGATTAATTATGCATTGATGTATGAGAGTAGAGGGTTTGATTTGGTTTTTATAGATTCAACAAAGGAATATAAAATAATTACAAAATCAGAAATATATAAATTTTGCAATTATGATTTTTATAGACAGGATTAAAAATAAGAGATTTTTTGTTTTGGAGATTATAGTCTTGGTATTGATATTTTTTTCTTTTGCCTTTTTAATTGTAACAATCAGGCCTCCTAAGAAAGATAATATCAAACTCGGTGTAACTTATTCGCTTAATTATGCCCAAGAACTGGGCATTGACTGGAAGAAAGCCTATCTTGAAATTTTAGATGATTTAAAAGTTAGATACATAAGGCTTCCTATTTACTGGAATATTATAGAGCCATATCCCGGCAGGTTTGATTTTTCCAAGTTTGATTTTATGGTTGAAGAAGCTGAGAAAAGAGGAGTAAAAATTATAGCTGTAGTTGGCAGGCGCCAGCCAAGATGGCCTGAGTGTCATGTACCTTCTTGGGCTCAGAATAATATAGAAAGTATCCAGCAAATTCATATTCTTCAGAGCATTAAAGAGACAGTGAATCGCTATAAAAATTCATATGCCATTTATGCATGGCAGGTCGACAATGAGCCGTTTTTTTCTATCTTTGGGCTGTGTCCTGATCCTGATATGAAATTTTATAAAGAAGAGCTTGAGCTTGTAAGAGATTTGGATACTCGGCCTATTGTGGTTACTGATTCAGGCGAGCTTTCCACATGGATAAGAACTGCAGGACTTGCAGATATTTTGGGAATATCTATGTATAGGATTACTTGGAATAAGTACTTTGGATATTGGTATTATCCGCTTAGTCCTTCTTTTTACTGGAAGAAGTTTCTTGCAGTATCGCCATTGGTAGAGAGAGGTATCATTACAGAGCTTCAGGCAGAGCCTTGGTTTGCAAAAAGTATTTTTCAGACCCCATTATCAGAGCAGTATAAGTCAATGAATGAAGATATTTTAAAAGATAATGTAGACTTTGCTGTACGTACAGGGTTTGATGAGATATACCTGTGGGGTGTTGAGTGGTGGTATTGGTTGAAGGATAAGAAGGGAGAGGATGGTATGTGGCAGACAGCTAAAGAAATATTCGATAGGTACAATAGTTTTTAGATTTTTGAGATTGTTTTATAGTTGCTGTTATGTTGGAGGCAGTTATTATGGAATAACAGATTTTATACTTGATTATAGAATAATTCTTATCCGTGGTTTATCTCAAGTTCATAGGATAGATGTTATAATCTGTTGGAACGAATATTTAGTGTTTTATTTATTTTCCTCAGGAAATATTTGGTTGCCGTCTTCATCGTAGAGATAGATAGCAAGTGTTGGGCAGCTTTGAGCGGCCAGCAGTATTTCTTCATCAGAGTTGCCTATATTATCTTTTACAATTGCTATATTTTCGTTATCCAGTTCAAAAGTATCTCCAGCTATGGCAATGCAGGTAGCAGCTCCTATACAGAGATCTCTCTTGACTACAATCTTGGCAATTTTTTTGGTTTTTTTATTTTCATCTTGAGCAGAATTTTTTGCAGATAAGCCTTTGTTTTCTTCATTCATATTTTTGGGATTAATTATCATCTGATTTGGTGCTTGTCATTTTTTGTTCTCTTTTTATATATTCATTGATTCTAAATATCATTTCTTCTATTTCTTCTTCAGTCATACCATGGATAAGCGCCCCTTGCTCTATAGTATCAAAAGAAGACGCAAAACAGCCTACACATGCCAGTCCGTATTCAAGCATAATGTTTGCTGTTTCAGGATAAAGATTTATAAGCTCTCCTATATTTGTCTGGAGAGTTACTTCATAAAAAGTTTTTTCATCTGTTTTTTTAGAAGCAGCCTTTTTCATATGTTTTTTATTGCTTTTTTTATGGTATCCAGCGGCAGATTGGCACACTTTATTCTGTTGGATGATAAATTATCAAGATCCATCATATTTAGTATATCAGAAGTTTGAATTTTTTGTATATCTGCTATGGTTTTTCCTTTTATATATTCAGATAATATAGAGGCGCTGGCTGTTGAGATAGCACATCCTGATCCTGTGAATTTTACATCCTTTACTGTCCATTTCTCTTTTTCTTTTGATTTGTTGAAAACAAAAAACCATTCCTGTTCGTCACCGCAGAGAGGATTGTGGTGCTTTATTTTTATATCAGGGTTTTTTATTTGTCCGTAATTTTGAGGATTTTTAAAATGTTGTATAATTGCTTCTCTGGTATAAAGACTCATATGTGCCGGGGGGCAGAATCGAACTGCCGACACCATGGTTTTCAGCCATGTGCTCTACCACTGAGCTACCCCGGCATATCAGGATATTTGTCTGTATAATAAATAAAAAGCCTTTTGGCTCTTATACAATAATATATTTTGATAAAAAAATCAACTTTATTGGTTTTATTTTAATATTTTTACGGCTTTTTGTAAACCTTTTATGAGTTTATCTATATCTTCCAGTGTATTGTAGATGTAAAAGCTGGCACGGACTGTGGATGGCTTTTTAATTATTTTTTTATGAAGCGGCATTGCACAGTGATGACCTGCTCTTACTGCTATATTTTGTTCATCCAAAATATATGATATGTCATGAGCATGGAGATTATCTATAGAAAAGGAAAATATTCCTATTTTTTTATTCAAAGGAGGTCCGTAAACGGTGAGATCTTTGATTTTGAAAATATTTTCTATAAAGTATTTCATAATATTTTCCTCATGTTCTTTTATATAAGGAAGTATTTTTTCAAGATATTGGCACGCTTTACCTAATGCATAAGCACCTGCTGCATTTGGTGTTCCTGCTTCAAATTTATAAGGAATGTCTGCAGGAGTGAAGGATTGCCAAGATACAGTATTTATCATCTCGCCTCCGCCCAGAAAAGGATCCATCTTTTCAAGCAGTTTTTCCTTTGCCCACAGAACTCCTATCCCCAGAGGCCCCATCATCTTATGACCTGAAAATGTATAGAAATCAACTCCCAGCTTAGAGACATCTATCTTTATATGCCCTACAGCTTGTGCGCCATCTACCAGAACATAGCAGTTGTGTTTTTTAGCAAGGCTGGCAATTTTTTCTACAGGATTGATGGTACCTAAAACATTTGATATATGGGTTATGGCTATCAGTTTTACATTGTATTTTTTAAGTTTGGCTTCCAGATCGTCCATGTCCAGTTCATACTCTGGCGTCAGTTTTATGACCTGAAGATTAAAGTTGAGCTGTTTTTTCATAATTTGCCACGGGATGATGTTGGAATGATGTTCCATACTGGATATAAGGACTGTGCCTTGGTTTGATCTGATAATCTTGGGTAGAAAGCTTCTGGCAACTATATTGATGCTTTCTGTTGTGTTGCGGGTGAAGATAATCTCTTTTTTTGATTTTGCTCCTATAAATCCAGCTACTACTTTTCTTGATTTTTCATAAGCCTCTGTTGCTATTTCAGATAATTTGTATATGCCTCTGTGTACATTGGCATTGCAGGTAGTGTAAAATTCATCTAGTGCATCTATAACACACTTTGGTTTTTGTGCTGTAGCTGTTGTATCCAAATATACCAGTTTGGGGTATCTGGCAAAGATAGGAAAGTCTTTTTTTATGTTTTTAAATTTGTCTGTCATATGACAATATGATATTATATTTTTACCTTATTTATTATTATATATTTTATCCTTTTAAGCAAATGATATAATTAAAGAAATCTATATGGACATAAGAGCGAAAAAGCTGGCCAAAATTATGGTTCATCACTCTTTAAAAATAAAGAAAAAAGACAGAGTGGTGATATCTACATCAAATCTAAATGACAAAGATCTAATCAAAGCCTGTTATGAGGAAGCTTTGAATGCAGGAGCATATCCTTACCTTGATGTAATGGGCACCAATATGATGCTTGGAAGGACAGATGAGATGGATATTATGAGTGTGTATTTCTCAAAAGCAAATGACGATCAGCTGAAATATAGAATACCTATATATAAAAATATTGTTGACTGGGGTAATAAATTTATCAGAATTACATCTATAAACAATTATTCTTTTTTGAACAATATTGATGCCGAAAAAATACAGATGAACCAGAAAAAGTACAGAGAAGTCTTTGACAATCTCATTAGAAAAGACTGGGTTTTGACATATACCCCTACCTATGGACTTGCTCAAAATGCAGGACTCAGCTTTGAGGAGATGGTTGATTTTTACTATAAGTCTGTTTTGGTTGATTATAATAAGATGAAGAAGAGCCTTATTAAGATCAGCAATATCTTGGATAGAGGGAAAAAGGTCAGGATAGTGGGATATAATACAGACATTACCTTTGGTATATCAGGAAGATTGTCTCAGCCGTGCTATGGAGAGAAAAATATTCCCGATGGTGAGGTATTCATTGCTCCGCTTGAAGATAAAACTGAAGGGCATATATACTATGATTTTCCCGGACTCTACAGCGGTAAAGTAATAAGAGGTATATACCTTGAATTTAGAGGAGGCAGGGTTGTGAAATACAGTTCAGAGACAAATCAAAAAGATTTAGATATCATCTTAAATACAGATAGTGGAGCAAAGAGAATTGGCGAGCTTGCAATCGGAGCAAATTACAACATTAAAAAATATATGTACAATACTTTATTTGATGAGAAGATGGGCGGTACCATCCATACAGCTCTTGGCAAATCTTATGAGGAAAAAAGAGGAGGAGGAAAAAACAAATCAGCAATTCACTGGGATATTGTCAAAGATACCAGAAAAAAGGGAAGCAGAGTATATGTAGATAATAAGCTGGTATTAAAGGATGGCAAAATATTGGTGTAAGGCCAAGTGTTATTATTTATTATTTTCTGTGTTTTCCGGAAATTATAGAGTAAGATTGACCAGTATATAGTATAGTCTGGATTATTGAAAATCTTAAAGAAAAGGGTAAGGATATATGAGTAAAATTATCAGACAATATGGATTTTGGGATTCGCCTGTAGATGAAGAAAAAGTGGCAGAAGTTTCTTCTTCTTATTCATTTCCCCAATATGATGGAGATGATATATATGCTATTAAATATATACCAAAAGAAGGAAGAAAAGTGGTTGTATGCTTTAGATCCGGCAGAAGCGAAGAGGAGATTATCACCCCTAAAGGATATGATGTAAAGTCAAGAGTTCATGAGTATGGAGGCCTGTCATATGCAGTAAAAGATTCTGTGGTTTATTTTGTTAACAAGAAAGACCAGCAGATATACAAACAGGAAGGGCATAAAATAACCAAACTCACCAAAAGAGAAAGAAGCAGGTATGCTGATTTTTGTTTGGATAGAGAAGGCAATTATTTGTATTGTGTAAGAGAAACACATTTTAAAAACAGGGAGCCGAAAAATGAGATTGTAAAGGTAGGAACTCAAGATGGGAAAGAGGAGGTTTTGTTTTCCGGATGTGATTTTTACGCATGGCCAAGGATAGATAAAAGCGGTAGAAAGATTGCTTTTATTTGCTGGAGGCATCCTCATATGCCTTGGGATGAGTCAGAATTATATATATCAGAGACTGGCAGGAGCGGTAGGTTTAAAAAACCAATAAAGATTGCTGGAGGGAAGCAAACAGCAGTAAATGAACCTTTATGGATTGGCAGACATCTTTATTTCACTTGGGATAGAGATAATTGGTTTCAGATATATAGAATAAAAAATTTTAAGTCAGGCAAGTCTGAGAAATTAACCGATCTTCAAGCTGAATTTTCAGATGTTTTGTTTGTTTTTGGCTGGAGAAGATATGGTTTTGTAGGCAGGGATAAGGTATTTACAGCAGTAAGATCTACTGAAGGACAAAGTTGCTGGTTGATTGATTTAAAGACTAAAAAAGCATCCAGATTAGACCTGCCCCTTACAAATTTTATATATATCCATACCAGCGAAGACAAAGTTTTATTTATAGGAGCCAGTTTTACCAGAGATTATACATTGTGTGAGTATAATATTAAAACCAAGAAACTGAGATATATAAAAGGAGGAGATGTGGGTTTAGACAGAGCATATATTTCCACACCCAAGAGGATAATCTATACCACCTCAGGAGGAGATACAGCTTATGCTAATTATTATCCCCCCAAGAATAAAAAGTTCAGAGGAAAAGGTCTGCCTCCTGTGGTTGTATTTACACATGGAGGTCCTACTGCTTCCTGTAGTCAGTCTTTCAATATCAGAGTACAGTATTTTACCAGCAGAGGATTTGCTGTATTGGATGTGGATTACAGAGGTAGTTACGGATATGGAAGGGAGTATAGAGATAAACTTAGGGGAAGATGGGGCAGAGTAGATGTTGATGATTGTGTATTTGGTGTTTTGTATCTTCATTACAGCAGGCTGGCAGATATAACAAGAGCTTTTATCAGAGGAGGAAGTGCTGGAGGATATACTACTTTAATGGCTCTTACTTTTACCAGTATGTTTAGGGCAGGTGTTTCTTATTTTGGTGTGAGTGATTTACAGCTTTTAGCTGAGCAGACGCATAAATTTGAATCTCATTATCTTGATGTTTTGATAGGTAAATACCCTGAGGAAAAGGAGAAGTATATAAAGCTTTCACCAGTATATAATATAGAGTTTATAGAAACACCTATTTTGTTTCTTCAGGGTGATGAAGACAAAATTGTACCACCCAATCAGGCAGAAAAGATGTATCAAGCTCTGAAAAGGAAAGGTATAAGAACAAAGTATATTCTTTTCAAAGGCGAAGCCCACGGGTTTGTAAAAAGGAATAATATTATCAGATCACTCAAAGAAGAACTTAAATTTTATCAAGAGAGCTTAAAGCAAGATAATATCAATGAGTAGACAACTCTTTAAGGCCTTGATTATTTATTGACATTTTGAAAAAAGGATTTTATAATAATTATGCACATTAAAGTTTTGTTTTTTTATTTATTTTATTTACAGTTAATTAGGTTGCACTTTAAAATTATAAATATATTGTATTATAGATATTCCGGGGTAGCTCAATCGGCACCTGCCTGCCGGCAGGCAGGGAGCAGCTATATATTACATATTATTTTAAAAAATAATATATGCCATATTATGTTTATGTATTAAGGAGTCTGAAGGATGGAAATCTATATATAGGAATGACTAATAATCTTAGTAGAAGATTGTACGAACATAATTTAGGATATAAAGGTTCCACGAAATCACGAGCTCCTTTTAAGTTGATTTATAAAGAAGAATATCCTGACAGAAAAAAAAGCACGTGCTAGAGAAAAATATTTAAAGTCAGGAGCAGGAAGAGAGTATATTAAAAATAATATTCCGGGGTAGCTCAATCGGCAGAGCAGCTGGCTGTTAACCAGTTGGTTGTGGGTTCGAGTCCCACCCCCGGAGCCATGATTTTAGTTTAGGATAGAAGTTTTGTTGATTAAATAAAGATTGTGGTTGTGGGTTCGCCCTGATATACATCAGGGCGCCCTGTCGAATAACAGGGCGAGTCCCACCCCCGGAGCATTATATTTTATATAAAAAATACGACTTTTTTCTAATTTGCGCCCATAGCTCAGCCTGGTAGAGCAGGAGGCTTTTAACCTCTGTGTCGGGGGTTCGAATCCCTCTGGGCGCACACCTAAACATAGAATACTTGCTTTAGTTGAGTCGTATTAATACAAAATAAATGGGTTCGCCCTGATATACATCAGGGCGCCCTGTCGAATGACAGGGCGAATCCCTCTGGGCGCACATTAAAATATGGCTTTGTCCATTTTCTTGAATCGTATATTAAATAACATATAGGCGCCCCGATACAAGATCGGGGTGTTCTGATTTAAAATCAGAACAAATCCCTCTAGGCGCACAAGAGTAAAATACTAAATCCGAAATTCTAAATCCTAAATCCTAAACAACTTTAAAATTCCAAATACCATATATAAATTAGCCCAACTGTTCTAATTCCTAATTTACCTGACAAACACCAAGCACCAAACAACAATGTTTTAAAATTCTAAATACGAAATTCTAAATACTAAACAATAAAAAAGTAATTATCCAATTTTCAATTAACCAATGAATTTTCCAATGACTTAATATCTTAATGGTTTAAACTATAAGACTGATGCATGCTGCAGTGTTGGGGAATTTAATTCATTAGAAAATTGAGGAATTGATTGAAAATTTTACCCCGTCCGCCATGTAGCATGACGTGGTCGAATTTATCCCGTAGAATGACTGGGATGACTGGGGTTGTAAATTGAAAATTAGAAAATTATCTTTGGTTTTTGTTTAGAATTTCGTATTTCGAATTTAGGATTTCAGGGATGTTTCAGATTTTGGATTTATAGATCGATCTCCTCCCTTGCTAAAAGGAGGATTTTTTTATATTATTTTAAATTAGTATTTTTCTTGTTTTATGCCGTGTAAAAGAGAAACTTCAGAGTTCAGAATGAGTAGAAGAGAATTTATCAAACAGTTATCGAGGATGTTATTATCCTGTACTTCTGTGATAGGTCTCCTTTTTAAAACAGAATATGATAGAGAGACAGAGAAGATAAAAAATAAAACCAAAGAAGTATGTGATTTTTTAAAGGGTGAAGACAAAGACATAAAATTGCGTATTTATGGAAGAGAATTTGATTATGATGAATTTTCTGAATTTGTCTTAAATATTTTGGAAAATAGATATAAAGATATAAAAATAGATGAAGAGATGGTTCAGAAAATTATGAAGTATTATGCTTCTTTTTTATGGATAGATGTCAATTACGAAAGATCTTTTAATATCAATCCTTTAATAGAGTCTTTGAATTTAAGTTTGGGCCTTTTTGAAAATATGTCCTATGGCCCGGCCCAAATACAGCCGGGAAGAGCTAAGGAAGCAGTGGAAATATTTGAAAAAGGGATTACAAGAGCAATAAATCATATTAATAACCAGTCAGGTCAAGAGGTATGGTTAGATTTAGAAAATTTAGCAAGATTAAATAGTGAGAAGCAGATAGTGCGTGCTCTTGATCTTCAGGGTGACGGATCTGTGTTTTGCGGATTGCTTGCTTTTATGGATAGTTTTTTGAAATATTTAGAAAGATTAAAAAATTTTAAAAAAGGCAACAAAGAAGAATCTACAGTAGATGAGTTTAATCTTTTTGCTTTAAGCGTAGCAGAATATGTAGGCGGTCCCAGCTCAGCAGGGAGATGGTATAAACAAAATATAAATGTAGATTCAAATTCAGAAGCCAAGGTGGATTTGGGAAAGAGATTTTTGGCTTTACGATATGTGATGACTAAATTATGCCAGAGTGAAAACATTCCTGTAAATATAAAAAATGGATTAAATGAAATGTATAAGAGGTATATTCAAGTAAGAGATTTGGAAATAGTAAAAGTTCTATCTGGTGCTGATGAAATGATTAAAAAATTTGATCTGAAAGGTGAAGATGGAAAAAGGTTTGCAGAAGAACTTATGGGAAACATCAGAGTGTGGACAGAGGAGGGTATCAAGATGGAAGAAAAATTTCAAGCTTTGGTTCCTACTATTTATAAAAAAGGAGGATGGGGAGTCGTAGATTCAAAAAATATTATACTTAAAATCATCTTGGCGTGGAAGGAATATAAAAAGTCAGTGTAATAATACATAGCGTTTGTGGACAAATTTAATTGACTTATTTTAGCAGAAGTATAGAATATAAATTGTGTGTTTAGGTAAATTTACATAGAAGGGCGCAATTATGTCAAAAAAGTTTTATCAGGGAAGGGGAAAATTTGAAGTATGGCCTGAAGTAACCGGATTTAGTCCAATGGCTATATCTTATGATGATGTTTTGATAGTTCCCCAGAGCGAAACTTCTTTATCTTCAAGAGCTGAAGCAGATACTTCCTGTAGAATAGGGCCTTTCCAGCTTGATATCCCTATAATTTCTGCTCCTATGGATACAATTTCTTCAGAAGAAGTGGTCAGAAAAATGCATGAGGCAGGTGCGCTGGGTGTGCTCCCACGAGGAGATATAGAGGAAAATTTGAATATTTGTGAAAGGCTTGCAGAGGATAGTGTGCAGGCTGTTTTTGCCATAGGGCTCAAAGATGCGATAAATACAGCCAAAAAATTAAAAGAAAGAGGCGCTCGCATGCTTCTTCTGGATGTAGCGCATGGTGGAATGAAAAAAGTAATAGAGACAGCTGTTAGGATTAAAGAGGAGACAGGTTTAGACCTTATTGTGGGAAATGTTGCCACTTTCGAGGCAGTGGAGAAATATGCCAAATATGGTATAGAGTACATTAGAGTGGGTATAGGGTCAGGAAGTGTGTGCACAACCAGAATTGTAACTGGAGTGGGTATACCTCAACTGTCAGCTGTACTTGATACTTCAGAGGTTGAGGGAGTGAAAGTTATAGCTGATGGAGGTGTTAAAAATACAGGTGATTTTGTAAAAGCTCTGGCCGCAGGAGCTCAGTATGTGATGATGGGATCTGCATTTGCAGAGTGTATAGAAAAGCCAAAAGGCAATATCTATAGAGGGCAGGCATCTGCATCGTATATGAAAGATAACGGAAGTGCTATAGGTAGATTCAGAGCTCCAGAAGGATGTGAGGTATATGTAGAGCCCAGATACACCATCAAGGAAGTTATAGATATGTATTCAGGCGGCTTAAGGAGCGCAATGTCGTATGTGGGGGCACACAATCTTCAGGAGTTTTATGAAAAAAGTGCTTTTGTACATATAAGCGGAAGTGTGCAGGTGGAAAACACCCCCCACTTTGTATATAAATCTACAGCCAGACAAGAGTCTAAGCAACAGGCAGTACCTGCTTATGTGAAAAATGGCGAATAGGTTCTTATTTGAGTATCAACAATCAATATTTTTAGTGTATATCAGGCTATGCTTTGTAAAACCCAGAGAGTTGAAAAACCTCTGGGATATTTTATTGTGAATATTTATCTCAGTTTTTATGTATTTGATGTTTTTCTTTTTAAGCCATTGAAGTATGTATTTTATAGAGTACTCGCCTATACCTTTGTGTCTGTATTCTTTTCGGATATATATAAGTATTATCTCAGCTTTATTTTTTCCTGTTTTCATGACTTGCAATATACCTACAGGTTGCTTGTTATGTTTTATTATAAAATAATAGTTGTTTTTTGTTTTCAACAATTTAACAATAGCTTGTTTTAGTTTTCTATCTGATATTGTTTTTATTTCGTAAGGATTTTGAGAATAAAATTCCACCACACATTGGTAGATAAAATCTATATCTTTATTTTTTGCGCGTATAATTGATATATCCTTATTGGAGTTTTTATTCGGCATATTTTTTATTATTCCATAAATTTTAATTTTTTAAAATATTTATTCAGAGTGTGTTTGATGTAAGTTGAGTTTTGATTTTTTTGTTAAAAAATGAGAAAATGATATAAGTTAAGATTTATGCTGTCAGATCTATGAAGATAGAGTTAAACCCGAAATTTAAAGAGGCTTTGGAGTTGATGGAAAATACCTCTAAAAATATTTTTATCACAGGCAGGGCAGGTACAGGAAAATCTACACTGCTTTCTTATTTTAGGGATACAACTTCCAAAAATGCAGCAATTCTTGCGTCCACTGGTGTTGCGGCAGTAAATATAGGAGGACAAACCATACATTCTTTTTTTGGATTTAAGCCGGACATAAATCCGTCTTCTGCAAGAAATAAAAAAGTGTCTGATAAATTTAGAAAAATCATATCAAGCTTGGATATGATAATCATAGATGAGATTTCTATGGTCAGGGCTGATTTGCTTGATTGTGTAGATATATATTTGCGGAAGATAACAAAAAAGAGAAAACCTTTTGGCGGATTGCAGATGGTTTTTTTCGGAGATCTTTATCAGCTTCCTCCTGTAGTTACATCAGAGGAAAAGGACTTTTTTACAAATTACTACAGATCTCCTTATTTTTTTTCGTCAAAAGTATTTGAGAGTATAGATATTGAAATTGTAGAACTGGATAAAATATACAGGCAGACAGATGATGTGTTTATTGAGATTTTAAATAAAGTAAGAAACAAAACCATTCAGGATAAAGACATAGATATTTTAAACAAAAGAGTTGTCCCTGACTTTGAGCCGTCCCATAAAGACAGGTACATACATCTGGTTGGGACAAACAGGCAGGCAGAGATGATAAACAGTAAAATGCTTGCCGCGTTAAAAGGAGACGAGTATGTTTTTAAGGGATATATAGAGGGCGACTTTGACCCTAAGAGTCTGCCTGCTCCACTGGAGCTTCGGTTGAAAAGAGGTGCACAGGTAATGATGGTAAATAATGATAAATACAACAGATGGGTAAACGGTACTATAGGGTATGTAGTTGATTTTGTGGAAGATGAAAAAGGAAATGCTGCAGTACAGGTTGAGCTTGCAGATGGAGATGTAGTTGATGTGTCCCCAAACAGCTGGGAGATATTCCGATATATTTATGATGAGGAGACGGGCGCTATAGATACAGAAGTTGTGGGTACATATACCCAGTTTCCTATTATATTATCTTGGGCTATTACTATTCATAAGAGTCAGGGCAAAACATTTGATAAGGTAATTATAGACATCCCCCGCACTTTTGCCCACGGCCAGATGTATGTGGCTCTTTCAAGATGTACATCACTAGATGGGCTTGTGCTTAAAAGGCCTCTTAAAAAGAGCAGTATATGGATGGATTGGCAGGTTATGGATTTTTTGACATCTTTTCAGTACAGAAAATCAGAGCAAAATATGCCTCTTGAGGATAAAGTAAAACTTATTCAAAAAGCTATAGATGAAGGTAAGAATCTGGAAATTGTATATCTTAAGCAAAAAGACGAAAAATCTCAAAGAATTATCACTCCCCAATATGTAGGTGAGATGGAATACGCAGGCAGGACATATATTGGAGTTGAAGGGTATTGTCATATTAGAAAAGATATAAGAGTATTCAGAGTAGACAGGATTTTAGAGATAAGTATTTTGTAGCTTTATCCCAAAAGAGTCCCCTGTAGTCTGCTGTAAGATAGTTCGTTTTTTATAGAAAAACCATATTTGCGACATTCCCTCACTTGTTATTCCCAACTTTCCTACCCTGTCACCCTACGCTTTAAATGAGGACCTGTCCCTTCGGGACAAAGTCCTAGAGGATCCAGAAAATGGATTACTTGGTCACTTCGATGTTAAGCTGGATAAAAGCCGGGTAATGACACTAAAAAAAGCAGGGTAATGACATTTTACAACATTGTCATTCCCCGATTAAATCGGGGAATCCAATTATATAGATTGCCCAATCAACCACTACAATATTGCCATCCCATGCTTTAAGCAAGGATTCATAAGGTATGGATTGTCTGGTCACCCCGATGTTCAACGGGGTAAAAACCAGACAATGACAGGAATGAAGCTTGGATAACAACATCACACATCATATTGTCATTCCCACATCCTTTCTTTGTCATTCCCGCGAAAGCGGGAATCTATAACATAGATTATCTTATCAACCCGATATACATCGGGATATAAGTTGGACAATGGCAGATGAGAAAAGTCAGATGATGGGTTTGTATTGATTTACCACCTTTTAATTTTTAGACTAAAGTACAGTTTATATTCAGCAAACAAAATATTCTAACATTCTACAGAATGTTAGAATGTCTGACAAATTTTGCGGTCGCAAAAAAAGTCAGACAATCAAAAACTTAAATTAGAAATTAAAGAAAAGTAAAACAAAAATTCTTTGTCAAATATTTGACGATCGTCATATATTTGACGAAAGATGGAGAGGTTTAGGAGAGAGTGGGTTGTGTTTATTGGTTTTGGAATGTTATTTTGGGTTTAAATATTTTTAAGTTCTGGATTATTTATCCACAGCAACTCTTGTTTAGTTTTATATAAATATGTACAATAAAATAAATAATACAGGGAGAATGGGAAGAGGAAATATAAAATTTAAATGGAAAAAAGGTATATTGAGTGTTTCTTTTTCTCTTATTGTGGCAGCAGTTTTATCTGCTGTTTTGTTATTTTTTGGGATGGATAGAAACAGTACCTATAGAGCGCAAGCTTTTCTCATAGCACCTCCTTATGGGATTTTAACAGGTGAGATAAAGGACAAAGATACCCAAACTACTATCCCTGATGCTGTCATCACAGCTGTTGATGTGTCTGATCCTTCTTTTTCAAAAACCGCATTTGTAAGCTCAGATGGAAGGTATACTTTAGATGTTGGAGGCAGGTGTGGAAAGACTTTTACTGTGAAAGCAGAGCACAAGGATTATGAAACATACACAACTGATATTTATATAGAGTGCTATGAGTCTGTATCATTGGATATAGAGCTTGAGAGACTTCCTGTTATTGATCCTGTGATTGTAGTTCCGGGTATTTTAGGGAGTTGGAATCTGACTGAGCTCAAATTCCTTCTTTTTAAAAAGAAAGGAGTTGATTTTCTGATTGAAAAGATATTCCCATGGTTTGATAAGTGGTATCCAGATCCACTGCTGGGCACATATACTGATTTGATAAAGATTTTTGATATGCAGGATGAGTATGAAAAAGATAAAAACTTTTTTGTCTTCACTTATGACTGGCGCAATTCCAATATCCAGACAGCCAGACTTCTAAAAGATAAAATTCAGGAGATAAAGGATAAAACAGGAGCCAGTAAAGTAGACATCATAGCCCATTCTATGGGCGGGCTTATCACCAGATATTATGTGGTATCTGATTTATATCAGGGAGATGTAGATCAAGTAGTGTTTTTGGCTACACCTCACAGAGGAGCACCAAAAGCATATCTGACATGGGAAGGTGGGTATTTGGGGGGTAGGACAAGGGACAATATATTTGAAGAAGTTATATTTAAAAAGATATCTGAGTCTCTAGGATATGATTCTATTTTTGAGTTTGTTAGAGAATATCCTGTATTTTCTGTTCAACAGCTTTTGCCAGATTATACTTATCTCTCTGATGTTGATAACAATAAAGAACTTATATATTCGCCTCAGTCTGATGATTATCCACAAAATGGTTTTTTGGTTTATTTAAACAGACCAGAAAATATATCCAAGTTCACCAGTAGGGTTCGCAGGTCATTGATGATCTATGGAGAAAAACAGAATTCTACCATTGTCCAGTATCAGATTACAAAAGACCACAAAGAAGCACCAAAATGGGAACATGGAAAGCCCAAGGGATTTACTCCTTTGGATAGAAGCAAGGGTGTGGTTTTAGGTACAGGAGATGAAACAGTGCCTCTTTATAGTCTGCAGGAGTTTCCAGTAGATACAACCATTGTTAAAGATGGTATAGACCATAGAGATATTGTTAAAAAATCCATTCCAGATATATACAAAGAATTTACTGGCAAGGATATTGCTATATCTTCTTCTTATCAGTATGTGCCTGATTTTGATTCCTATCTGTTTATTACTTTGGCATCTCCATTAGATATCCAGATCACAGATCCCAATGGAAGAAAAATAGGATATGATTTTGATGTAGATACTATCCTTCAGGATATACCTTATGCGTATTACACAGGCCCCAACACCCATCCTGAGTTTATCCTTATTCCTAATCCTGAAGAAGGGCGATATACTATGCAAGCTCAAACTACAGGAGAAGGGGATTATAAAATGACCATAGATTATATATCTGATCAAAATATTGTCCAGAAAAGCATTGAGGGAAGTGTGTATGGAGAAGGCAGGCTGCTTAAGTACAACTTTGATATGGACAGAGATGAAGAAGATGTTTTATCAGATATTGAAATTCAGGATGCAAACCCTCCAGTGATAGATGCTAGAAGTCCTGAAGATGGAAAATCATACCCTCACTCAGAAGTTATAGATTTAGATGTAAGTATATATGATGAAGAGTCAGGAGTTAAAGAATATAAAGTATATCTAAATGGCAGGGATGTTACAGATGATGATAAAATTGATCTTTTTTATCTTAAAAATGGCAAGCATACTTTGAAGATAAAAGCAGAGGATATGGCAGGAAACAGAACAAAGAAAAAAGTAAAATTTTATATTTATGCAACTATAGATAGTTTTATTCAGGATATAGACAGAGCATACAGAGAAGGTATGATAAAGAGCAAAGGCATAGCAGCTGCACTTAAAAGTCAAGCGAGGATAGTTAAAAATACAGCTAAAATTTTCCAAAACCCTGTTATATCCAAGTTTGCAAAGAACAAAACTGAAAAAATTATCAAAAAGATGTATAATAATATAGACAAGCAATTAAATAATTTTTACAAGTCAAAACTCATAGATAAGGACGGATACAGTATACTCAAAGATCAAATAAAGTATTTAAAAAATAATATATGAATTTCCTCAAACAAAAATCACCCCAGTATTACTACATTGTGTATTTTATAGTTATAATGATACTTGGATGGATATTTAAGGGGGTGTTTTTTAAGATTTATTTATCTGTATATCCTCAATATGGAGCTGGAGGCGCATGGATATTATCTGTTCCAGGTCAATATATTGATGGTTTCCTCCTATCTATGGCTTTTTTCTTCCCATTTATCACTATCTTTCTCTACCACCAACCCAAAAAATGGTACAGGCCGTATTTAAGATTTGGATATTTCTCTCTTTGGCTTATACTTATGCCGCCATATGAGCCTAAATACACCCAAACAGCACTTATTATAACCCTTACAGGAATTATACTAAGTTACTTAATATATTTCATAGCTATTAAATTTCCCCATAATCCTTTTTCAAGATTTATTTTGAAATTAAGGGGAGAGGGGAAGTAGTATAGATAATTTTATGAAGAATAAAGGTAATATAGATTCATACATTAGAAAGCTTTTATCCCAAAATTCTACAAAAGAAGAGATTTATAAATACTTGCTTGATAAGGGTTATGGTGTAGATGATATTGAGAGCGGACTTCAGAGAGTTGGTTTTTCAGGCAATAAGTCTGATTCTGGTGTAAAAGTTGATAAAGAAACAGCACATAATAAAATTACAAGTATAATATTTAAGATTGGAGCAGTATTGGTCGGTGTTGGTATTTTTTCGTTTGTTGCTGCAAATTGGGATGAGATGTCAAAAACAGTGAAAGTCTTGGTGGTTTTGTCCTTTTTAGTTGTTTTTTATCTACTGGGATGGTATATGAAGTATGAAAAAAAGCTGCCTAAGACAGGGGATACATTTATAGTGCTGGGAAATATTTCTTATGGTGCAGGCATTTTTTTGGTATCTCAGATATACAATATGCGTGTTAATTGGCCTGATGGATTTATATTGTGGATGATAGGATCTTTGGTTATGGCAGGTGTTATAAAATCATATCCCTTATTTTTTATATCTATGGTTCTTGGTATTGTAAGTGTTGTCGGCTATCGGATAAGTGATTTTATTTTGACAGATGTGTTTTATGATCGTTTTTTGTTTACTCCTGCCGTTTTGCTGGCCATAGCTGCAATTATGGCTTTTGGTACAGGATTGTATATGTATAAAAATATTCCTAAAAAATATAAAAAGTATTTTTAAGTATATGTCTTGGATTTTTATTTCCATATTATTTTGGCCTGTTGTTCTGATATTTGTAATAGTGCTTATAATTTTCCTGTTGAGGAGAAAGAAAAAGAGTGTAATCTCTGATAATAATTGGTATTTGCACATATCTTTGGGAAGAGAAGATATTTTAAGCCAGATATTTTTTTCTCTTTCTCTTGCGTTTTTATTTTTAACATTGCTTGCCATAAACAGGGATTTTGGTTTGGATATCAGGTGGTACTGGATATTGCTGCTGGTCTCAGGAGTCGGATTGTATATAGCATACAAGTTTAAGTCTGTTCTTGTTTTGGTGTTTAGTTTACTTGGATTGGTTTCGTGGTGGAATGCAAAATCTGTAGAATGGGTAAGTCAATACGAGCTTAAAACTATTTATGTTTTTGCAGGCATGTCATTTATATTTTTGATATTTTACCTTATTGGTAAATGGAGTTTTAAGATTGTTAAATACAAACGATTTTATTTTGTCTATGTGGTTTTATCTTTAATCTATATGATTGGTTCCTTTTTTGTATTTTCAACAAAGGGAGGATTGAATATATTTGAAGATTTAACAAAGGGATTTTATCTGATAAGTTCTTGGGAGATGTATCTATCTTTGTCTGTATTGTTTGTGCTTTTTGTTGCTTTGATGATGCGGACTTTTAAAATGAAAATTATATCAAAGTATGAATTAATATTTCTTGTGTGTTTTGCCGGGTTTGTTGTTTTGGCCTCTGTCCTGCCAGGTCAGACATTATCTGAAGGATATTGGAGTCTGAGTAATGCAGGTATATTTTGGGCAGTGTTTTTCAATGTTTCTGTATTTGTAATGCTTTTGAGCGTGGTTTTTCTTGGATACAATCAGCGGGAAATATGGATGATAAATTTAGGAGCAAAATCAGTGTTTATTTTAGTGATAATAAAATATTTTGACTGGTTTTTTGAATTTATAGACAAAAGTATTTTCTTTTTAGGTGCAGGAGCACTTATGCTGGCCCTTGGGTGGAGTATGGAAAAAGGAAGAAAATATATAATTACAAACGTAAAAAAGAATGTAAATATATGAAAAAAAGAGAAAAATATATTTTAGCAGTTTTAGTTCAGATAGTTATCATTTTAGCTTTGGTGCTTACCCAGATATCCATATTATTTTCGCCCAAGACAATATTTTTGAAAATAGTTCCTGAAGATCCAAGAGATCTTTTAAGAGGGGATTATATTACATTTCAATATAATATATCCCGAGTTCCGCAATCATATTTTAGGGGTGATAGAGTAAAAAAGGGAGATATGGTATATGTTATATTAAAAAGGAGTGGCAAAAAATACTGGGATGTATGGTATGTACAGAAATCTAAACCGCAGGAATCAGATATATTTATAAAAGGAAGGGTGGCTGGAAATAACTTTGATGGAAGTATCCGTATTAAGTATGGAATAGAAGAATATTACATACCTGAAGGGGTTGGCAGAGATTTTAGATTTTTTGGCAAGGAAGTTTTGGCTGAAGTTAAGGTAGATAGAAATGGAAATTCTCTTCTCAAACAGATATATATAGATGGCAAGAAATGGCCATAGTATTTTATGAGCATCTACAGTCTCCTCAAACAAAAATCACCCCAGTATTACTACATTGTGTATTTTATAGTTATAATAATACTGGGGTGGATTTTTAAGGGGGTGTTTTGAGAATAAGATGTTTATTGTTTTTTTATTTTTACTGAGATCGTCATATAACTTGAATCATGTTGGTAAGTTATTCCTTTGTTCTGAAGATCTTCAGGGTTATATATGCTTGGGGCAAAATTAAACCTTTCTTGAAAATTTTTTATTATTTGTTCTAGTTCATTTCCCTGTTGTTGTATTAAAAATCTCCGAACATCATCATCGGATATATAGAATACAAGTTCAACTGTTTGATATTCTGTTTCCGGTCCTTTACCTTCTATCATATTTGGTGCCATCTTACCACCTCCTTTCTTTTTAATTTAAATT
>WFTA01000022.1 GCA_015485715.1 Patescibacteria group bacterium
CAATTATATTACTACCGACCCTTAGAGTTGGTGGTATGCAGCTTTTTCAAACTGAATCCTCAGATAAATCAGAAAAATTTATTCCAAGAAGTGCCGATATTATGAAACATTTACTTGTTGTTTATATTGGCTTCACCGTTCTTTGCGCACTGTCATATTATTTAGAAGGAATGACTCTGTTTAATGCTATAAATCATGCTCTTACTACTATCCCAACTGGCGGGTTTTCAACCCATGATGCCTCTTTCGGGTATTACGAAAGCACCTCAATGCAGCTTACTGCCACTATATTTATGTTTTTGTGCGGTATTCCGTTTATCCTATATATCAAATTATTTTATCAAAAGCATTTTGGTTTTTTTAAAGATGAGCAAACAATAATATATACAGCTATTGTTGTTATACTAACTATTATAATGACGGCTTGGATATGGACTAATGAAAATTATACACTTACAAAAAGCTTTACAGACTCTATTTTTAGCATTGTCTCTGTAATCACAACCACAGGATACGCAACTATTGACTATACAGCCCTAGGCAGCTTCTCCACTATATTCTTTTTCTTCCTAACATATATTGGGGCAAGCGCAGGATCTACGGCTGGTGGTATGAAAATAATGCGTATATCAATTGTGGCCAAGGCCGTGGGGCAACAAACCGACCGATTACTATACCCTACTGGAATTTTTCCAATACGTTATCAAGGCAGGCCTATATCTCAATCTCTTGTTAATACAGTGCTTGGGTTTTCTGGGCTTTATGTCTTATTCAATGTACTACTTACTTTAGCTCTGGCCTTAATTGGACTGGACTTTGAAACAGCAATAAGTGGCGCAGCAACATCTATTGCCAATGTTGGACCTGGAATTGGTGGAACTATTGGCCCTGCTGGAAACTTTTCATCTTTGCCCGATTCGGCCAAATGGCTGTTATGTTTGGGAATGTTAATAGGCCGCCTAGAAATACTCACCGTTATGGTTATATTCACACCGGCCTATTGGAAATTTTAATAATAACAACTATTACTACGCTGCTGCTGATTGCCCAGAAAAAAGTTTCTCAACGGCTGCGCGCTCTTCCCTAAGCTCTTTATCAGTAATATCAAGACGGTTTTGTGAAAATTCATTTATCTCCAAACCCTGTACGATTTCATATTTGCCATCTTTGCATGTCACAGGATAACCAAATATTACCCCCTCTTCTATGCCATAAGAACCATCAGATGGTATAGCCATAGACACATACTCTCCTTCCGGAGTGCCCAAAGCCCAAGAGCGCATATGATCAATAGCAGAGCTTGCTGCACTTGCCGCAGAAGAAGCCCCTCTAGCCTTGATAATTGCCGCTCCGCGCTGCTGCACATCAGGAATAAAGGTATTTTCGTACCAATCTTGATCAACCAAGCTCATCGCATTGGAAGATTTAACCATCGCGTGATGTAAATCAGGATATTGTGTTGCACTATGATTACCCCAGATAATAATATTCTTCACATCTGTTGAATGAGTTCCTGTTTTTTCTGCAAGTTGGCTCATTGCACGATTATGATCTAAACGCACCATCGCCGTAAAACATCTAGGATCAAGATCAGGAGCATTTTGTTGAGCAATCAGTGCATTTGTATTTGCAGGATTACCAACAACAAGAACCTTAACATCGCGCGAAGCATGATCATTTATGGCCTTCCCTTGAGGGCCAAATATCCCGCCATTGGCCTCTAGCAAGTCTTTACGCTCCATTCCTTCTTTACGAGGCATCGCGCCAACCAAAAGGGCAAAGTCAACATCTTTAAATGCCACGTTAGGATCATCAGTTGTAACTGTTCCCGCAAGTAATGGAAACGCGCAATCATTAAGCTCCATAACCACGCCATCAAGAGCTCCAAGAGCCGGCGTTATCTCAAGAAGGTGCAATATAACAGGCTGATCAGCCCCTAACATATCACCTGAAGCAATACGAAATAACAACGCGTAACCTATTTGTCCTGCTGCGCCTGTAACTGCAATTCTTACTGGATCTTTCATTATGTCTATCCCTTTATTTTAATCATAAAAATTATACTATAAAGGCATAGCGTTTTTATAGATTCGGAGCAAGGGAACAAAAAAACACGCTATTTTTATAGACTCCTAGTTATATGTGATTTAGACATATTATTTAAAAGGTTAAATATAAAATATTAAGTATGAAAAAAGTTTTAGAAGGCACATTTTTATTCATTTTTTTTAGTCTGTATATGGCATATAAAGTTTTTGTTCCAGACCTTTTCGACCCTATATTTTACGATATATGCAGCCAATCATACATCGACAAAAAAATAGAAAAATTTTCAGAAAAGACAAAAAATAATAAAACTAAAAATCTTGAGTTCCAAAAGATAAAACAAAGAATTTCTACTTTAGAAATACCACCAGAGGAAATAGATAATTTTATAAATCTATCATACTCATATACTCACCTAATAAAGAATAACTGCCCTGTTCCAGATGAACTAGAAAATAATCTTTTTAATTCAATAAATTCTGCAAAAAAAGACAGTATAGCTTGTAAAAAGGATAAATTCTTAGCCAAATCAGAAAAGGACTATGAAAAAATCAAACAATCAAAGAGATTTTATAATGATTTTGAAAAAAGAATATATAGTGAGTTTACCAAAAATATAAAGAGCAAAAAAATACTCACCATACTCAAAGAGAAATGGAAAAATCCAAATTACAGAAAAAAAGTTATAATAGCATCTATACAATCACTCTATAGAGAAGAAAAAAACTGCTCAAATATTATGATTCCCCTTCAAGGTCTGATGAAAGATATAGTAAGCAGCAGTATTGAATAATAACATCTATTTCTTTTCAATCTTACCCTTGCTGTCACCATCAACACTACAATCAAGAACTTTAAACTTATCTGAATAACGCATCAAAGTATCCATGTCGGTTTTACCTTCATAGGTGACGCCCTCCCAATAAAAATTATATTTTAATGTTTTTTGATCCCAATCTGGGTGTCTTTCAGATAATTTACTAAAAAGTAAATCATATTCACCATATAAATAGCCATTATCACATCGACATTCTTTTTTATCTTTATACCTTAAACAATTCTTTTCTGCCGCTGGTATAGCATCTTGAAGCTTCAACATCTCTGCTATGCTTCTATGATCAGCCTCATCAATAATATTAACAATATCATCAACATCTTGAGCATAAGACATAAACGGGATCACCAATACCGCTACAAGCATAAGAAAAAATCTGGACATATTTATAGTTCCCCTTAAAAATTAATAAAATTATTCGTTATAAAAATCATGTTAATCTCAAAAAGATTTTGTTTCAAGGATATCCTTCACTTTGCATCTCAAATAATCTTGATATAGTGCGCTCAAATTCAAAAGAGTGGTCACGCCCACGATAAAGCTTCTTTGGCACAGTAGCAGCGGATATTATAACTCTAACTCTTGCCTCATACAAAGCGTCTA
>WFTA01000023.1 GCA_015485715.1 Patescibacteria group bacterium
GTCATAGGTGTAGAAGATGATGTGCTTGGCCAAGCTGTAAAATGTTTTGTGGCTTTAGATGAGGGATCTAATCTTACTGTTATGGATATTAAAAAGATATGTATTAGTAAATTAGAGAATTTCATGGTTCCTAAATACTTTGAATTTGTTGATGAACTGGAAAAAACCAATACAGGGAAAATCAGTAAAAAGGGTATAAGTTAAGTGAATGATATATTTTATAACTACTTAAATAAACTGTCAGAAAGCATTGAAATACTACCTGATAAACCTGAAGAGACAGCTGAAAATACACTGAAAGCTCTATGGTATGCAGCGGCAGGTAAACCAATTTCTGTTATAAAGGCTAATGATGCAGAGCTTAAAGATTTGTCTGATGAGCAAATTGAAAGACTTGATGAATATGTCAGTCAGCGTATTCAAGGTGTTCCATTAGCTTATATAACAGGAAGGCAGTCTTTTTTGGGGTTGGAGATGCTGGCAGGAGAGGAAGCTCTAATACCAAGAAAAGAGACAGAGCTTCTTGCTAGCGCAGCCATTGATATTGCCAAGTCTATAGGATCTCAAAATTCACCCATTAATTTGATAGATGTATGTACAGGAGCTGGTAATGTGGCTTTAGCGATAGCCAATAAGGTGGATTTAATAAATATATATGTATCTGACCTATCAGTTGACGCTGTTTCTTTAGCAAAAAAAAATGCAGTCTTTTTGGGTTTAGAAAAGAAAGTAAAATTCTTTTCTGGAGATTTACTGGACCCCTTTAAAAAAGATAGGATGCAAGAAAGCATTGATATCATAACATGCAATCCACCGTATATATCGAGTTCCAAAGTTTCAGAAATGCATAAGGAAATATCAGCATTTGAACCAAGCTTAGCATTTGATGGTGGAGCTTTTGGAATAAATATAATTAGACGACTTATATCAGATTCTAGTTATTTTCTGAAACCATTAGGGTATTTGATTTTTGAGGTTGGTTTAGGTCAAGCTGAAATGATAAAAAAACAAATAATGAAGTCTGGGTTCTATTTATCAGTTGATTATGTAGATGATCAAGCAGGTAACCATAGGGTAATAATTGCGCAAAGGGGTGAGTAATGAGTAAGTCTCTTGAAACAGCTTTAGATTTTGACGAAGAAAAAGAAGTGGATAGAATTTGTAATGAAATACGTGTTCTATTGCGAGATAAGTTGAAACGACGTGGTCTTGTTATTGCAATATCTGGGGGCGTTGATAGTGGTGTGTGTGCAGCATTATGTGAAAAAGCTGTAGGAAAAAGTAAAGTATTTGGGCTATTGCTGCCTGAGACGGACTCATCCTCTTTAAGCTTAGATAGGGGGAAAGAGGTCGCAGAGTATTTAGACATTGAATATCATATTGAGAATATAGCGCCTACTCTAGAGGCAATTGGATGTTATAAATGGCGAGATGAAGCGATAAGAAAAATTTTTCCTTCTTACGATGGGAGCTGGAAAAATAAAATCATAATATCAGGTGGTCAAAAAGGAATGATTAATCATTTCATGCTTGTCGTTGAAACACCTTCTGGTGAAATGCTTGAAAAAAGAATGGACTATAAGGAGTATTTACAAATAGTTGCTGCAACAAATTTTAAACAACGTATTAGAAAAAATGTGGAATATTTTCATGCAGACCGTCTTAACTATGCAGTGATAGGTACCCCTAATAAGCTGGAGTATGATCAGGGCTTCTTTGTTAAAAATGGCGATGGGGCCGCCGATATCAAACCCATTGCGCATTTATATAAAACACAAGTTTATAAGTTGGCGGAATACATGGGGATACCAAAGTCAGTTGCTACAGCTAAGCCTACAACAGATACTTATAGCTTGGATCAAGGGCAAGACGAATTTTACTTTTCGCTTCCTTATGACAAAATGGATATTGCTTTATGGGCTTTGAATAATAATATAAGTGAGTCTGAGCTGGCTGAATTTTTAAATATATCAGAAGAGCAGGCGGGTTTTGTCTATAAGGATATATTAGCAAAGAGAAAGACCACTGCATACCTTCATTATGCGCCGTTCATCATATCGTGATTCAAAATGGAAGTTGTATTCTACCTAAGCTTATTCGTTATACTCTATGCCTTTATTGGTTACCCCATTCTGATTTATATTAAATCTTTTTTAATGCCTTTAAACCCTCATACTGAAGAATATAAAGGAGGGGTTAGTGTTGTGATTGTCGCTAATAATGAGGAGGAAAGAATTTTAGAAAAATTAGAAAATTGTTTGGAGCTAGATGTTGAGAAAGGAAAGCTTGAGATTGTTCTGGTTTCAGATGGTTCTGTAGACAAGACAGTATATAAAGCAAGGAGTTTAAATGATTCTAGAATTGTTATTATAAATAATATTGTAAAACAGGGAAAGGCTGCATGTATTAATCAGGCAATGGATAGTGTAAAAAATGAATTGGTTCTTTTGTTGGATGTTAGGCAAAAAGTTGAAAAAACAGCTGCAAAGGAATTGGCTAAATATTTTCATGATGACCGAGTTGGTGTAGTTAGTGGAGAGCTTGTAATATTAGATGATATTGAAAGTGAGGCAGAAGGTGTAGGGATATATTGGAAGTATGAAAAATTTATTCGGAAGATGGAAGGCAGAGTCGGAAATGTTCCTGGAGCCACTGGATCAATTTATATGGTTAGAAAGGATAAATATAAAAAAATTCCATCTAACACTTTAATAGATGATGTGCAAATACCTTTTTACTATATTGAGCAAAGATATAAAGTTTTATTTGAATCTCAAGCCAAAGCTTATGATGTTATTTCAAAAGATTATATTAGGGAAAAAAAACGAAAGATAAGGACATTGGCTGGTAATTTCCAACTGATTTTTAATAATCCAAAATATCTTTTTCCATATTGGAATCCAATCTGGTTTGAATTTTTCTCTCATAAAGTTATTCGTCTATTAGTCCCTTATTTTTTAATAATGATGCTTATATCTAATTATTTATTATTTGATAATAATATCTTTTATAAATTCTCATTTTTGATTCAAGTATCTCTGTATTTTTATTATTTTTTAGGGTTATTTTCAGGTAGCAACCTAATAAAGGGGTCTAGGTTATATAAGATATTAGAAGCATTTATAAACTTAAATGTTTTTTCTGTATTAGGTTTCGCCTATTTTATTCGCAATAAAAATGCCACAGGGTGGTAGGATCTATGAAAAAAAATTTAGTAGTATTGACGAATTTATATCCATTGCCTTGGGATAGTACATGGGGAATGTTTAATTGGAATCAAATACAGAGTCTTAAGAAGTATTTTAATATCGTCGTCATGTGCCCGATTCTTGTAAAAGATGTTATTAAAAATTCAGTCTACAAAAAAAAAATAGTAGATGATAATGAAGTAACAGTATGTTATTTCCCGTTTTTTTATGCACCGTTCATATTGAAAAATAAACGACATAGGATTTTATATTATTTGTGTCTTTTGTTTGGTCGAAAATATATAGAAACAGCCGATGTTATATTGTCAACTTGGTTATATCCTAATGGTTTTGCCGGGGTTGATCTGGGTAAATTATTTAATATTAAGGCGTTTATAAAAATTCATGGAAGTGATGTAAATTATCAACTTAAAGACGAAGATATAAAAAATGTGGTTGTAAAAAATATTCAATCAGTATCTGGTGTCATATCTGTTAGTAAGGCGTTAACTAAAGAATTTTCTGAATCTATATCTGGATGTCTTAGTCAGAATTATATAACAACAATTTATAATGGGGTGGATACGTCTGTTTTTAATTTAGATATGGCAACTGGCCGAGATTATTTTTTATTTATAGGAACTTTAAAGAAAACGAAGGGTATTCTTGATCTCTTGTACTCATACAAGATTTATTTATCAAGAGGAGGTGGTACCCCTTTGGTTATAATAGGAAAAGGGGAATTGGAGGAAGAGATAGGTCAATATATTTTTAATAATAACTTAAATAAAAAAATAAATGTATTGGGAGGCGTGGATCATAAGGATATTTCTGGCTATATTAAATCGAGTGTCGGATTATGTTTGCCAAGCTATAATGAGGGAGTACCAAATGTGGTTCTGGAATCATTGTCATGTGGAAAGCCTGTACTTGCATCAGAAGTGGGGGGGATACCCGAAATTGTACAAAAGAGAACAGGTATTTTAGTTGAGGCTGGCAATATTGAAGAAATATCAATTGGTTTAGACTCCTTGGAAAGAAATGAATGGGATAATGTTTTGATATCATCATCAGTAAGCTCTTTATCATGGGAAAAAAATATAGAACAATTAAAGCAAGTATTGCTAGGAGGAGATTGAGGTGCTGGTATCAGCTATATTGATATTTGTTGTTGTATTACTAATTTATTTTGTTCTCAAATCTAGAGATGCTCATATATGGTTTTTTTCATACCTTTTCAGAAATCGAAAAAAAACTAAACAGACTAAACATATATTATTTTGCTTTGTTGATCACTATGAACCAATGTGGGGTGGAGCGGATGAGGATACACAGCTTAACAGGGTTCGTAAGTGGAGGCAGTTATATCCAAAATTAACTGAAGGACATTATGATGCTGATGGCAAGAAGCCTATACACACATTTTTTTATCCGGAAGAAGAATATAAAAAAGAGTATCTTGATATTATTCAGGAGTTGTGTGAGGAAAAATTAGGTGAAATAGAAGTACACCTACATCATGATAATGACACGGCATCTTCTTTAAGGGATAAGCTGAGAAACTTTAAGAAAATACTTTATGAGAACCATAACGCACTTAGTGTCCATGAAGAAGATATCAAATGGGCATTTATACATGGAAATTGGGCTTTGGATAACTCATTAAGGTCTGGTCGTCAGTGCGGGGTTAATAATGAATTGAAAATATTAAGGGAGGAGGGGTGTTATGCAGATTATACATTCCCAGCGCCATGTGAAGCACAGCCTTCAGTAGCAAATACAATATATTATGCGACAGGTCAAGATGGAAAACCGAAATCTTATAACAGAGGTATAAGGGTTGAGGTTGGAAAAAAAGTAGATGCAGATCTTATGATTATACAAGGCCCTTTGATGTGGAACTGGAAAAATAGAAAATTTGGTATAATCCCTAAGATAGAAAATTCAGATATAAGACAGTCCAACCCGCCAACAAAAGATCGTGTGGATCTATGGGTGAATGCAAATATACATGTGAAAGGGCGCCCAGAGTGGATTTTTATTAAGATTCATACTCATGGTGCTCAGGATAATGATATGGATGTATTGCTTGGAGATAAAATGTCGAATATGCATACATATCTGGAAACCAAGTATAATGATGGGAAAAACTATATATTACATTATGTTAGCGCAAGAGAAATGTATAATATTATAAAAGCAGCAGAGGATGGTAAGTTAGGTGACCCTAATGAATATCGTGACTATATACTACATTCAAGATTTTAAAAAGAAGACTTTTATAAGAATAGCGGTTCTTTTTTTTCTCCTGGTATCTAATGTGTGCTCAGGAATTAATATGTATAAAATGCCAAATAGTGAAGAAATAATAGAGACAATAAAATCAGATAAAATATTATTTGCCCACCAGTCTGTTGGCCAAAATATCATTGATGGTATATCAATTTTGAGCAAGCAAAATAATTGGGGCTTGAATATCAAAAAAAATGAAGAAATTAATAATGGTGGTATATACCATGTGATGATTGGGGAGAACGAAAAACCTTACTTAAAAATATCAGAGTTTAAAAGGGTTGTAGAAAAAAACTCTAATAATCTCGATATCGCAATATTTAAATTTTGTTATGTCGATGTTGATGAGGAAACAAATGTAGAAAAACTATTTAATGCATATGTTGATCTCGTGAATGAAATAGAAAAAAAATATCCTCAAATTAAACTTATCAAAACAACTATTCCTATCAGAGTTATTAACAATTCTTTTACAGCAAAAGCAAAAAGGTTTTTGGGCTTAAATGTTTGGGGAGATAAAGCTGCATATAATAGGGAGAATTATAATAATTTAGTTAGAAAGAAGTATGGTAAAGATGATCTTTTTGATATTGCACTTATAGAATCTAGTTTTAAAAATAAATCCAATAAAGTTTCTACCCCTTATGGGTACTTATTTTCTATGGACGAAGCAATATCATCTGATGGTTCTCATCTTAATCAGGTGGGTAAACTTTATATTGCGAATGAGTTGTTAAATTTAATTTCTGAGATTAGAAAATAATGGGGTATTATATAGAGA
>WFTA01000024.1 GCA_015485715.1 Patescibacteria group bacterium
GTATGTAATGTGCCGATAGATATCTATTGTCAAAATGACGCTATGATATTAAAAAATACCAAAAGTACAAAACATCAACTATATATTTACTTTTCTATATTTTTTGATACAATACAATCAAATATTAATTCCTGAATAATAAATTGTCTTTTTGATTGTTTATTGCTTGGGAAATTATTTAATATGAAAAAATACATTATTCTTATAGTTATAGCCCTGATATTGGCTATAGGAGCAAGTTTTGTATTTAAAAACAAAAATACAAAAGTTATAAACTCAGATACAATCATAGAGGGAGATTTTCAAGTATCAAAAGATGAAACTCTCTATCTCAACAAAAACGCCAAACTTATTATAAAAGGCGACTTCAATCTACAGGGAAAGATAAAATCAGAACAAGACATTAATCTCGTAGTAGAAGGAAATATTGATTTTTCAGACAACGCACAAATTGTCTATAGAGGCAATATCTTTGTCACAGACAATATAGATACCCTCAACCAATTTATCTCAAATTCTGATCAAGTATTTGAAGATGCCGGCAAAGTACCTGAAAGTGGAAATTATCTAGGTCCATTTACTATGGGTGAAGGTGGAGATGTAATAATGAAAAATATCAACAAAAAGGAAGATAAAGACAAAACAAGTTCTCTTTTTGATAAAATCCTTGCCATCACACCTAAAGCCCTTGCCCAGTCAGATATGCCGACTAAAGTGGTTAATCTAAGTGGTATTGTCTTTCCTTATGCATTGGATAAAACAAATGCCAAATCCCGCATTATAATTTTCTACTTTCCTCAGGGAAAAACAAAAGTAAATATCAAAGATTTAACAGTCTCAGCTCCCGTGCCCCCTAATGGTGATCATGATTATGAAAAATCCTGTACAGCAAAAGGTGGTAATGGATACAAAGGGCTTCGTACTACTCTAAAAGCTTGGGATATAGATATCAGAAACGCAACCTTTGAGCTTGCCAATGGCGGAAACGGCGGAGGTGCCAAGACAAAAGACGGCTGTAAAAATCCCAAAGCCTATGGCGGCAATGGCGCTGAAGCTGGAAACTTAAAAATAGTTGCAGAAAAAAGCATCACCATTTCGGGCCTTTTAAAAATTGTACCCGGTTTAGCTGGAAGCGGTGGAGAAGCAGTTGCTGTAGCTAAAGATGCTGAAAAAGGAGAAAAGGGTAATAATGCCTTTGCTCAAGGCGGTAGAGGTGCTGACAATAAATCATTCTTATCTGGATATGGGAATATAAAAGGTACATCAAATATAGAAGTAGGAAAAATTGTGGCAGGATCAGGTGGCAGTGCGCTTGCTAAAGCCGGACGCGGTGGTGATGGAAAATCCTGCGGACAAAACGGTTTTGACGGCGGAGAAGTCAAAGCCATAGGAGGAGATGGTGGAGATGCCTATGTATACTCCATTCCATTTTTTAATCAAACCCAAGGAGGAGATGGCGGCTTTGCTGAAGGTATACCGGGTTCTGGAGGAAATGGGCAGGATTCATGCGATCCTCTCAAACCCGGAGGAGATGGCGGAAATGTATCAATTATAGTTGGAATTAATATACCCGGAAAAGGCGGAAAAGGAGATATCCCCGGCAAAGACGGTGGGGTAAATAAAAATATGTCAAATTTTTACCAAATAGATAATAAAGTAAAAGGTGGAGATGGTGGAGATGGCTGCCCTGAAGGCAAAGGAGGAAGTGGGGGGCTTGAAGGAGAAGATGGTAAAGACGGCAAAAACACCTGCCCTGAAGTCCAAAACGATGAAAATCTATTTCCAGACGACTCTGTCTCCACTAAAAAAACTGCTAAATGCAAAATGCCTCTAGATGATATACTATATTCTTTCCCTGAAGATGGAGGATATACCTATAAATTAATATCAGATAATGCTATTCAGATTACAAGAGATATCTGTGTATCAAAAAGCGAAAGTTCTCTTATCAGAGACATAAGATCTTGGACAGACACATGGCCTTTGGGGCAAAATAACATCTGTCCCAAAATTGAGATTAAAGATGTATCCTTTACATCCCTTGCATCACCCTGTACATTCACCTTAGAATTCAGTCAGTGAATCCCTGCAAATGTGGCTGCTCATAACCAGCCCGAACCCCCTCTACTCTTCAAAGTTGGTTTGATTTTATTTGGAGTCAAAGCAAATGATAACTTGCCCTCCAGCTACAGATATTCTCACCGATCTACCCCTTCCTACTTCTCTTTTTTATTTATCTTTTCTGTTGCTGTAATATTTTCTGTTAGGGTATATATAACTATTTAATAAAAAATAAAAAATCTTTTTATATATAACCAACACATATAACCTATTGTCTGACTTTTTTTGCGGTCGCAAAAAAAATCAGACATTCCAACATTCTGTAGAATGTTGGAATATTGTTTTGCAGTTATTTTGTTAATCCAAACAATAAACAGGTTTCCTTGCAACAAAAGTGTATTGGATATTTAATAGTTATTTTTAAGACTTTAAATATCACTCCGAATCTAAAAGTAATTTTAACATAAAAATTACCTCTCTTTTTAAATTACCTTTAATCCACTCTTTCTTCTCTTCTGATAAAAGATCTCCAATGCCTGACAAAATTCTTGTCTCTGGCATCTTTTCAATATAACTAATACACTTTTTAATATAATCCTTAAAGTTCATCCCTGTTCGTTTTTCTACAATTTCCTTATTAATTTGATAACCATCTTGCAGGAAAAAATAAACATCATATATATCCCTGCTTGCCAAAGCTTTTCTTTCTGTAATTGCTACCAACTTATGAGCAAACATATCTTCTATCTTCATCACCAGCATTGAAATCCCCAAATAATTTTTAATCTCATATTTTGATCCAAAATTTCTTTTGTTTATCTCAAGTTTGATATTCCAACTTTCCTTATCATAAGATAACAAGAAAAAAATAGTGTGCTTTTTGTTTATTCTCTGCTTAATTGTACCATATTTTAAAATAAGTCTATCTATTTGTTCAAAAACCAATTGCTCTTTTGATAAGTCCAACAAATCAAAATCCAAATCAACAGAAAACCTATCCAAGCCATAGAAAAAATAAAGGGCAGTTCCACCCTTAAACCCTAAAACAGAAGATAGAATTGTATCAGTATAAATATCTTTTAAAATCTTTAATAAAATATTTCTATGCCGTGATATATTCTGTTTCATATATTTTTAAAATAATCATTCACTTCTTTTTCTAATCTCTTGTTAGAATAAATGGGCAAAATTTTAAACACTTTCTCCCAATCAAGAACATTTAAATTATCAAAATGATAAGACTTATTGAGATATAATGTATCCAAAAAAGCTCTTTCAGGGGAAGCGATTGAATAATTATCTATAGTATTCAGTCCAGCAGGGTTAGTCAATATACTGTCTTTGATTTTTTTATATAAGTAAACTCTGCCGTCTATAGTAAGCTGCCTATTGAGATAAGAAGCAATAAATATTGTTTTATAAAACTGAAAAATAACCCCTGCCTGATAAAGAACAGTTTCAAAAGAAATATAGGAAGGAGTATATATTTTTACTGCCAATTCAAACTCATTATAATCCTTATCTTTGGCATAAAACCCCCTCCTTATACGATAGAGTTTGCCGGTTTTAACATAACGATAAATCCGTGTCTTCAATCTGACAGGACTTGTCTCTTCCCATAAAATAGCTAAATCTTTGGTTGAAAATACAGAATTTTTCGCTTTATAAAGATTTAAAATTAGATTTTGTTTCATATTTAAACTATAAGTATACGATATTGTATACTTATAGTATATATTAAATCTAAGAAAATGTCAAACAAACTATGTTAGGGTATATATTCACTATTTAAAAAATCTTTTTATATATAACCAACACATATAACCTATTGTCTGACTTTTTTTGCGGTCGCAAAAAAAGTCAGACATTCTAACATTCTGTAGAATGTTAGAATGTTGTAGTTGGGTTGCCTTTTGCTAAAAATTTCTGATTATTATTTTTGACCCTTATTCTACTCCACTTACCATCTTATCTGGTCTATCTTCTTTTTCCAAGTCCTGCCGTCTGTGGTATCCAACACTGCTTTAAAACTAATATGTTTTAACTCTTTAAACTCAAATCTGGGCCACGGCTTGATGATCCATTTGTAGTGAAGAGGTGTTCTGCGCCACATCTCCCTGATAGCTACTACAGGTGAGGTGATGATATCCTCTTTTTTATTGTATTTTCTCTTCATCATTCTCTCAATCATTACATCAATATCACAAACAACCCGGATATAGACAACTTTTGCTCTGTATTTCTCAAGTATCTTCTTATACTTTTTCTCTACTTTCCCATCTACATTATCCCTGTCAAGTACCACACTTACTCCTTTTTCCAAAAGGCTTTCTACAATCTTTTCCAAAACTGGCTGAGTATAGATGTGATATTCTTTTTTCTTTGGCTTGAAAAACTTGCCCCTGATATAATTTGAAGATACAACCTGTGCACCAATTTTACGGGCAATATATGTGCTGACAGTGCTCTTACCTGATCCAATCAGCCCAACAGGTGCTATGAGATAAAGATTTTTAGTTTTCCTCTTAGGTATTTTAACACCAGATAAATAACTACTGACCACCCTGTCTATAAAATTCTGCTGTGATTTTGTCAGAGACATATGTGTATAAATTAATTCTAATCTGCTAAACCAAAAAATCCTCTTTAATTTCTATGTGCTTTTTGTCTGCATCTATGTGTACTTCAGCGCCTATGGGCAAATAACATGTTGGATTTCTGTGACCAAAATCATAAGTTTTAAGAATGGGTAAATCATATTCATTTACCATATCAAGAAGTATATCTTCAAACCGAATATTGTTAGGAATTTGATTCTTTTCTTTTAGTTCCTTATCTTCAAATCCTGCTATAAAACCTACCACCAAGCCTTTGATTTTTTCAAATACACCTATCTCCTTTAACTGCTGAAGTTGATATATAGACTTTTTAGGATTCGTATAATAAGATTCTAAAAATAATATACTATCTTCAAAATCTGGAAAGTACCTTGTTCCTGCAAGCTTCAAAATAGATGATAGATTACATCCCAAAATCTTTCCATCTGCCTGCCCTCCCCTTAAGGTTATTCTGGGCCTATAAGGAAGAATGGTTTTTTCTTTCTGCAATAATCTTTTTTGAAAGCTCTGCCATGTATATTCAAAATCAAAATCAAAACCTGTTCCAGCAAAAAAATCTGACCCGTTAAAAGTTATAAGTCCTGTCATTTTATACATTGACAAACTGACTATATCATTATCACTCATTCCTATAAAAATTTTATAATTACTTCTGATCAATACATAATCAAGAAGAGAAACAATCTGCAATATTGTATCGCCCCCAAGAGCACAATAAACAGCTTTTATATC
>WFTA01000025.1 GCA_015485715.1 Patescibacteria group bacterium
GGTATTTTTTAATTAGTTTAAAAATTAGAACATTTAAAATTGTTTATAAAACTTGCCCCGTCGAATGACTGGGGTTACAAAATTAAAAATTAATTTATTATTTCCCAAAATTCCTTTTGCGGTGTTTGTAATTTTCTACAGCCCGCAATAAATCTTTTTTGGAAAAATCAGGCCACAAAACTTTGGTAAAATAAAGCTCAGAATAGGCAGACTGCCAAAGCAAAAAATTGGAAAGTCTCATCTGACCTCCTGTTCTGATAATCAAATCAGGCTCTGGTATGTTATGGTACATATTGCTTGATAAAACCTTTTCTGTAACCTTATCTTCTGGTATTTTTTTAGAAATGATTTTTTTCACTGCATCCACAATCTCTGCTCTCCCTCCATAACTCAGGGCAATATTAAGCACTCCTTTTTTATTATTCTTTGTAGACTGTACTACCTTTTCCACTGCCTCCCTGACTTTCTTGGGAAATTTGTTAATCCTTCCGGATACAATCACCTTCACACCATTTCTATTGAGCTCATCCAAATATTTATTTATATATTCGACCAAAAGCTGCATCATATAATGTATTTCATCTTTACTTCTTTTCCAGTTTTCAGTTGAGAAGGCATACACAGTACAATACTTTACACCAATTTCACCAAGCCACTTAAGAACTTTGTGCAATGTCTCTCCACCCTGCCTATGGCCATACAAAAGAGGCAAATGCCTTTTTCTTGCCCATCTTCTGTTGCCATCCATAATAAATGCTATATGATTGAGTTTATCTGACATAAAAAAATAATAATGATAAATTATTTTATCTACACAAACTGTTTACTTTTTTCTTGTTACAACATACTCAGATAAATATAATAAAAAATAAAGGTATTTAGTATTTTTTACCTTTAACTTAGATATAGTATGTTGCGCTTTTTCTTTGTGCTCAAAAGCCTCCTTTACATTATAATCCAAAGACCCAGAAGTTTCAATAGACTTTTTGATAAATTCAATATCATGCTTGTTCAGGTGCTTTTTCTTAAACAGGATGTTTTTAAACCTTGTCAAATCTCTGCCTTTAAGATTTTTCAGAGCATAGGCGGTCAGAAGGTTAACCTTACCCTCTCTTATATCTGAAGCTGAATCTTTTCCGATATTTTCACCAAAAATATCAAGAATATCATCTCTTATCTGAAAAGCTATACCCAAATTTCTGCCTATATCTTCAAGTTTTTTAATCTCTGACCTGTCAGCTCCTGCACAAACTGCACCCACTGTAAGAGGATTAACAAAAGTATAAAACGCAGTTTTGTTCTCTATCATCCTTTTTATCTTACCAATATCACCAAAATTTAGAATATCAAGATATTCTCCATATACTGTATTTGATAAATTTGAGATAATATTTTTAAGCACTCTGACCTTAACATCATTTGCAAATCCTGATTTCAATACAAGCTCGCTGCTGTACAATGAAGCTAAATCGCCCAGCATCACAGCACACGATCCGCTTGTATGCTCCCGTTTTTGTTTATCTGTAATCCTTAATCTTTTCTCAAAAACTTTATGTACTGTATCTCCTCCCCTTCTTTTTGAATCTTGATCTATCCAATCATCGTGGATAAGTAAAAAACTATGTACCAACTCTAAAGCTGTAGCAATATCTAATATAGACCTTCCTATTCCTCCATACATTTTATAGGTGATACAAGCTAATGTCCCTCTTATCCTTTTTGCACCTTTCCTCATTGTATATTCAAATAAAACCTGTACAAAATCCTGATACTCTTTATCCATTTTTACTGCTTCTTGCATCTTCTTCTGAAAGAAAACATCAAGCCTCTTTTCAATCTCTCTTTTGAACCGTGCAAGCTCTTTTTTAAACCAGTTTTCTCCTGTTTTTCTAAAAACCAGATGCTTACCCATAGTGTATAAATAATAACTGCCTTTCATATGTCCTATCATCTCTCAATATACACAGGACCCCTGAAGCAGTAACTTACACCACTATCTGTATTGGATGGATCAGACTCAGTCCCTTCTACAATAGAAGTCACATAATAATAATACCTGCTGTCAAGTACTATATCTTTATCTGTATAACTTGTAGATGTGGTATCTGCAACAGGAGAAAACGTCCCTGCTGAAGATGTTGATCTGTACAGTCTGTATTTACCTCCATATACCAGCACTGTAAAGTCATCAAGAATCTGCCCTGAACACCCTTCGCCTAATGTGATTACTGAACCTGCGCCTATGCCCGCCCTTCCTGCATCTGTAATAGGATTATTATTATCAGTATACTGCAGTATTGTATTTTGTGCTATGCCGTTATCCACCACAACACTTAGAGTGTTTCCCTGAGCTTTAAATATAATTCTTGATCCATCAGCTATAGCTGTATTGGTGATGTCTGCCAGATTTGTCCACACTCCTCCTAAATACTTATAAAGACCCGGGGAATTTACGCTATTGGTCTCATTCCATTTAAAAGCATACATAGCATCAGGAACACCGTTTGAATCAGTATCCTGTACTCTTAGAGCCAGTATATTGTAATTATCTCCTGTACCTCCGTTAACTTGGACAGTAGACACTTCATAATCTGGTTTTGTCATTATATTATCTGTCCAATATAAGACAGAGTCACCCGATCCGCATGAAGCAGAAGGTGTAAGTCTGTTGGATGATATTATCATCGTATTGTTACCCATAACTTTAGTCCATCCGCTGCCCTGATCTGTGGGTGTATGCAGCGACAACTCAGTCCCATCTGCATCTGTAAATTTATCGTTAAACTCTGTCTTGTTTGTACCCAACCCACCCAATGGTTCTTTCCATGAAATGTCTATCTTTCCACACAAATCATCAGAAGCAGTAAGACTCTGAGGTGTACAGGAATCTGTCACAACACCCTGAGGTCCATTTGCATTTTCTGCGGTAGCTGAGTCAAATCTTACCACCTCAACCTTATAATAATACTGAGTTCTTTGTTTGAGTCCGGTATCATCCCAACTGCAATTAGTGGCTACAGACGAACAATATATTGTATCCTGAGCATCAATTGATCCTGCCAATACATATGTTCCGTTTGGACCTGTTTCTGATCTGTATATATTGTACTTATCTGCTCCTGTAGCCTTCTCCCAGCTTATTGTTGCAGATATACACGATGACGGTGTTACGCTAATTATATCAAAATCACATGAGGGTGCTGTTGATACATCTATACTCTTCTGAACTGAGTCTGTAAGACCATAAGTATCTGTTGTAGTTAGTGTTACCTGATAAGTTCCTGACCCGCCTGCACTGGATAAAGATTCTTCCACAAAACTTGCAGACAGATTAAAGAAACTGTCGGACATGGATAAATATTGAGCATTCATCCAGTCAGCAGATCTGGCAACACTGGAGATACGGGCTTCATCAATACGTCCCGGCCAGTATCTGTCAACCGAAGATCCTGCCTCA
>WFTA01000026.1 GCA_015485715.1 Patescibacteria group bacterium
CGAACCCCCGAAGGCATACGCCAGCAGGTTTACAGCCTGCCCCCGTTGACCACTTGGGTATCCCTGGTTATTACAGAACTATATTATGATTTTTTAGTATATCTCTGATTTGTTTTTTAAGCAACTGTTTTTTGTTTCTTACAGAATCAATAAATTTATATTAAGATAGAGTATTTTTTGTTGTTAAGCTCTATTATTATAGGAAAAAAATATATTTTGGTCAAATTTATTTTATATGGTATAATAATAAAAATAAGTTATTCTTTATGGCAGATCAGGAAAAAGGACAAATTACCTCTTTAATAGATCACTATATAGATCAAGCTATTGTTTTAGGAGCCAGTGATCTTCATGTAGAACCAGAATCTGAATCTGTGTTGATACGCATGAGAATCGACGGAATTATGAAAGAAGTTGAAAAACTTCCTCTTAATATGTTGTCTAATTTGATAACCAGAGTGAAAGTTTTGGCCAGTTTAAACATTTCAGAAAGCAGGCTTCCTCAGGATGGGAGGTTTGAAATTAAAAAGGAGGATAGAGTTATAGATATGAGAGTATCAGTGATGCCCACTGTATATGGAGAGTGTGCTGTGATCAGACTTTTAAATCAGGATAAACTCAGAACATCTTTCAAAGAGCTTGGATTTTCAGAGGCTCAGGAAAGCATATTTACTAATATTATCTCTAAGCCTTATGGTTTGATTTTGGCAACAGGACCTACAGGTTCTGGTAAAACCACAACTCTTTTTTCAGTATTAAACAGGATTAATACGCCCGAAAAGTGTATTGTTACTTTGGAAGATCCCATAGAATACCATCTTCCATTGGTCAGGCAGACGCAGATAGATGAACCAAGCGGCCTTACATTTGCCCGTGGTTTAAGGGCTTTATTTAGACAAAATCCTGATGTAATTATGGTGGGTGAAATAAGGGATTTAGAGACTGCTGAAATAGCAGTACAGGCAGCCATGACAGGACATATGGTTCTTTCAACCATGCATACCAATGATTCAGTGGGGGCTTTGATCAGGATGAGAGAAATGGGGCTTGAGAAATTTTTAATTACCTCTGCAACTAATGGGATTATAGCGCAGAGACTGGTACGCACTCTATGTCCTAATTGTAAGGTTTCCTATAAGCCTGATGTTAAATTACTTGAAGAATTGCATATTAAGACAAACAATAATATTATATTTTATAGAGCTGCTGGCTGTTCTATGTGTCATAATACAGGATATATAGGGAGAACAGGTGTGTTTGAGATATTAACCATAACTCCAAAAATAAACCAACTGGTTTATTCTAATGCCAGTTGGCAGGAGATGTATAAAGAGGCTATTGCTGAGGGTATGCAGACACTCAGACAGAGTGGTATTGAAAAAGCGCTTGAAGGTATCACTACTATAGAAGAAGTTTTGAGAGTGACCAAATAAAGTGGAGATATTATAACAGACCCATAACTTCTTTTACTTCTTTTATAACTTGCCCTGCTTTATGGTATGCCTTTTCTCTTCCTTCTGACAGAACTTTAGCTACATAGTCAATATTGTCTAAAAGTTCTTCTCTTTTTTCCTGAATAGGTTTAAGGAAATCTATAATACTTTCAGCAAGAACAGCTTTAAGCTCCACGTATTTTAGAGTTTTATTTTTATAGTGCTCTTCCATATGGTTATATGTTTTTTCGTCAGCTGTTAGTCTGAGGAGCAGGAAAAGATTTGCTACACCAGCAGACATTTTTTCAGTATCTTGGCTGGGTCCTGTATCAGTTACAGCAGAAGATATTTTTCTTCTGATAGTATCAGGATCGTCAGCTATAGCTATATAGCTTTTGGGACCCAAAGATTTGGACATTTTGTTTTTGGGGTTATTAAGTGCTTTAATTCTCAAAGGCTTTTCTGTAAGTTTTGCAAGTTCAGGGATTGGAAAGACTTCTTTTTTAAATGTTTGATTGAATCTTTTGGCAATGTCTCTGGCAAGCTCCAGATGTTGCATCTGATCTTCGCCTACAGGGACATATTTTGCCTTATACAAAAGAATATCTGCTGCCATAAGAACAGGGTAATTTAAAATACCAGCCTTGGCATCTTTATACCTTGATTTAAATTCTTTATATTGTGTCATTCTCTGAAGCTCACCTACTGAGGTGATAGTATTTAAAAGCCACATCAGTTCTGTATGGTAGGGGATATGTGATTGAACAAATAAGACTACCTTATCAGGATTTATTCCTGCTGCCAAATAGTCCACTGCAACTTCTTTTATTGCCTGAGACATATCTTCGGGATTGTAAGGAGTGGTTATGGCATGCAGGTCAACTATACACAGGTATTCTTCATAATCATCTTGAGCCTTTACCGCAGGATAGATTGCAGCCAAGAGATTGGCAATATGCACCTCACCGGTAGGTCTGATGCCAGTAAAGAGTATGGGTTTTTCTTTTTTCATATTTTTAAACCTCTAAAACTACAGGCATAATTATAGGCCTTCTGTGAGTTTTTTTCACTACAAATTGAGTAAGCTCACTTCTTATTTTATTTTTTAGATACATAGTTTGTGCTGGTGTTCTGGGATCATAGTTTTTCATAACAACAGTCTTTACCTTCTTTCTTATTGCTTCTATCAAATCTTTATTTCCTTTTAGATAGGTAAATCCACGAGATAGAATATCGGGGTTTCTGACCAGTTTGCCGTCGTATTTTCTAATTGCAGCCACCACTATAATCATACCATATTGGGATAGGAGCTGTCTATCTCTAAGTACAATGTTGGTAATATCTCCTATTCCTAAGCCATCCACAAATACATAATCTGTGGGGACTTTCTTTTTTAACACTTTCGGACCTTTGTTGGTAAATTCAAGTATCTGTCCATTATCCAAAACAAATACATTTTCTTTTGGCCAACCCTGACTGATGACCAGTTTTTCTGCTTCTTTTAGAATATAGTAGTTTGCATATACTGGCATAACATAGGTTGGCTTTACCTGTTTGAGAAGAAGTTTAATATCTTCCTGCTTGGCGTGTCCACCGGCATGAATAGTGTCCATAATTTCTTTATGTATAACATTAGCTCCTTGTCTGTAGAGTGAGTCTTTCAGTCTTTGAATAGATCTTTCATTTCCGGGTATTACTGAAGAAGAAAATACAACAGTATCATCAGGCTGTATGCGTACATATGGGTTTTCCTTGTTGGCAATCCTCACTAATGCTGATCTCTCATCAGCCTGAGAGCCTGTTGCAATGATAGTGATTTTTTTGGGAGGATAATTGTCAATATCTTTTATATCTATAATGGTTGACTGCTTAACATTTATATAGCCGAATTTTTTACCTATTTCTACTGCAGATTTCATGGAATAGCCCATAATAGCAACCTTTCTGCCATTTTTTTCTGATATTTCCATGACTTGGCCTATACGCTCCAACATACTGGAAAATGTTCCAAAAATTACCCTACCGGGAGCTTCTTCTATAATTTTTTTTGTTGTTTCATATACTTCCTTTTCTGATCCCTGATGTCCTTCGTGAATTGCGCCAAGTGATTCAAATGCAAGTAGAGCAGGTTTTTTTTCTGTATTCCATTTGGCTAAGTGACTGTAATCAGTGGGTTCTCCTTCTACAGGATCAAGGTCATACCGCCAGTCTCCCAGATGGATAATATTCACAAAATCTGTCTCAATTACAACTCCAAATGCTTCTCTAATACTATGCGCTACTGAGAAAAAATTAATAGTAAATTTTCCAAGTTTTATTTTTTCCCATTCTTTTTTAATGGTTATGGTATTGATGGCAGGATTTTCTTTGAATTCTTCATTTCGTTTTTTAACCAGAGCCAGAGTAAAGTCAGAGCCGATTACTGTGGGGTTTCCTAGTTTAGGAAGGAGGTAAGGTACAGCTCCTATATGATCTAAATGACCATGGGTTAGAATAACGCCCCTAATATTTTTTTCTTTTCCTTTAAGAGATTCTATGTTGGGGATAATATAGTCAACTCCCAGTGTATCTTCTTCTGGAAATTGTAGGCCCATATCCAGAATTACAATATCATTTCCCCATTCAAATACTGTCATATTTCTACCCACTTCTTCGTTTCCACCCAGAGGATAAATTCTAAGCTTGTTGTTACTTATTTTTTCTCCAGTCTCTGTACTCTGCACCTCGAGCGCGCTCTCTGTTTTTTTAACAGTTACAGATTTGGATTTTACAGATTGTTTTTGTTGTTTTGGCGAAGGATTTACTGCAATGATTTTTTTTGAAGACTTTTTGGAATTTGCAGATGTACCAGATGATTTTGATTTAGTTGTTTTCTTCTTTTCAGAAGTTTTTTTGGTATTTTTTGTAGTTGTTGGCATAATAAAAAAGTTAATTTTTAATTAAATATTTGTTACATATCTCCCCGCTTAATATATCAAGGTCAGTCAATAAAATAAAATTAAGAAGTTAATTGTTTAAAAACTGACTTTGTAAGATAAGCAGGGATATGTGTGGGCACTGAGGGACTCGAACCCCCGACCTCCTCGGTGTAAACGAGACGCTCTAGCCAGCTGAGCTAAGTGCCCGTATTCATTTTGTTAAATGATATTATAATATAATTTATAACATTGTGGGGATGGGGAGATTTGAACTCCCACGAGGTTGCCCTCACTACGCCCTGAACGTAGCGCGTCTGCCAGTTCCGCCACATCCCCTTACTTTGTATTGTTATAATATAAATAAAAATACAAGTTGTAAATAGCTCAAGATAAAATAAAGTTGTTTCTCAAGTATTTATTCTGTTTTTATAATAGCAAATATATAATTATTTGTCAACTGTATTGTATACTATAAAGACAATCTCTGTGATTGGGTTAGTATTATTTTAATACTCTTTTTACATTGATATACCATTTTTCTATATTGGCAAATCTATCAGATGGGGTAATAATTCTTTTCTGATTATACATTTTGATTTTTTTGCTGACAGGATAGAGATAGTTTGGATTATACAGAAAGATAGCAGGTATATCCATAACAAGAATATTTTGAAAATGTATGTATTTGTCATTTTTGGCTTTAAGATCAGCCGTTTTTCTTGCATCTTCAAGGACTTTATCAGCTTCTTTATTTTTAAAGTTGGACAGATTGAGACCAGTGGATGATATCTGGGAAGAGTGCCAGAAAGGATAAGGATCAGGATCAACACCTATAATCTCTCCAAAGATAAGAATTTCATAATCTCTTTTGCTTATATATTTTGTCTGAAGCGTATTTATATCAACTATGTTAGTATTTACTTTTACTCCTACCTTTTCCCAATCATTCTTTAGAATCTTGGCTGTATTAGAAAGTTCAGGAACATCGGCTGTGGTTATAGTTATTTCGAGAATATCTCCATCTTTGTTTGTTCTGTATTTAGAAAGTGTGTCATCTTGTTCCTCTATTTTTTCTTTTTCATCATTAGACATATTTTTTTCTTTATCATTCTCTTTATTATTGTTTTGATTTTGTCTGAATTTCCATCCATTTTCTTCCAGTATTTCTCCTGCTTTTTGTAGATCAAAGTCAAATTTTTCTATATTGGGGTTAAATCCGGGATAGTTGGGAAGTATGGGGCCGTGAATAATAGATCCATTGCCATCTATAGCTTCTTTTAGAATTTTTTCTTTATCTGTGGCATATGCCAGAGCCCTTCTTACTTCTTTGTTTTTTATAGGTGAATCTGATGTTAAATTGAAAAATACAGCTGTATATTGAGGTAATTGAAGTCTGTGAATATTTATTTCCCTCTCATTAATATCGTCCCGGTACTGGATAGGCAGCATGTTGAGACCGTCAATACTTCCTATTTTTAAATCTTGAAGAGCTGTCTCAAAGTCAGGATAGAATTTAAAGGTAATTTTATCAATTTTAGGTCCACCAAGATGATATTTTTTATTTCTTACGACAGTATATGAGTGTATTTTACCAAATTTGTCTTTTGTGAGATCTTTAAACATATAAGGTCCTAGACCTATTGGTTTGATATTAAAATCTGTTAAAATTATTGATTCTGGGGTTACTTTTGACCAAATATGGGCAGGCAGAATACCTACCTGAAGACTCTCCAAAAAAGGAGTGAGGGGTTTGGGTAGAATAAATTTTACAGTATATTCATCAGGCGTTTCTATTTTTATATTATTAAACGATGTAATTAATGGACTTTTATAGTCTCGATTTTGTATTAGATCAAAAGTGAACTTGACATCATTGGAGGTAAATTTTTCACCATCAGGCCATCTTATGTTTTGTTTAAGATAGAATGTGTATGTTTTCTGATCGTCTGATATATCCCACCTTTCAGCCAAGTCAGGGATGATTTTTTCTCCATCATATTTTACTAATCCAGCATAGAGGAGTTTTGCCAGATCTCTGTCAACAGGATTTTTATCTATATAAATAGGATTAATCAAGCGGGGATACCCTACAATACCCTCTATGTATCTTCCGCCTTCACCGGGTACAGGTCTGGTTACAGTCAGGAATAAGCTTGCTGCAAAAAATACAAAAGAAAACAAAAAAATACCTGAAAAAAATTTCAGTTTTTTATACTTATCTGTAGGCAGCTTTTTTTCGAGTGTCTTAAAACTATATAGAGTTTTTGGTTTCATGTATTTAGATGAAATTATTATGCCACCAATACTCTTAACAGACCGCTAGCCAAAAAGATAATAGCCAGTACAATGCTTATATTGAAGATTGTTTTTTCCACGCCTCTTTTTACAGAATATACCTCACTGCCGCCGCCAAAAGCACCCCCTATACCAGAACCTCTGTTTTGCATAAGTATAGTTATAATAAGGAGTATTCCGCTTATTAACTGGATAATTTTCATTATATTTTCCATATATTTTAGTCAATTTCACTATATATAATCTACCTTTTTATATTTTTTTTGTCAAATGTTTTTCAGACAGTTTATGGTGAAGTGATCTGGCAAATCTGTGGGATTCATCTCTTACCTGCTGCAGGAGCTTGAGGGCAGGATTTGATCTGTCTATGATTACTGGTTTGCTCTGAGAGGGTATATATATGTGTTCTTCTTTTTTTGCTATGGATATAACAGGAATGTTAAGGTGGTATACTTCTAGAGCTTCTAAGGCGTATTTAAGCTGGACTTTACCTCCATCTATCAGAATAAGGTCAGGTGGATGAGAAAATGAAGTATCAATGTGTGATTTAGAGTTGATGTATTTGAGCCTTCTTATTAATATTTCTTTTATCATTATTGGATCATTTTTTCCTGACTGCTTGATTTTAAACATCCTGTACATTTTCTTGTCCGGCTTGCTGTTGATAAAAACAACCATAGAACCAGTGCAAAATTTACCCTGCAGATGTGATATGTCATATCCTTCTATGCGCAGAGGGAGGCGGGGTAGGCTTAAATACTGCTGGAGCAGGATAAGAGGATTGATGATATGTGTTTTGTATTTCTGATTGATTATATATTTGTTAAGGTGTTCTTTAGCATTTAACACACCCATATTCAGAATATCTTTGCGTGTTTTACTTTTTGGTATTAAAGTCTTAAATGTTGGTGTGGTTATTTTTTCCAATGTATAGATATAGCGGGGTTTAGATGATGAGATAAAAGTATAGTATTGATAGACAAAAGAAGATAATACATTTTGTAAACCAGAATTTATCTCAATGACTGTTTTAAATACATCATATATTTTGCCTGCCTTGGCTTTAAATATATTAACCCCCAGCAGGCTTTCTTCTTGAAACCAGCTTATAAAATCAGAATTTTCATTCTGGTTGAGGTATATTTTTTGGTATTGGTAAAGATTTTTAATAGCTTGTATTTCATCTCTGATTTTGGCTGCTTGTTCATATTTTTCTTTTTGGGATAATTTTTTCATCTCTTTGGCAAGTTTGTTGATTATCTGGGTGTAGTTACCTTCTAAGAAATCTTCTATTTGTGAAAATATATTTTTGTATTTATGCGGAGGGAATAGTCCGATACATACGCCGGGGCACTTGCCTATGAGATAATTGAAGCATTTTTCTTTTTTCTTTTTATTTGGTTTTAGGCAAAGAGGAAATATTTTACGGACAAGGTTAATAATGTTTTTAACATCTTTGGAAGATGTAAAAGGGCCGAATATTTTGCTTTTTTCATCATATTTTGGTCTTCTGACAGAATATATTTCAGGATACTTTTTATTGTAATCTATTGTAATATACTGCCAGCTTTTATCATCTTTGAGCATTACATTAAAAGGCGGAAGATCAGTAGATATGAGATTTGACTCCAAAAGCAATGCTTCTTTTTCTGTATCTGTTAGTATATAATCTATTTTATTTACCAAGTCTATCATAATCTGTTTAGATGGAGACAGGGTTGATCTGCGTTGCCAATATGAAGTTACTCTTTTTTTAATATCTTTTGCTTTACCTATATATAAAATATTGCCAGATTTGTCATAAAATCTGTATACCCCGCTTTTATGCGGCAAGTTTTTGATGTCTGACAGTATAGACATAAGTGAAACACTAAAAATACAATAAAATTATTTAAAACATTTATAATATACACCAAAAAGCATAACATTTAAACTACAGATTTGACATTTTGGCAGTTTTTTATTATTATAATATCGCTCTTTACATATATGGGGATGAGTAAAGTTGATAACAAGGATAAGGATAAAATGCAAACCGAGGTTGACTGATCCTCGTAAAAAAACAGTCAATCAGATAAATGCCAAGAAAGTTGTAGCACAGGCTGAAGAGGTTCTTGCAAATACTGTAAGATCTCTCAGCTTTCAACCTGCAGTAGCTTAACTCCTACTGCCATCTGCCTATCTGATGCCTAATAGGATAGCGCAGGTGCCATAATAATTAGGCTTTGGTCAAATACAGGCCCGGGTATTTGACTAAGATTAAGGGCTCGGCCAGCTGTATTTTGCTCTATTTTTTAGCAGTTGGCTTAAATTTAAATAGAGCTAAGTTTGTAAACATTTTATCCAATGCCTTGTTAGACGGGGGTGTAAGACCCCCCATCTCCACCAAATTAGATCATAAATTTTAGATGATAATTTCGTTTATTTTAAGATATTAATTTAGCCGTATTGGTTTTATTTTTTTTATTTTTTATGCAAAGAAGATATAGGAAAAGACCGCCAAAGAGACAAGAAGTTAAAAAATATCGGGTCAATGAGGAGATAACAGCACCCGAGATTTTTGTAATAGATGAAGAGGGTAATAAATTGGGTGTAATGTCCAGAGATGAAGCATTAAAAAGAGCAGAGGAGGCAGAGCTTGATTTGGTTGAGGTTTTTCCAGCCGGCAATCCTCCTGTTGCAAAGATTTTAAATTATGGGCAGTTTAAATACGAGCAGGAGAAGAAATTAAAAAAACAAAAAGCAGCCCAGAAAAAAATAGATACCAAAGGCATTAAACTCTCTTTCAGGATAAAGGGTAAAGATTTGGAGATGCGCAGAAATCAGGCTCTTAAGTTTTTAGAAGAAGGACATAATGTAAAGATAGAGCTCAGAATGCAAGGAAGAGAAAAAGCTCATACAGACAGGGCTGTAGAGATGGTAGAGAATTTTTTGAAAAGTCTGGGCAATGTAAATATTATAAATCCTATCAATAAGCAAGGAGGTCGAATTACTGTAGAAGTCAATTTAAAGAAATAAATATATGCCTAAGCATCCAAAAACCAGAAAAGCTGTCAAAAAGAGATTCAAAGTTACAGCAGCCGGTAAAGTGGTGAAAAGAAAAAGTGGTCAAAACCACTATAATGCCAAAGAGTCCGGCAAGGTAACCAGAAACAAAAGAAGAGATGTAAAGGTTGAAAACAAAAAGCAGTCTAAATTAATAAAACAAATGATAAAAAATTAATGTTTGATATATGCCTAGAGTAAAAAGAGGAACACTGAGGACCAAAAAAAGAAGAAAACTTTTAAAGCAGGTTAAAGGATACAAATGGGGCAGAAAGAATCTGACAAGACTGGCAAAAACTGCTGCGGTGAAAGCAGGAGTGCATGCTTATGTGGGTAGAAAATTAAGAAAGAGAGACTTTAGAAGATTGTGGCAGATAAGAATAAATGCAGCAGTCAGAGAGTTGGGTACATCTTATTCTAAGTTTATAAATATGCTTAAAAAATCAAATGTTGATCTTGACAGAAAGATATTAGCTGATTTGGCGATGAATAATAAGAAAGTGTTCAAAAGTATATTTGAATTTGTATCTAAAAATAAAAATTAGCCTTTTGGGGCTAATTTATTATAACTCTGATTCGTATTTTGACAGGAGTTAAAACATCTAAACATTGTACTTTGATAGACATAACCTTTGTTTTTATTTTTGTTTTCTTGCAAAATTTTTTTGTTTTGCTAATATAATGATAGCATATTTTTACAAAAAAGTAAAGGCAGTCAGCAGTTATTTGTTCTAAAAAATAGGATTTGGGATTTCGGAATTGAGAAAACTGCTGGCTGTTGTTTGTTTTTGGAGCTGTAGCTCAGTTGGTTAGAGCGTCTGCCTGTCACGCAGAAGGTCGCGGGTTCGAGTCCCGTCAGCTCCGCCTTCGCTTCGCCGAAGCACACAGTGCGAAGGCGAGTATTAAGTCATTGTACTATTACCAGAAATTACAAGATAATCATGATTGGCTGTGGCGAAGCTTCAGCGAGACAAGACCTCTTCGCTTCGCCGAAGCCTTGGCGTAGGAGAGCTTCGCTTCGCCGAAGCACACAGTGCGAAGGCGAGCTATAGATAAATTAGACTATTTAAGAGATTTCATATAGAAGACTATTCTATGTATTATGTATATAGTCTAAAATGTAAGGATGGTTATTATATTGGTTGCACCAATAATTTAAAAGAGAGATTAAGAAGGCATATAAAAGGTAATATACCAGCAACAGCAAATCGTCTGCCAGTAAAACTGATTTTTTATTTTGCAATTGATGATAAATATAAAGTATTTGAGTTTGAGAAATACTTAAAGTCTGGTTCTGGTAGAGCTTTTATAAACAAACATTTTTGTAAATGTAAAGAATAACACTATATAGCATGTAGGGTTTTTATATACTCCCAACTCATTATACTTTTACAGTATTCGTAATCTTTTGTTTGCGTCTTTCAAAATCGCGTCTTTTTATATCTTCTCTTTTATCATATTTCTTTTTACCTTTGACAACTGCTATTTCTACTTTTATCAAACCGTCTTGATTTAATACCCTTAGAGGGATGATAGTGGTTCCTTTTTCTCTTGACTTGCCAATTAGGTGATTTATTTCTTTTTTGGTTAAAAGAAGTACTCTGTCCTGTTTGGGATCATAATTTTTTTGCTGAAGACTTGCAGGAGGGTAAGGCGCTATAAAGGCGCCTTTGAGTATGACCTCACCATTGCTTATGGATATATATGATCCTTTTAGATCAACTCTGCCGTATTTTACTGATTTTACTTCAGCCCCGGACAGAACAATACCTGCTGTATATGTTTCCAATATATGATAATTAAAGCTGGCATCTTTATTGACTGCTAATGTTTTCATATTACATTTTCTCTGGAGCAGATACTCCTATAATTGTAAGCAAAGTCTTTAGTATGATGTGTGCGGATTTGACTATCTTAATACGCCTCTCAATTGCTTTGTTTTCTATAATCACTGGAGATGTTTCATAGAATTTATGTATCTTATCTGCCAGATTGTATATAAAGGAGGTGATGACAGAAGTCTGGTAGGTCTGAGCTATATCTTCTATAACCTCTTTTGATTTAATCAGCATTGATATTAATTCTTTTTCATAAGTGTTGTTATCATCTGAAGAAGGAGACATACTTAGTCCTTTGCTTTTTTCTAGTATTGAGTGAAGGCGGGTATGGGCATACTGAACATAGTAAACAGGGTTTTGCTTTGTTTTTTGTTTGGCCAGCTCCAAATCTAAAGTTATATGTGTGTCAGGATTTTTTTCCAGAAAAAACCAGCGGATAGCATCAGGACCTATCTCTTCCATAATCTCTTCCAAAGTAATATAGACACCTTTTCTTTTAGACATTCGTACAATTTTGCCTCCTTGCTGGATTTTTACGAGCTGCATGATAATGATATGGAGTTTGTTTTTGTGCCCGAGTGCATCCATGGCAGACATCATCCTTTTAACATATCCGTGGTGGTCGGCTCCCCAGATGTCTATGATCTTGTCAAATCCTCTGTCGATTTTATTTTTATGATATGCAATGTCAACCAGAAAATATGTAGGGTTTCCGTCTTTGGTAATAAGTACCCTGTCTTTATCATCACCAAATCTTGTGGTCTGCATCCAGTATGCTCCATCTTTTTCATAAACCAGATTTTTGGATTTTAAAAATTCAAAGGTCTGCTTAACCAGATTTTTATTATGAAGATTTTTCTTTTCTGAAAACCAAACATCAAAGTTAATTTTAATTTTTTCAATAGGGGGTTTGATGAGGTTTTCCAGAAAATATTCTGCAGCTATACTTCCAAGTTCTTCTTCTCTGTCTTTATATTGAGACAAGTTTTCTTTTTTGAAGTAATGTATAAAGTCTAAGAGATAATCTCCATGATAATATTCATCACAGTCTTCTATAACTCCAGCTGCAGCCAAGATAGATTTTCCGAGCATCTTTATCTGGTTACCCTTGTCGTTTATGTAGTATTCTTTTTCTACATTGTATCCTGCATAGCTTAAAATATTGGCTAGCGTGTCGCCAATCGCTGCTCCTCTGCCGTTGGCAAGGGTAAGGGGACCTGTGGGATTGGCAGAGATAAATTCAACCTGAACTTTTTTATTTTTACTTTTTTGTTTTAGATAGTCAGATGATTGGTTTATTATATTGTCTAATTCAGAATATAGAAATTCTTCTTTAAGATAAAGATTTATAAATCCCGGAGGATGAAAAGATATTTCTTCAAAAGTAGATTGAATGAATTCATCATCTTTAAGTTTTGATATTATTTTCTCTGCCGCATCCTTGGGGTTTGTTTTTTCTTTTTTGGCAATTACAAAAGCTGCATTGGTAGAGTAGTCGCCAAATTGAGAGTGCTGGGGGTAAGATACCTCTATATCTTCAATACCTGTAATTTGAGACAGGGTATTTTTAAGTTGTTGTTTGATAGACATAACTATGATTTAAATTCGAAATTCTAAACAACCAAAAATAATTTTCTAATTTTCAATTATCCAACCCCAGTTATTCAACCCTAATCATACGATAGGGCAGGCGGGGTAAAATTTTCAATCAATTCCTCAATTTTCCAATGAATTAAATCCTAAACTCTGTATCAAGATCAGTATATTATAGTTTAAACTATTAAATCATTGGTAAATTTATCCTGCCTGCCTTATCTATGATTATGGTCAGATGACTGGACAAGTCCTCTTGAATGATAGGGTAATCTGGTAGTCCAGAACATATCTTACTTGTCATTCCCCGATTTAATTGGGGAATCCATTTCACCCTGTCATTGGCCATCTTGTGCCACATCATAGACTGTGGTGACTAGGTAATTCACATTATGGATTCCCGTTTTCACGGGAATGACATGGTAGGAAATCTGAGAATGACAATGTTGTGGAGTGTCATTGTCTGACTTTTTTGTGATCGCAAAAAAGTCAGGCATATGTTGGTTGTTTAAAAATTTACTCCATCTAAATAACTGGTTGATTTATTGGGAAATTATTTGAAAATTGAAAATTGATAAATTTGAAAACTATTATTGTCAATCTATTTCTTGCGTTATTTATTATATATTCCTCAATTTAATATTGCAATAAAGATTATTTTAAATATGTTCGTATAATATACGAGTAAATAAAGCAAAGATATGGTTCGTATAATATACTATAGAAAAATAAAATACTTTTGGTATAATATAGAATAGCATTGTAATTAACTTATTTTAATATGCAGAATTACAATTCTTCACAATCAAATCAACCAGCCGCACTTGCCTCCTCTTCTAAAAACTTTAAAAAATACCTTTATCTTATACTCCTTATAGCAAGTGTGGTTATACTAGTTTTTATTGTTAATCAGTTTGTTTTTGATATAAGCAGGTATGACTCTGACAGGTGGAAAGCAGTGTTTTTAACAAACGGGCAAGTGTATTTTGGTAAAATCAAAGATGAAACATCAGATCCTGTAATAATTACTGATATTTATTATCTTAAAGTTTCCCGCCCTTTACAGCAAATATCTGCAGGAGAAGAGCTTATAAAATTTGATAAACCTGAGATTTCATTGGTTAAATTAGGAAATGAGTTGCACGGTCCTGAGGATGAGATGAGGATAAATCGCCAGCATATTTTGTTTATAGAGACTCTAAAACAGGACAGTAAAGTAGTAACAGCGATTAAAAACTTTAAAAACTAGACATAATTGACAAATATCGTTTATTGGTGTATAATAATAGTGAATATCGGAAAGATATCGGGAGTGGAAAAATAAAAACAAAAATAAAATTATGTATCCTCGGGTAAGCGCAAAAATATACTTTTTTTAACTTCCCTTATATTTTGAGGGAGGTTTTTTTATTGCTTACTTGAGGGAATATTGTATAACATAACCAACCGTTCTTTTGAATAAGAAGTATCATTTATTTGTTTGGTTCCCATATTATCATGATCTGTAAAGCATGTCAGAGAAACAGGTCTAGCTGAAATGATAAATATGGAATAAGTACCTGTTAAACAGAAGCTTTATCAATTACTATAAACTGGATATCCTGAATGTTAATTTATATTTTTATCTGGAAGATAGATTAATTTTTTCTCATTTTGATTTCGTCAGGAGAGGAAGATGAGATGAGGAGAGAGTGTTGGGTGGTAGAGTGAAAAATAAAAAAGATCCATCCTCGGGTAAGCGCAAAAATTTTTTAGAGGATGGATCTTCTGCTCGTATTGTATCATAAAATTTTGAAAAAATCAACCCTCCACTAAAACAATCAAAACAAAAATAAAAACAAATATGTCATCTGCAGAAAACAACAAACTAAATCAATTAATATCCTTAAGTGATGCAACTGAGTATTGCTGTTATTCTCAGGAATATTTATCTCTCCTTGCAAGGAGGGGAAAATTAAAAGCTCAGAAGATAGGCAGGGTTTGGCATACCAAGCTTATATGGCTTTTTGAATATATTAAACAAAACTCTTCCGATAAAAAGGGGAACTATAAGGGAGAAATTACTCCCAAGTTTTTGGATATTTTAATTGAATACAATATTTTACAAAGTTCTGAGACTGAAAACAGCAGGCCTATAGTGTCAGCATCCAAAAGTTATACTGCTTCCACGAGGGTTAATGAGAAAAAGGGAAAAGATAAAAGTATTGTGTCTGAAAATTTTCATGTCAAAAAAACTGCAAATATCAAGTTGCCGTCGTTTTTCACTTTATATAAAGATAATCTAATATCTTCCATCAAAGAAAGATGGAACCTTGTTACTGGTAGAGCATACAAGCCATTTAGCATGCTGGAAAATAAAATTATCCTTGATTCTTTAAAAGATGAGATACTTGTTGAGAATATCACACAAAATGATTCCAATCATGGTTATCATCTGTCAATGTTTGGAGTAGTATATGCCAAGTTATTTATCTGGAAGGAGAGTTTATTGATAAGGTTTAAAATTTTAAGGGAATTGTACTTTGAAAACAAAAATATTTTTCTACTCCCAGCAGTTGTTCCGACTGCATTTCTGCTTCTTATGTTTACAGGTTTTAACTTTTCCAATGTTAATATATTTCAAGACAGAGAGATGTACACACCTCACAAAATCAACTCCCAGATAGAAGTAAGCAGGCAGTATATATCGAAACAGATTGCTGAGTTTAATGAAGCTAAAATTGATTTGAAACAAACATTGGTTTATCTAAGCAGTATATTTAGGATTGATTACAAAAGCAGTAGAGATATTGCTGCTGGCAGGGTATTTAGGAGTACTGCACTGACAGAGAGTAAGTCGTCTGAAAGCAGATATGTATTAGGGGCCAGCACAGTTGATTATCAAATTTTATGGAAGAAAAGGGTGTCTTTATGGATATCATCTTTATCAAAAATTATAAATTACAATCACCAGATAGCATATAGAATGCAAAAAAGAACCATATATAAACCAAAAAATTTTGCTGTTGTTAAATCATCAATAGATAGAGAAAACGCAGGGCAAACAAAAAAAACAAACATCACGGCTTTGCGGCGTGATGGTGTAATAATGATAGAGATACCAAAAGGGATTACAGATGAAGAGATTATATATGAAATTGCGAACAGATTCTCAGATGATGTAGAAATAGATTACAACAAAGTTAAAAATTCAGGGATTATATGGCCACGGTTTAGGGATGGATCAGAAGAAGGGTATATATATTTAATTATAAATTAATTTAAAATTAATTAGAAAGTTATGAGTGAATCCAAGATTGTAAAATTTATTAAAGAATATGTTGCTGTATCGATGATGATATTGGCAGGGTTTTCAATTTTGTTTCCTTTTTATGAATTTACATTAATTCAAGCAGCTCAGGATACAGATCAAATAGTAGTAACCCAGACAGTTACTGCAGGAATTTCCATGGGTAATTGTGCTGATGTAACTATGACTGCCTTGACACTGACTCAAAATACTGCAGTTGGAAGCTCTACTTGTGCTGTAACCACCAACAATCAGGCAGGGTACACTCTCTATATAAATGCTGCAGATCAGCCAGCACTAAGATCTGCTGATACAGGAGAAAGTTTTACAGATTATACTGAAGTCTCCACATCTACTCCTGAGACATGGTCTGTCACCAATGCGTATGAATTTGGATTTTCTGTTTTAGGAAATGATGTTGATACAAATAAATGGGGATCTGATGCTGATTGTATATCTACCGCAGATGTGCCAAGTACAACACTTAAATGGCAAAGTTTTAAAGGTCAGAGCAATATTGCCATAGCTTCATCTAATTCTGAAACCACACAGTCAGGTACGAATATTACTGTCTGTTATGCTACAGAACAGGATACAGTGTTTGCGCCAAGTGGTACTTATACTGCAACAACCACCCTGACTGCAATTACAAATTAAGAACCAGACTATATGAAGATTATATTCCAAAAAATAATTCCGCAAATATTGTTGATAACAGTATTGACTTTTCCTTTTCAGGGATATGCATATGAAGTAAATGAGGCCAATGTAGATATCAGAGGTGATTTTGTTTTGGAACAGGCAAAACATCAGTTATTTATGAAACCGGGTGAAAGTAAAACTGTATACATATCTGTTGTAAACAGAACAGACAAGAGATTGAAATTTAAAGTAGAAGTAGAAGATTTTAAGGGCTCTCGGGATATTGACCAGACTGTAGTTCTGTTAGGACAAGACAGAGGACCATATACCCTAAAGGATTATCTAAAACCAGAAGTTGATGAGTTTATTCTTGATTCTAAACAGAGAATAAGGTTTAAAGTAGATGTTTCAATCCCCTATGATGCTCAGCCGGGTGGAAGATATGGAAGTTTACTTGTTCTAAATCAAGGACCTGTAGATAAGGATGGAAATTTAGAAGCAGGGAATAAAGCAGCAGTTTTGACCAGATTGGGATCTCTGTTTTTTGTAAGAGTAGAGGGGGATGTTACAGAGAAAGGGAGGATGGAAGATTTTAGACTGTCAAAAGAAAAAAAATTCTATACTCAAGGACCTGTAGAATTTGAAATACTTTATTCAAACGACGGAAACGTGCACCTGACACCGTATGGAAATATTACAATTAAAAATATGCTGGGACGAGAGGTCGGTATGATAGAGGTTGATCCGTTTTTTGTCCTGCCTGACTCACTTAGAGCACGAGTTGTAAAATGGGACAGGGGGTTTTTGTTTGGCAGGTATACAGCCATAGCCAGTATTAAAAGAGGATACTTGTCTAATGAAGAAGTTATGGATACAGCAAGTGTAAGTTTCTGGGTTATACCGTGGATCTGGATAATTGTTGTTTTGGTTGGGATTTTGTTGGTCGTATTTATTATAGGATTTTTCAGGAGTAGATTTGAAATTAAAAGAAAAAGGTCGTAGTATGAGGAGATTTTCTACAATTATTACTCTAGTATTGCTGGTACCCGGTATGGTGTGGGCTGCTATGGCAAGTCCCAATTATAAAATTCAGAGCGATGTGATAAGTTTTGGTGGCTCAAGATCTACCTCGACAAATTTTAATTTGGAAGATACGGCAGGAGAGGTTGCAACTGGTAGATCTGCCAGCACTGGCTATAAGCTCAATGCAGGGTTTTGGCAGATGCAAGTTACCTATATCTCTATATCAGCTGCAAGTGATGTTACTCTGTCGCCTGCAATAAACGGTTTAACAGGAGGTGTAGGAAATGGTACGGCAAGCTGGACAGTGGTAACTGATAATCCTGCAGGATATGAATTGTATGTAAGAGCAAATTCGTCTCCTGCTATGACTGACGGATTGGGAAACAGTTTTGGTGATTATACTCCGGCAGGAACTGATCCTGATTATAGCTGGTCTGTCCCTGCAACAACATCTGAATTTGGATTCACACCTGAAGGTGTTGATATTGTTCAAAAGTACAGAGATGACGGGGTAAATTGTAATACAGGAAATCTGGATACACAAGATGCCTGTTGGAATGGATTTAGTACTAGTGATGAATTAGTGGCAAAAAGAACCTCATCCAATCATCCGTCAGGTACAAGTACAACAGTGAAATTCAGGGCAGAATCAGGAAATCAGAATATACAGGTAGATGGTGTATACACTGCTACGATTATAGTAACAGTTCTACCGTTGTGATATGAAGATAGCAGGTAGAAATACATGGATAGTGATTGTGATGGTAATAATATTTGTTCTTTCCAATATAGCCTATGGAGCTCAAAGTTCGGATTCTGTAATCATCACTCAGTCAGTCGCAAACTGTAATAATGATGGTGTATGCGATAGTTTTGAGAATTATAATGTCTGTCCTAATGATTGTTCTGCTCCTACCAGCACTCCTCCAGCTGTACCTCCTCCTCCGGCAGGTGGTGGAGGGTTTACAGAAAGGCCGTCAATCAGATTTGAAATATCCGATGTAAGTATAGATACTGATACAGATTCTGTCACTATTATGGTGTATACAAATAAAATAGCCAGTGTGAATCTTGAATGGGGTGATAGTATGGGATATGGAAATACACTGTTGAGCACGGATTTAAAAGTGATTCATAATTTTTTTATTGATAATTTAGAGGCGGATACACCCTATTATTATCGTATCAGAGCTACAAGTATAGATAATGAGACAGCTGAATACAAGGGGGCTTTTAGAACAAAGACAGTGAGAAAGGAGAAGGTGGTTCTTAATGTGCTTGACTTTAAGGCTATTGCTCGTGATTCAGATATAGAGCTTGTCTGGAGAAATCCCAAGGATGAAAATTTTGAAGGAGTAAGAATAGTTAGATCAGATAAATTTTTTCCCATAGATCCATATGCAGGAAAAGTTGTTTTTGAAGGCAGGGGAAACAGGTATGCGGATACAGATGTTGAGATTGGAAAAGTGTATTTTTATACAGCATTTAGCTTTGACAGCAATGGAAATTTTTCATCAGGGGCTATTGCACAAGCTATGATTGTTAGAAAACCTTTAGAAGAGGTTGTTGTTGATGATGAGGGTGATGTGGTAGAGTCTCCTACACTATATCCGCCATTTAATATTTTAGAGGTAATAGAGGATTCTCCTATAGTAAGTCCTGAAATAGACAAATTATCACTTAGAGATTTTGATATTATCCAAAGAGGTCATTTGATAGAACCTGTTAAGGGAAAAGTGATAGTGGATGTAGAGAAACCTTTTAAGATAAGAATATCTTATAATAAGGTTCCTGAGGTGCTCAAGAGTATAATAGTGAGAATATATAAAGATCAAAACAAAAAGGAAAAAATATCATTCCTGCTCAGGGTTGATGACAAAAAAACAGAGTATAAGGCAACGGTGGCCCCTCTGGAAGATGTTGGTATTTATGATATGGAGATATATGTACTTGATTTCAAGCATAGGAAATTAAAAGTACTTACAGGAAGTATAGTTGGTGTAAGACAGGCAGGAGTTAAATCAGGTGCAACAGAGGAAATATATGATTTAGAAGGAATTGGAGTATATACATCAATGTTGTTTCTGAGTCTAATTTTAATATTAATATTATATAGGATTATAAAAAAAATGTTAGTTGTATAAAAATAGTGTATAAATTAACAACCATACTGTTTTATATAAATTTTTCCGAGAAAAGAATAGATAAAACGCAAGGAAAAATAGTAGTGTAGAATAAAACAAAAATAAAATGAAAAGGTCAAATATAAAAACAAAAATAACATCTCAAATATTAATAGTACTGATGGTAGTGAACCAGATGCTGTTTGCTGGTGTTGGTTTTGGTTTTGTAAATACAGCAAAAGCAGCATTTACACCCCAGATTAATTATCAGGGTAAACTCACAGATGCATCAGATGTAGCTGTTGCTGACGGCAATTATAACATGAGGTTTAGATTGTGCAGTGATTCCTCTTGTAATAGTGTAGTATGGACAGAGACATATTGTTTTTCTCCTGATAATGGTGCAACCTGTGACGGCACAGGCACAGACCAGAGGATATCTGTTATCAATGGGATATTTAGCGTGATGCTGGGAAGTATATCGTCATTGTCAGGGGTTGATTTTAATCAAAATCTGTGGCTGGGAGTTGAAATAGGAGGATCTGGCACAACCCCTGTATGGGACGGTGAGATGACTCCAAGGAAAAGACTGGGAGCAGTCCCTGCTGCGTTTGTTGCAGATACACTTGATGGTATAGATTCTACTTCATTTTTAAGGTCAGATCAGGCTGATACGATGTCAGCCAATTCAGCTTCTACTTTATTGTCTGTAAATCAGACAGGTACAGGAAATATATTTGAAGCACAGGATGGCGGTAGCAGTGTGTTTACCATTAAAGATGGTGGACAGATTGGTGTTGCCACCACCACACCTCAAGCCAACCTCTCAGTTGCCCCAGCTGCAGGAGCTCTCACAGGAAACCAGCTCATATTCCAAGTTGCCACTACAACATCAGTTGGCACAATTACAAACTCTCTGGTCGTGACAGCTGCAGGAAATGTAGGTATAGGTACAGTGAATCCACAGTATGCATTGGATATATCAGGCGCATTGAGAGTATCTGGCGCAACTATATTAAACA
>WFTA01000027.1 GCA_015485715.1 Patescibacteria group bacterium
CTCCAGTGACACCCAAAAAGATGATGATGAAAAAAACAAAAAAGAGGAAAACCCAGATACAACAGACAAGGCAGAGGAAGATGACAGTACTAATGCAGAAGAAGCTAAAGTACATAATGATGATGTTAAAGAAAATAAATAAATCATATGAAATATCCAGTCTATAATATACAAGGTGAAAAAGTGAAAGAAATCGATTTAAACGATAGTATTTTTAATATTGAAGTAAAACCTGAAGTGATCCATGAAGTGGTTGTAGCTCAAATGGCAAATAGTAGAAAACCAGTAGCCCATACCAAAACCAGAGGTGAGGTAAAAGGTGGAGGAAGAAAGCCGTGGAGGCAAAAAGGTACCGGCAGAGCAAGGCATGGGTCTATCAGATCGCCATTATGGATTGGCGGAGGTGTAGTGTTTGGACCAAGAAATGACAGAAATTTTTCCAAAAAGATAAATAAAAAAATAAGAAAAAAAGCAATTTTGATGGCACTGTCAGATAGATTTTCAGAATCAAGCGCAGTTATAGTGGATAATTTGGATATTAATACACCCAAAACTAAAGAGGCAGTTTCTATATTTTCGAATTTTTTTGACAAAGTATTCGGATCAGAGGATAAAAAAGATATAAATAGTATAGGTTATAAGTTTTTAATAGTAACACCTGATACCAATGAGAATCTGATATTAGCTGTGCGTAATATACCCAAGGTTAAGGTTATCAGGGCAGATAGTTTAAATACTAAAGATTTAGTAGATTTCCCAAAACTGGTTATTCTCGAAGATAGTATAAAAGTTATTGAGGATATTTATCAAGTAAGTAAGTAATATATGTCATTGTTTGATAAGTTTAAGAAAAAATTTGAGAAAAAACAAAAGAAGACTACCCAAATTATAGCCACAGATGATACAGCTCAGAAACAAGATGACAAAAAGAAAGAACCAAAGACAAAGACAGGAGTTTCCAAAAAAGAAGTAAAGGAAAAGAGAGTTCAGGTGAAAGACAAAACAGGCATAGCGGCAGAAGTTTTGATCAGACCTGTGAATACTGAGAAATCTGCATTTTTAATGGAGAAAAATCAGTATGTTTTTGAGGTAAATTCCAATGCAAGTAAAGTGGCTGTAAAACATGCTATTAAGCACCTGTATGGAGTGATGCCTGAAAAGGTTAGGATTATAAATGTAAAAGGCAAGCAGGTTACATTTAGAAGAACCAGAGGCAAGAGGAAAGACTGGAAGAAGGCAATTGTAATTTTGAAAAAGGGCGATAAAATAGAAATATTTGAAGGAGTATAATATATGGGCAGTATAAAAGTATACAAACCAACAACCCCGGGAAGAAGATCAAAAGCTAGTGTTTTGATGTCTGATGATATTACCAAGACTAAGCCTGAGAAAAAGTTGACTAAGTCTTTGAAGAAAAAAGCAGGTAGATCGCATGGGAAAATCACTGTCAGACACAGGGGTGGAGGTGCAAAAAGGAAGTATAGAGTGATAGATTTTAAGATGGATAGGTTTGATCAGTCCGCAAAAGTATTGTCCATAGAGTATGACCCCAACAGGAATGCTCGTATAGCTTTGATAGAGTTTGAAGACGGCGAAAAAAGATATATTATAGCCCCAGACGGATTGAAGGTTGATGATAAAGTTGTTTTTTCAAAAAACAAAGTTGACATAAAGCTCGGAAACAGAATGCCTTTGGAACATATTCCAGTAGGTGTTGGTGTGTATAATTTGGAGATTGAGCCCGGAAAAGGAGCAAAAATGGTAAGATCTGCCGGGACTTTGGCTGTAGTACAGTCAATTGAAGGAAAATATGCACAAGTGAAGCTTCCTTCTGGTGAGATCAGACTCTTCAAAAAAGAAGCAATGGCAACTGTTGGTCAGGTTTCAAATCCTGCTTATAGATTGATTAGATGGGGTAAAGCTGGTAGAATGAGACATAAGGGAATCAGACCGTCAGTTAGAGGAAAAGCAATGAATCCCAGAGAACATGCCCATGGAGGTGGAGAAGGCGCACAGCCGATTGGGTTGAAACATCCAAAAACAAAATGGGGCAAACCTGCTATGGGTGTAAAGACAAGGAAGAAAGGTAAACCATCTGACAGATTAATAATTAAGAGAAGAAAATAATATGGCAAGGTCGCTAAAAAAAGGATATTATGTAAATCAGAAACTGCTTAAAAAGATTAAGGAAACTCCTGTTGGATCGAAAACAGTTATCAAGACATGGGATAGAGCCTGTACTATTACTCCTGAAATGGTTGGCTATACTATAGGTGTGTATAACGGAAAAGAACATATTCCTGTATATATTACCGAAGATATGGTCGGACATAAACTGGGAGAATTTTCTCCTACCAGAAAGTTCAAAGGCCATGGAGGTAAAATGGCTAAAGAGCAGGCTAAGAAAGGATAGTAAGTAATATGAATTATATGGATGCAAGAGCAAAATTAAGATTTTACAGACAATCTCCAAGAAAAGTGCGCATGGTAGTAGATGTAATACGCGGTATGTATGTGAAAGATGCGCTTGCTCAGCTTGCCAATATGCAAAAAAGAGCTGCAAGAGCTGTTGCAAAATTGTTAAATAGTGCGGTGGCAAATGCTAAAAATACAGCTCTTGATCAGGTAAATGATAATGAACTGAAGATAAAAGAGATAAGGGTTGATCAGGGTCCAACATATAAAAGGTATATGCCAAGAGCGCACGGTAGAGCAACTATGATAAGAAAAAAGACAAGTCATATATATGTGGTAATAACTGACGGAAAGGATGAGGAGGTATCAGGACAAATATCCAAGAGTGATGATAGTGATAGTGTAAAAAACAAGAAAGAAGTAAAATCTGGCTCTAAAGCCAAGATAGAAGAGTAGTATGGGACAAAAGGTTAATCCAATAATTTTTAGAATACCAAATACCAAGGGATGGAGATCTCAATGGTTTGTCAGCAACAAG
>WFTA01000028.1 GCA_015485715.1 Patescibacteria group bacterium
CCAGTCAAACTGGTAATGACAAAAAAGAGGCAGGGGAATGACACTCTTTTCCTCTCTGTCATTCCCGACACTGACATTCTTTCCTTTGTCATTCCCGACCCCGATCGGGAATCCAAAAAATAGATTCCCCTGTCAAGCAGGGGAATGACAGAGAGATGAGTCTGGGAAATGATAAAAAGAAACCATAAAATAACAGAAAAGTAGAGTTAAAAATTCATTGAAAATTGTTAAATTTGAAAATTATTTAAGATTGTTTAGAATTTAGGATTTTGGGTTTAGTCTTTTTAATTCTTATCTGTTTCATCAGAAATATTACCAAGAATTTTTTCTATGATATCTTCAAGAGTGATGAGGCCGACGATTTTTCCATTTTTTGCATTAGAAACAAGGGTAATATGTTCTCTGGTTTTAAGCATTGTTTTAAATACTCTATCTATTTTATATGTATCTTTTACTATTTGTATGGGTCTGACTATTTTTTTGACTAAATAATCTCTTTTTTCAGAGTTTAGATATTTCATAATGTCATGAATATGAACATATCCAATAAAGTTTCTTTGGTTACCAATGTAGACTGGATATCTGCTGTGTCCTTTTTGTGATACAAAGTAGGATATTTGTTCTATGGGGACATTGCCGTTTAAAGATATAATTTTGTATTTAGGAGTCATAACTTGTTTAACAGAAGTTGTATCAAATTTGAAGATATTTTCTATCATTTCTCTTTCGATATAGTCAATACTTCCAGTTTCAACTCCCATCCTTGCCATTGCCCGAATTTCTTCTTCAGATGATATGGCTATATTTTCTCCTTTAATTTTGGCAAGTATTATGTCATTGAACTTGGTAAGCAGGAAAATAACAGGTTTAAAAATTTGTTCAAGGAATATAAAAAAGGGAGCGGTTAATCTGGCAATTGTTACGTTATGTTTTTGTGCTATAGATTTTGGTGTTATTTCTCCAAAGATAAGAATAAAGATAGTTACAATACCTGTTGCAATGCCAATACCTGCTGAGCCAAATGCTTTGGTTGTGATAACTGTAGCTAATGATGCAGTATAGACATTTACAATATTATTTCCAATAAGAATTGTGATCAGCAGATCTTGTGGTTTTTGTTTGAGTTTCCAGATAAGCTTTGAGTTTTTCTTACCCTTTTCGACCAGTGTCTTAACTTTAGCATCAGAGAGTGAGAAGAAAGCAATTTCTGCAGACGAAAACAGACCAGATAGAAATAAAAGAACAATAAAAAGTAAAAGGTAAGTCATTTTATATCAGACTAATTATCTGATGTATCATTGTCTGTCTGTTGAACAGCTTGACCTTGAAGTGCATTTTGTATCATCTGTTGAACTTCAGATCTGCTTACCAGCTGTTTTTCTTCAATAGCTTTTTCTATAAGCTGCATAATTTGTTTTTTCAGCATAGCTTGACTCTCTTTGGCTTGTTGCATAAGCTCTTTTATTTGCTGGGGTGAAAGATTTTTCATAAGTTGCGCTGCAAGTTTGAATTGATCCATCATATAGTTATTTTTAATTATAAAATTAATTATTTATTTTGTTTTTCATAGAGACCTATAAGTTCTGCTTGATCAATGATGTGTCCCTGCATTGCCTGTTCTACCTCATATCTATTGGCACCTTCAGGAAGATCAAGGTTGGTATCAAGTGCATAGAGTCTGAAAAAATACCTATGTTCTCTGTCAGGAGGGCAGGGACCCATATAACCTATATCTCCTCCAGTATTTACCCCTTCTTTTCCTTCTGGCTTGGTGTTTTCCTGTATTTCCTGAATGTCTGAAGGTATGTTGTATATAACCCAGTGATCCCATACTTCAATATTGTATTTTTCTTTTACAAATTCAGGAATATCAGGGTCGTCCATAATAAGGACAAGTGATTGGGTATTTTCAGGAATATCTTCAAAAACTAAAGGTGGGTTTACATTTTCACCCTCACATGTGTATTTGGAGGGGATTGATGAATTATTTGTAAAAGCCGGGCTTGATATTTTCATAGAAGATTTGGCTAAATTTGGATAATTTTTTGTAGAATTTGTTTTTGACCTTTGATATACTATTATACCAAGTAGGACCAGAATTACAACAATGATTAAAATTGCTTTTTTCATGCCATGTCCTATATTACCTTATTAACAATTTTAATATCTGCTCCTATTTTTTGCAAATTAAGACATATATCTTCATAACCTCTATTGAGAGTGTATACATTTCTTAGTACAGATGTTCCTTTGGCGGCAAGCATGGCAATCAGGATAATGGCTGCAGGTCTAAGTGCCGGGGGTGAAACAATTTCTGTAGAGTGAAGGGGAGTAGGTCCTTTTATAAACACTCTGTGCGCATCTGCAAGGTAGATATTTGCTCCCAGCTTGTTTAGTTCTGTATAATATATGGCTCTGTTTTCATATATCCAGTCAAAAATCATAGTCTCACCATAAGCTTTTGTTGCTATGGGTACAAAAAAAGGCAGGTTATCGATATTAAGTCCGGGATAGGGAGCGGGTTCTATTTTAATAGGCAGTGATTTAAGATTTTTTGTTTTGGAAAGTTTAATATCTACCAGATCAGTATAACCATTATAGGATTTATATCTTGACGATATATCCATATCAACCCCCATTTCTTTCAATTTTTCAATTTCAATCAAGAGAAAATCAATAGGGCAGCGTTTGATGGTAATCTTTGAATCTGTCATAATACCAGCAGTAAGGAAAAGCATAGACTCTATAGGATCTTCAGCAAGTGTATATGAAATGCTTTTTTTAAATTCTCCTCCTTTGATTATCAGTGTATGTGTACCTATCCCCTTAATTTCTACACCAAGTTGTGAAAGGAATACACAGACTTCCTGAACCTGATAATTTGCAGAAGCCATTCTGATTGTTGTGATCGCAGGACGGAAAGAAGCAGCCAAAATAGCATTGACAGTGCCTAGATCGCTTCTTTCTGTCATAACAATTTCTATCTCGCTTTTTTTGAGTATATTTACTTTGGCTTTATAAAATTTATACTTATGATCAACTATAATTCCCATTTTTTCAAGTGCCTTGATATGAGGAAAAATGGTTCTGGTTCCAAGAAGACATCCCCCAGGTGAAGGTACAGTGTATTCTTTCAAATACCCGGATAATGCTCCAAGTAGTAAAATAGAACTTCGGGTGCGTCTGGCTGTATGTGTATCCATATTTTTAACTTTGAGCTTTGCGGGAACACTGATAGTCATATCTTTGCCTTTTCTGGTGACAGATATTCCTATACTTTTGAAAAGCTCCACTATACGGTTTACTTCCTCAATACGCGGTACATTTTTTAAGATTGTCTTTTCTCTATTTATCATTGCTGCAAACATTAGACAAACAGCACCGTTTTTTGAGGTATTTGTTGTTATTTCTCCTTTAAGTTTTTTACCGCCTTTAACCACATAACTGGCTGTATTTTGAGATATATTTACTATGTTTTGTTGTAAGACATCACTTATTTTCATCAGCATTTCAAACGAGATATTCTGCATTCCTTTTTCCATTCTGGCCACAGCGCTTTGACTTGTTTTAAGTTTTTTGGCAAATTCCTCTTGGGTAAGTCCTTTTTGTTTTCTAAGTTCAGAAATAAATTTTCCTAAATGTTTTTGTTGTGGATAAGTAGTTTTACTTGGCATAATAACTATTTTAATTTATAATAAATTTATGATATCTTTTATTATATCATATATGATATAATTTAAAAATGATTCTTGTAGATATGATAATAATCACTGATGCGAATCTGAGACACTATTCAGCGTTTCAAACAGGAGGAAAGGTCAAATATCTTCTTAAATGTTTAGATGAGCATGATATTGAAGAGGCTTTTGACTTTGTTGAAAAACACAATATTCCCTATAATGTTTTTTCTCATGGTACAAATATAATATTTAATGACGGAAATATAGATGGGGTGCTAATATACTTAAAACCTCATCTTTTGGATAAAGTTAATGTTCAGAGAGATGGAGACAATGTGTATTTAGAAGTGTCAGGATTTGTAATTTGGGACAGTTTGGTTAACTGGTGCGTAAAAAACAATATCAGGGGTCTTGAAAACATGTCTGGTATTCCCGGCACAATTGGAGCTGGAATAAGAGGGAATATAGGCGCTTACGGTAAAGAGATTTGTGAAGTGGTGGATAAGGTATATACCATAGATGCAGGCTTAGTGAAAAAAATGTATACCAACAGTGAGTGCAGGTTTGAATATAGAGAAAGTGTTTTTAAAAGAACAATAAACAAAGAGATAATCACCAACGCTATTTTTAGACTTGACCAAAACCTGCCTTTTAACACTTCTTATCACGATCTGGGAGAATATCTTAAAAAGCATAATTTAGAAGCAGATATCTCAACTATACGCAAAGCTGTACTTGATATTAGAAGAAGAAAAGGAATGCTTTTTGGTATGTATAAAAGTTGTGGTTCATTTTTCAAAAATCCTGTTATAGAAAAAGATAAATTTGAAAATATTTCAGGGATAGTAATTAAAAAAAGAGAAAAGTCAGGAAATATATGTTGCCGTGATCCTTGGTTTTGGCATATAAACAACGACGGGATTAAAGTATCAGCTGCATGTTTGCTATGTGTTTCAGGGTTCTATCCGGGATATACAAATGGAAAAGTTGGCATATCCCCCAAGCATCCACTGTCGCTTATAAATATAAAAAGTGCTAAATCTCAAGATATTATAGATTTGGCACAGAAAATTACAGATACAGTATATAGCGAATTTGACATAAAACTTGAATGGGAAGTTGAATTTATTGATATTTAGGATTATTGAAATTGTTTTGGTATTTAAATCTGTGTATCAAAAAGTTGAAGATAGATATTATAGCTGCCGCAAAGATAGCTGACCATATATTGGAGATATAAAAACCTTTTACAATAGTGGACAGAATCCACAGGATAAAGCCATTGACAACAAAAGTAAATAACCCTAAGGTAAGGATATTAATGGGCAGGGTAAGGATAAGCAGAATGGGTTTTAAAGTAATGTTTACCAGAGCTAGCAAAATAACCAAGATTAAAGCAGTGTAAAAGGAGGTTATAGTAAATCCGGGTACAATATATGCAACAACCAGAAGCATAATTGCATTAAGTAGCCATTTTAGTATAATTTGAGACATAATTTCCAAATAATTTATAAATTTTTACTATTATACCATCTCCTTGCTTAAATGTCTAAAGAGAGTTTGAATTTTGAATTAGATAAATTTAGAAAACATCTTTATGCTTGTAGAAAGATAGTGATTTGTCTTGCATTAGCTATTGGTTTGGATGGCTGCAGTGAAAAATATGAAACTGAATATAATTTTCCATATAAATCCAATATAAACTTGTATGTCAATGAAGTAATGGAGACAGGTAAAGTATATTATCTACAGATAGGTGGATATTCTTTGAAAATAGAGGTAAACAGCTCTGACAGTTCGATAAGAGAGATGTCTGAACATAAAATATTGAAGATAGTATTAGAATATCTTATTAAAGAAGGGTATATAGAACTTTATAACCCTTACCATGCTGAAAGAATGCCGTGGGATTATGTAGAGTTTATACTTGATATATATAATATTGCAGGAAGAAAGTTTACACTTCAAGATTTGTTAAACAATGTCCCAGTTATATTTTCCGGTAATCTGGAATTGACTATTGAGACACATCCAGAAGGAGGGTATGATGTAAAATTTCATGATTCAAGCAATGAATACTTGGTAGGATATGGTAGTAGTTCTGATAACAGTATACCATCCAAGAAATTAAATACTCTTTTAGAAAAAAGAAGAAATATAAAAACACTTTTGGCAAAGTTTTATAATCCTGACTATATATTGATAGCAGGACTAAACAGCTCTCATGAGATATTTTATATTTATGATATTTTAAGGTTAATTGAGAAAAACATGTATGATGATGAAATAAACATAAAAGATGATTATGACGAAAACAAAATTCAGATAAAAATTAGAGTCAGTGACGGTTTATATATAGAAGTGTACAATGGAAAAGATTTTTATTATCTGTATCTTACGCCCACTATTATTAGATATGGTAAAAGTCCTTCTATAAGCACAAAGTCTGATTTTCTACCCTTGATTTATATATTAAATATCTTAGATTATTATTTATGAGTTATTTTCTTCTTTTAGTTCTTCTTCAACCCTGTCAGCCACCTTTTTGAGTTTAAATCCTGAAAGTAAAAATATAATTACACTACCCAGAAATATTGAAATTAGGTTAAGGTAGAAAATATTGAGTGATTGTAGAAAAACAGGATATGATTTTGAAAATATGGAAATACCTATCCATGAAAGCGGAGGCATTAGACTTACAGCAATAGCAGTACCTGATAAAAGTTCTGTCATTTCTCTTTTTTTGGTCCAAGCAAGGGTGGCGGCCATACCGGCAAATACATCTATCAGAAAGTATAGTATATTAAAATCTATATTAAAAACAGGATTGAAGCGAAGCAGGGCAGAGGGATAGATTGTGGTCAGAATAAAGGATATGATAATGATTAGAAATATAGATATCAGTAGTATAATGACAGACCTGATAAAAAGTTTTAAATTAAAGATTGCAACACTTAAAGCCAAAGTTAAGATAGGTTTTAAAATAGGTGATATAAGCATACCGGCAAGTATGATGACTGTGTTATTAAGCAGGATTCCTGATGCAACTATTATAGAAGAGAAGACAAGCATAAAGTAAAAACTCTGGGAGAGTTTGCTCTCTTGAATCAGCTCTTCTGTGGTTTGGAGTTTTTCAGAAGTTTTTACAAAAAGAATATTTTCTTCATTTTCTTTTTTAGTGAAATTAAAAATATTTTTGATATTCATAAGTAGGGATTTATTTTCTACAATACTTAAGATGATACACCACAACAGCAAAAGCTGATGAGACATTAAGAGATTTTTTAATTCCATTCATGGGAATCTCTAGTATTTTATCAGATAATTTTAGTATTGACAAAGGCACGCCTTTAAGTTCATTTCCTAAGACCAAGACAGTTTTTTCTAATTCTAAGCTTTTTGGTCTGTATCTGTAATAAGGGATAGAATTTTTGTCTTGTTCTATAGAAATTATATTGTAACCCTGTTGTTTCAAATTTCTGATTAGCTTTAGAGTAGGTAGTACTGAAATTGACCTTCCTATTTTTTCCCAAGCAACACTTTTTTCTGCACCAAGTGCTGTTTTGGCTATTTGGGGTGCTGTTCTCCTGAATTTGTCAATTGGCGCAGGAGTAATTCCGCAGAGGTATATCTTACCTGCACCAATCCCGTCAGCAGTCCTAAATATGGCCCCCACATTGTATTGACTTCGTATGTTATAAAGTATAATTTGCATATATATTATTTTATCAAAAAAGTATAAATATCCAATATTGGCGGGTATTATAAAGTATGATATAATTTTTATGTATGGTTAAGAGGTATCTTAAATATATTATCTTTCCGCTTATTTCTTTGGCTATTTTAGCAGGTATTTTCCTTTTTGTCTGGAATCTTCCTTACATAAAGAATCTGTTCTATATTTTTAAAAGTGAACCAGTATCTCTTGGGCCTGCAGCAAGTGTAATAAATATAGAAGACGATAATAACAGTGTTGAAAGTATAGATTTGAGCGCTTTTGAGACTCCTGAAAATTTAAAAGTACCTGAAGGGTTTGCTATAGTAGTATTTGCAAAAGATTTGTCAAAGCCAAGAGTGATGATACAGGACAAAGATGGAAATATAATAGTTTCACAGATGAAAGCAGGTAAAATAACAAAACTGGTAAAAGACGAAAATGGAGTCTTGGTGGAAAAGGTTGATATTTTGTCAGGACTTAAAAACCCTCATGGTCTTGCCTTTGATCCGGAAAATTATAATATATTATATTTTGCTGAAGAGGATAAAATATCAAGAGTTGATTTATCACAGCCACAATTTATTCCTGAAAAGATTGTTGATTTGCCGGGAGGGGGCAGGCATTATACCAGAACCATTGGTTTCGGCCCTGACGGCAGACTATATGTATCTATAGGCTCTTCCTGCAATGTTTGTTTTGAAAAAGACAGGCGCAGGGCCGCTATATATGTAATGAACAAAGACGGAAGCGGGTTTGAAGAGTTTGCTAAAGGGCTTAGAAATACTGTGTTTTTTACATGGAATCCAGTGGATGGGAGAATGTGGGGTACAGAAAATGGAAGAGACTGGTTAGGCGATGATTTGCCGCCTGATGAAATTAATATCATAGAAGAAGGGGGAAATTACGGCTGGCCAATTTGTTATGGTAAAAATATTCATGATACAGATTTTGATAAAAATACCTATACCAGAAATCCATGCATGGAGCCCTTTGAAAAGCCAAGTTATATAGACATACCGGCTCACTCGGCACCTTTAGGGCTTGATTTTATACCAGAAGAGGGATGGCCTGAAGAATATAGAGGAGATTTACTGGTTGCCCTACATGGTTCTTGGAATAGAAGCACGCCTGCAGGGTATAAAATAATAAGGATTAAACTTACAGACAATAGTGAATATATTGGTATGGAGGATTTTATTACAGGATTTATAGATGAAGATGAGAAAGTGTATGGCAGGCCTGTGGGGATTTTGGCACTTCCCGGAGGCAGGGTATATATTTCTGATGATAAGGCTGGAATGATATATAAAGTTATAAGGGTTAAGTAATTTATTCTTCTATTGTTATGATATCATTTATAGTTTTGTCTATCATACTATCATAGTCAGTAAAAATTTCATCTTCTATCCGGGATATTATCTCAGGATCTGACTTGGTGCGGGGATGTCTGGATATAATACTACAACAATCTTTGTATGGAAGAAGAGAAATATCATATGTACCTATTTTTTTAGCCAGATTGATGATTTCGTTTTTATCATAAGTAAGCAGTGGTCTTAGAACAGGCATATCTACTGCTTTGTCTGCTGTATGGATATTGGAAAGAGTTTGTGATGCCACTTGGGCCAGATTATCACCTGTGACTATTGCCTGACTGCCTATATGTAAGCCCATTTTTTCAGCGACTTTTAACATGAAGCGCCTGAAAAGTATCAATTCATAATCTGTTCTTTTATCCAGTATTGCTATATTAAAATGTATATATGGCGCAATAAAAAGGCGCGAAGAGATGGTATATCGCTTAAGTTGCAGATAGAGTTTATATATTTTATCGTTTTTTAAATTTTCTGGTTTGGAGACTGCAAAATGAATATAGTCAACCTCAAGACCTCTTTTGGCAGACAGATATGAAGCAACCGGAGAATCAATTCCACCTGAAAGAAGCGATAGAGCTTTTCCTGTTACACCAACCGGCAGGCCATAGGGGCCCTGTATTTTTTCTGTATATACAAAAATATGATCTTGATAAATATCCACATAAAATGTTATGTCAGGATTTTCTAAATCCACTTTTTTAAGTGATGAAGATTGAAATACATAATCTCCCAGTAGAATCTCCAGCTGCTTTGAGTTTAGATGAAAATTTTTATCACCTCTTCTGGCGGCTATTGCAAAGGTGGTAGATGGGTTTATTTTATCGTCATAGTATTTTATGATGGTGTTGACTTTTGATTTTATATCATCTATAGCACTATTATCATCTTTGGACCTGTTTAAGATAAAAGCAGGGGCATAGTTGGCTACACCAAATACCTCTGTTATTTTTGAAGCAATATTTTGAAATTCATTCAGGGAGAGTGATATGTTTTTAATGTAGAAATAACTGTATTTATATCCTATCTGCAGTGACGATAAATATGACTCAAATTTAAGAAAAAGATTATCCCTAAGTACGTCAACAAAAAAACCGCGGTTTTTTCCTTTTAAACCTATTTCACCATAATGAATTAAAATTGAATTATAGGGAAGATGGTTCATACATATCAAAATAATTTTCAACCCAGTCCCACTTTTTGAGGTAAATCTTGCTATAAAGCCGATGAGTATGTAGTTTGGTTTAAAGCAACATGTATACAGATATTCCTGAAAAGTGGAGCTGGGTTGAAAATTAAATACGTTGATTTATCTTTCTTCTTGTTTTATTATTTCAGATATAAATGTAATGTCAATATGAGTAGAAAAAAGAAAAAAACAGTATTTGTAGGTATGTCAGGAGGAGTAGATTCTTCTGTAGCTGCACTACTTCTTAAAAAAGAAGGCTATAGTGTGGTAGGTATTTTTATGCGCAACTGGCATGAAGATCTGCACAACGGATTTGGAGAATGCACGTGGGAAAAAGACTTATCTGATGTCAGAAGGGTGTGTGCTATGCTTGATATTCCTTATTATGTGTGGGATTTTTCCAAAGAGTATTATGAGGATGTGGTGGAATATTTCTTTAGAGAGTACAAAGCAGGACGAACCCCTAATCCTGATGTGATGTGCAACAAGTATATTAAATTTGGCAGATTTTTTGACAGAGCTATTAAGCTTGGAGCAGATTTTGTTGCAACTGGCCATTATGCAAGAGTAAAAGAAAGCAGAGGCGTCTATAGACTTTTAAAAGCAAAAGATAAAAACAAAGATCAGACCTACTTTCTCTGGACAATTACCCAAAAACAGCTTTCTAGAACATTGTTTCCCATCGGCGAATACACTAAACCACAAATAAGAAGAATAGCAAAAAAGGAAGGTCTTCCTACAGCTGAAAAACCTGACTCTCAAGGTATATGTTTTATAGGCAGAGTGGATGTAAGAGACTTTATAAAAACAAGATTAAAGGAAAAAGAAGGGGATATAGTGACAGTGGATGGGAAAGTGGTTGGCAGGCATAAGGGTGTATGGTTTTATACTGAGGGCCAGAGGCACGGGCTAAATATAGGCGGATCAGGACTTCCATATTATGTAGTTGGCAAAGATGTAGAGAAAAATATTCTTGTTGTGGCCCTTGGTCCCCAACATGATGCATTATATAGAAAAAAATTATATGCTGACAGTCTTAACTGGGTTTCAGGAAAAGAGCCTAAGTATCCCTTTATGTGTGAGGCAAGGATTAGATACAGACAGCCTTTGCAAAAATGCACTATTGTTAATATAAAAGACGAAAGGGCTGAGGTGGTATTTGAAGAAAAGCAAAGAGCTATAGCACCCGGCCAGTCAATTGTTTTTTACAAGGGAAGAGAGTGTATAGGAGGAGGGGTTATTATTTGTAAATCCTAAATACTAAATCCTAAACAACACTAGAATTCTAAATTTTAAACTAAATCATAATATATAATTTTCAATTTACGAATTTTCAATCCCAGTCATCCCGTTATCTCGTCATTCGACAGGACAACTACAACAGGGTAAATCCGACCACGTCATGCGACATGGCGGGCGGGATAAATTTACCAATGTTTTAATGGTTTAAACTATAATATACTGATTTTTATGCAGGGTTTAGGATTTTATTCATTGAAAAATTGAGGAATTGATTGAAAATTTTACCCCGCCTGCCCTATCGTATGATTAGGGTTGGGTAACGGGGGTTGGAAATTGGAAAATTGTTTATTATTTTTTTTTGCTTTTTAGGCTTTTATAGTGTATTATTGTAATAAATTATAATACCAGATCTATGTCAAATAAGAAAAATAAGATAGTTTTTGACTTGGAAACACAAAAAGAATTTAAAGAAGTAGGAGGCAAGCAGAATTTGGCAGAGCTTAAAATATCAGTAGTAGGTGCTTATGATTATGCTACAGATACTTTAAAAGGATATCTGGAAGATGAAATAGAAGAATTTGAGTATCTTCTCCAAGATTCTATTGTAATTGGATATAATATACGCCAGTTTGATTTTCCAGTGCTTAAGCCCTATCTTAAAAATACTGATATAGATTCTATAGAGATGATTGATATCATGGAAGAGCTTCAGAATATTTTAGGATATAGAATATCTCTTGATTCAGTTGCTGAAGCAACTCTTGGTATTAAAAAATCAGGACACGGACTTCAGGCTGTTGAGTATTATAGAAGGGGTGAAATAGATAAGATAGTTTCCTATTGTCTGGACGATGTCAAAATCACCAGAGATATATATGAATTTGCAAAGAAAAACGGATATTTGAAATTCAAAGCAGGTTGGGATATCTATGAAGTGCCAATTCAGTTGAAGTGAAGATGACTTTAGAAAAAAAATTATCTTTCAATATAGCAGGAGTTGAGAAGATAGAGATGAAAAATAATGTTCCCGTTATTATTATCTATAATGATACTCATCTCTCCGAAACTGATTACAGTACTATTCTTCATCAAATTGAATCAGAATACTCTAAAATAGGGTATATTTTTCTAGAAGCTCCTATGTGGGCCATGATCGAACAGAAAATGCCTAAATCTTTTGACAGTGATCAGATTGTAAGAAAGATTTTAGATCATTATAAAACAGTGTGGGACTATATTCGAAACAAAAGTGAAAATACTCAGGTTATATTAGGGGATGTATATGTGCATTCATTATTGAGAGCTACTTTAGCATCTTTAAAAACCATTGCAGGGGGATTGTTAGTGTTTACCGAATTTATTGATGTAAATGAACAGAAAAGAGTGGATAGACGTCATTTTTTGCGCAGGTTAGCTAGATTATCTATTGGATCATATTGTTTGACTTCCTTTCCGTTGTTTATATTACAAGGTATGATGGACCCCACTTCTAGAACCAATAAAGACATATCAAGGGTAATGCAAAAAATACATCCTGAAATATTTTCTCGTTTGAATGAGTTTAGAGAGACTGTTATGGTGTATAAGATCAAACAGACAATTCAAAAAAGTAGAGAAGCATTAGTTTTGTGTGTTAATAAAGCACATCTTACAATTTCTCAAAAATTTCAGATGCCTGACAAACAATTATTGAAAATTATCGAAAAGCATTTGAAGATGCTTGATTATAGATTGTTGAAAATCAATAGCCCCGAATATTTGAGTGCAATTGGGATAGTAACGTATTTTAAAGATAAAGATGACTTTACGTGTATAGTATCATTTGATCAAAAATTGTTATTATTAGCAAATAAATATAATAAATAAGTAGTTATATGATAGTTGTAGATATAGAAACAAGTGGGTTATATCCTTGGAAGCATTCTATACTTTCTATAGGCGCTGTTGATTTTTTAAATCCTGAAAGGAAATTTTATGGAGAATGTAGATTAAGAAAAGGTGCAGAGATTGACCAAAAAGCTCTTAAAATAAACGGCTTTACACAGGATGATATTGTAAAAGATAATAAACAATCAGAAAAAGATCTTCTTCAAAATTTTATTGGATGGGTCAGGCAGTCAGAAAATTATATATTTGGAGGACACAATATTGGTGAATTTGATCTTGCATTTATAAATTACACAGCAGATAGGTATAATCTGGATAAATTTTGGGGACATAGGTGTGTTGATCTGCATACTGTGGTTTACCTTTTGTATTTAAGAGGTATATTCAACTCAGAAAATATATTGAAAAACAAAAAAAGCAATATTGACTCAGACTGTATTATGCGTTTGTGTGGCATCCCTCCAGAGCCCAAGCCTCATAATGCGCTTAACGGCGCCAAATGGGAGACTGAGGCTTTTTCCAGATTTATATATGGCAAAGCTCTGTTTTCTGATTTTTCTTCCTACCCTGTCCCAGAATATCTTAGAATATAACTCTTTATATTTAATTTTCAATTTTCAATCCCAGTCATACGACAGGATAAATAACCAATTTTCAATGAATTTTCCAATGAATCAATTTTCAAAATATAGGAATCCCAAACCCATATACAAATTAACCTAACTGCTCTAATTCCTAATTAACCTAATCAAATCCCAAGTACTAAATCCCAATACCCAAACCTTAAGCTCTAAGATTTATCTTTTTTAGGTCATTGGTTTATTGGGAAATTGATTAGAGTAATTAGTGCAATTAGGTCAATTAGAAATTTGTTTAATGGGTTATTGGTAATTATTTAGGATTTAGAGTTTATTCTATCAGTAATGTTGGTTGTAGCAGTGTATATTGATTTTATCTGTGTTCTGGAGTATTATGATTATACTTAGAATATAATTATGTTCTAACTTTATGGATAAAGAGAAGCAGACTGAGATAGTTAACCAACTAAAATATTTTAAAAAACAGGCAGAAGAAGAATATAAAAACAAGGTTAAGCAGGAGACAAGTTATCCTCATAATTTATCTCCTGATGATATATTGTATGCAGTGCTTAGAGCTGATTTTGGTGATGCACAGGAATGCAGTGAAAAATTTTGGTTCTTATATGATAAAGCGTGCGAGTATAATGAAATTATAAGAAACAGAATCAGAAAAGCTTTACATAATGGAGAACTTCCTTTGGATACATTTGATAGATACTTTTTGAATATGTGTCTTGATGTATCTTCTTTGTATGCAGATTATTTCAAGGTATGGCTAGAGGTGGTACTGGATAAAAAAGTTACGAATTTTATTGAAGATCAACTAGCAAACAACAGGGAAGATTTTTTAAGACAAGTAAAAGAAAGAGGATTTGATAACCATTATACTGTTTTGGTGCTTAAGAAGGGAAAGGAAAGAGCAGAAAGCATAGATGATATCCAACATATCCCTTATTATACATATTTTGCCAAACAGATAAATCCAATCATAAGCAGGTTTGATACTTTTCTCAAAGAAACTACAACTTTAAATCTTAGTCCTGAGCAAAAAATAGTTATAGATTACATATCAGCATATAGAGATTTGCTTTCTGAGACAGATATAAATAAGTTAGAAGAAAAAGGTGTGCATTTAGATGAAATATGGATGGATAATCATTATTGGATACAAGTTGTTCATGATGTAGAAACCGATTATGCTGATCCCTTGGCAGTAAAGATAATTCCTGATTTTTCAGTAAGATTTCCTGATGTAAACCCGGATGTTGATGAGAAAGAGTTTGAAGTGATTAAGAATGTACTTGTCGACTATTACAAAGACAGAAACACAGAAAATGCCAAAAGACAAATACCGTCACTCTCCAGATCTCATGCATCAGTGTGCTTTATAGCTTTTAATACTTCTCAAGACCAGTATTTTAAATTTGCAGGACAAAGTTTGCCAAATAGGGCCGATGTTCGTGAGAAAAAGGGTGTAAAGATATATATTGATTTTGAACAGTCTGAAAAAAGATTTATTCAGGCTAAAAAATTGTTTTTTGCTGTATTTAGAAATGCTAAGGAATACGAGGAATATCTCTCAAGTATAGTAAGTATGGTTTATCATGTGGTGCCGCATGAATTTGGACATACCACATATAATTTTTCATTTTTTAAAGATATTGATGAAAATGTAAAAAGACTGGAGGAGCTTAGGGCAGATTTAAATGCTTATTATACAGTATATAAGTATTATGAAGATGGAAAATTTACAACAGAAGATTTGCGCACAAATACAGCAACTATGGTTGCTTTTGATTTAAGAAGGTTTACCTCATGGGATTCTGCAGCTCTATACCCTTATAAATTAAGTATGCTTAATGCCTTTAATCATTTTTTTGCTGAGAATTTGATAATAGAAGATCAGGATAGATTTATCATAGATTTAGATGTGGAAAAAGTATCAAGAGTATATCAAAGACTGGTACAAGATTTAAACAATATTCATAACTATTTGGACGTCTCTGACAATGATTCTTTGCAGAAATTTTATGATTTTGTCTTATCTCTTCAGAACGATTTTAAAATACAAAAAATTTTGAACATCGTAAAAACTGTTAAGTAATATGTATAAATTTTCTCTTCATATAGTTACATATAATTCTGAAAAATATATTATACCTTGTATTAATTCTATCTTAAATCAAAATTACACTAACTGGAGTATTATTATAGTAGATAACAATTCACAGGATAAAACCAAAAGCATTCTAAAAGATAAATTTGAAAGCAATTCCAAAATTACTTTGATCTATAACAGCGAAAACAGAGGCTTTGCGCCTGCCCATAATCAAGCAATTAGAGCCTCAGAAGGAGATTTTATTGTGGTTATGAATCCTGATGTGATTATAGCAGAAGATTTCCTTCTGAAGGCTGATGATCTGCTGTATAGCTTGAAAGATAAATACAAAAGAGTAGGATCTATATGTCCTAAAGTCTACAGTGTAGACAGTCTTGATAATCTATCTCAAGATACAATTGACGTACTTTATCTTCACATAGATAGAAAAAGGCAAATAATAAACAAAGGAGCTGGGGAAAGAGATAAAGACAGTTATAATGCTGAGAAAATTGTCTTTGGTCCCAGCGGCTCTCTTGCTATTTACAGTAGATCTGCACTGGAAGACATTAAAATTGACAATGAATATTTTGATGAAGATTTTCACTCGTATAAGGAGGATGCTGATCTTGCTTGGAGAATGTATAAATACGGATGGAAAAGTGTATTTATCCCTGATTTAAAAGGCTATCATATCCGTTATGCCAAAAAGGGAGATGTAAATCCTTTGAGAGTGGCAAATATACTCAAACAAAGAAAAAATAAAAATAAGTTTGTAAACAGAGTCAGTTACAGAAATCATATATATACTCTAATAAAAAATGAAAGTTTATCTGATTTTAAACACGATTTTTTGTATATTTTTATTTTTGAAGTTAAAAAGTTTATTTTTCTGCTTTTGTTTGAGATATCAACATTGAAGGGTGTGTTTGATGTTTTTAAAACAATGCCCAAAATGATTAAAAAAAGGAAGATCATTCAGAGTAAATCTATCATTAACTCTATTAGAGATATTTTAAGCAATTAATATGATGTTATCAATTATAATAGTAAATTACAAACAGAAAAATCTTGTTCGCCAATTGCTTTTGGGGATTTCCAAACAAAATATTAGTTTTGATTTTGAGGTTATAGTTGTTGATAATAATTCAAAAGATTGCATTGATACAGTTATTGATGATATAAGGGATAAGGTTAATAACGATTACTTATCTAAAATTAAGATTATAGAACTCAGAAAAAATATAGGAATGGGTGCCGGCAATAATAGAGGAGTACAAAGAGCCAGTGGCGACTATGTACTGATTTTGAACCCTGATGTTGTTTTGTTGGAAAACGCTGTTTCAAAACTGATTGATTTTGCCCAGATAAAACCAAAAGCAGGTATTATTGCGCCAGCCCTGCTTAATCCAGATAAGACTATACAACAATCAAGATATAGGTTCCCCAAGTTTTATATGCCGGCTGTGATTAGAACTTTTTTAGGCAAGTTTTTTCAGGCTGAAATCAAGGAATATCTTATGGAAGACGAGCCCGCAGATATACCTCAAAAAGTTGACTGGGTAAGAGGAAGTGTAATGCTGATACCAAGACAAATATACGAAGAAGTTGAAGGATTTGATGAAAGATATTTTATGTATATGGAAGATGTTGATTTGTGCAAGAAAATTTGGGAGGCAGGATATGAAGTTTGGTATTTTCCTGAAGCAAAAGTTATTCATTATTATGGAAAACAGTCAGGAAAGTCAGGGTCATGGCAATGGATTAAGGATTTATTTAAAAAAATGGCTTGGGTGCATATTATATCATGGGTTAAATACTTTTTAAAATGGCGCAATAGGCATAATTTATAATTAATTAAAATTATATGAAACACAAACTATGCAGATTGGAAGATCTACAAAATAATACAATTACAGCTTTCAATTTAGGAGATAAAAAAATAGCAGTTGTATATAAAGACAATACACTGTATGCTTTTGATGACTGCTGTACTCATGAAGAATGCCCGTTATCTGATGGATACACAGAAGGGGAGGAGGTGGTATGTCCGTGCCATGGCGCTAAATTTGATATGAGGACAGGCAGGGCAGTTGCACTCCCAGCTGTAGAAGATGTTAATGTTTATCATATTTATGAGGAGGACGGGGATGTGTATATAGAAATATAATTGTTTTATAGATCCATATTTTGGTTTATTTTATTTTTTATGGTATAATATTTTTGTAATTAACAGCTATGTTTAGTACATAGTTGAGGGAGTGGGCAATATGGAAGAGTGTATATTTTGTAAAATCGCCAACAGTGAAATACCTGCAAAAATTATCGCTGAATCTGAAAAAAGCACTGCTTTTTTAGATGTAAATCCATTATCAAAAGGACACACTCTGGTTGTCCCCAAATCCCATGCAGAGACTGTTTTGGATTTAAGTGAGGAGGACTGGTGTGATATGAATAGGTTAGTAAAAGATGTTGTTGCAAGGATTTACGATAGACTATCTCCTGATGGGTTTAATATTGGTATTAATATGCACAAAGCTGGAGGACAAGCTGTAGAACATATACACATACATATCATACCGCGTTGGCAGGGGGATGGTGGAGGATCTGTGCATACTATTGTACATAATCCACCGCAGGAGAGTTTAGAGGAAATACACGCCCAGTTATCTTAATTGTAACCATATGATGTTTTTAGAGGAAAATTTGTCTATTGCAGGCCTTGATATATCTGAGAGGTCACTTAAAATTGCACAGACAATCTCTAGAAAAAAATCTGTGCACTTATCTTGTTGGGGAAAAATAAATATTCCAGAAGGAGTAATAGATAGAGGTGAAATAGTTGATCAGGATAAATTGTTGAACCTATTTAACAAACTTATCAAAGATAAAATTTCAGGAAAATTAACATCAAAGTTTATATCTGCCTGCCTGCCTGAGACTAAGACTTTTTTAAAAGTGTTGAGTATAGAGATGGTGTCAAATGAACATACAAAAGGAATGAGCGATGAAGAAAAAATGGATTATATGGTTGAACAGGAATTACCAAAAGAATTTCCATTTCCCATAGAAGAGATCATATATGACTATAAAATTGTTTCAAGAACTGGAAATAAAGCAGATGTTCTTGTAGGGGCTGTTGAGAAAAGTATTGTGTTAAGCTATATTAATTTTCTCAAACAAACAGAATTTACACCTGTTGCACTTGAAATTGAGGCTCAATCTTTGATTAGATTTTTAATTTCAGAGGACGAATATATGGTAATGGGAAAGGATATTAATATTTTAAATAAAAAAAAGTC
>WFTA01000029.1 GCA_015485715.1 Patescibacteria group bacterium
CTCTTTCTGCCAATTCTACTTCCTATCAGGTACTGGGACTTAACTGCGGCACCACCTATTATTTCTGGGTTGAAGCATACAACACACAGGGAAGCGCTGATGACACTGCAAGTCAGGCTACCTCAGGATGTTCTCCATCTGTATTCTTTTTTGATACCTTTACTGAAGGATCTGATACAACTCTTGCAAACCATATACCTGATACAGGAGATGGATGGATACTATTGATATCTATAGACAATGGCAGCCCTTCATCCAATAAAACACTTGAAGCTGATGACAGGGACAGACTTGACAGAGATACATGCGGGAGAAGTGATGGAGCTTTGTATCGTATTAAAAATCAAATAACCGCATCTAATTATGAGGTATCAGTGACTCAGTTAAATGGAGATACTGGAGATGATTATAATATTTTGGCTGCCAGAATACAGGATGCCAATAATATGTATGCTGCTAAATGGAATGAAAGAAGGTCGTATTTATACAAGAGAGTGAATGGGATCTGGACACAGTTAGCCGGTCCGACGTCTGGTATATCAGATGGATCAACCGTTACCCTTAAGGTGCAGGGAGTTTCTATATCACTACTTGATGATGGAGTAACTAAACTGTCTGCATCAGATAATTCTATTTCATCAGGTGGATATGCTGGTGTGGGAATGGGTGCTGTAATTACAAATGGAGATGACTGTTCATCCCAGAGACTTGATAATTTCCAAGTATTGATAACTAATTAATATGAATATAGTAAGAGACAATCAAGGATTGACGCTTATTGAAACACTTATAGGAATTACAATATTTATCACTGCAGTAGGGGTGGTATATATGTTTGTCTCTCAGGGATTCAAGGTTCAGAATTTTTCTCTGCAAGGATCTCAGGCTATCGCTGAGGCAAGGAGAGGACTTGATACTATGGTAAAAGAAATTCGGGAAACACAAATAGCAGATAATGGTGCTTATCCTATAGAAAGAGCTGACAAATTTGAATTTATATTTTATGCTGATATAGATAAAGATGATTCAGTAGAAAGGATAAGATATTTTTTGGACGGGACAGATTTTAAAAAAGGCGTTATCCAGCCAAGAATAAATCCTGTGGGATATTTTTCCTCTGATGAGGTAATATCAATCATATCAAGATATGTCAGAAACACAGCATCAGAACCTCTGTTTACTTATTATAACAGTAATTGGCCTGCTGATACTGTCAATAATCCATTACCATATCCTGCCAAGGAGACAGATGTTAGGTTTATCAAAATTAATTTAAAGGTAAATGTACAGCCTGAGATGGCACCAGATAATTTTGAAATATTAACCTATGTCCATATTAGAAATTTAAAAGATAACTTATGATGAGCAATAATGATGGTAATAAGGGATATATTTTAATGGTTGTACTTGTGGTTACTGCACTATTTGTTGTGACAGCAGCTGGATTAGCCTCTCTTGCTGTTGATCAAAACAAACTGGGCCTCAAAAGAATAGCATGGAGCAGGGCTTTTGAGATAGCTGAGGCAGGACTTAATTATTATAGATGGGTTTTGGCACATAATCCTACAGATTATTATGACGGAACAGGCGGTAGTCCCGGCCCTTATATCCACGATTATTCAGATCCATATGGAGGAGTGATTGGTAAATTCAGTCTTGACATTACTCCCCCTGATGCATGTAGTTCAGTGGTTTTGATTAAATCAACAGGATGGACTCTTGCAGAACCTAATGTGAAAAGGGTTTTACAGGGGCAATACGGATTGCCTTCTTTGGCTGAGTTTGCATTTTTAACAAATTCCAATGTGTGGTTTGGTGAGGATGAAGAACTTCATGGACCGGTCCACTCCAATGGCGGCATCAGACAGGATGGTGAAAATGACAGTATAGTTACATCATCAAAAGAAACCTATATTTGTGGACCTGAGCACGGATGCAACAATGAGACAAAACCGGGAATCTGGGGAGATGGCGGGAAGCAGACGTTGTGGGAATATCCTGTTCCACAGGTTGATTTTAATGCAATTATATCAGATCTAGCTGACCTTAAGTCGCAGGCACAAAGCAGTGGTACTTATTATGATTCCACAGGTATAGGATACCATGTTGTTTTATATAATAATCGAACCTATGATCTTTATAGAGTAACATCGTTGAAGCCTGCTCTTAAGGTGTATACAGGTGAAAAGACAACCTACGTCTCTTTAGATATCCAAGATGAAGACTTTTTGGGAAACTATACTCTCCCAAATAATTGCAGTATTTTGTTTTTTGAGGACGATGTTTGGGTTGAAGGAGAGCTCGATGGATATTCTTTGACTATTGTATCAGCAGAACTTCCTGAAGTATCAAACACCAATACATCTATTATAATAAATGGAGATATTACATTTAAAAACAGACTTGATACTAATTCACTTGCACTGATAGCACAGAAGGACATACTTATACCTTTTTATTCTGCTCCGAATAATTTAGATATAAATGCTGTTCTTTTGGCCAAAAACGGAAAGGTTGTCAGATACTATTATTACAATACAAATTCTCCCTATAGTATAAGGGATAGTATAGAAGTATATGGTTCAATAATTACAAATAAGATATGGACATGGACATGGGTTAATTCTTCAGGAAATGTAGTGTCAGGATATCGAAATACAGAGACATTGTATGATCCAAATTTAAAATACTATCCGCCTCCGGGGTTTCCCACAAAGACAGAGTATGAGTTTATAAAATGGGAGGAAATCACCGAAAAGTAATATATGAGATTAAATAATGCGTTGAAAACAGTCGTTTTTTTGGTTTGGACAATTCCTTTTTTACTTCTCGTATATTTTGGATATTTATATTTTATTGATTCGAGGAAGGAATTTGTAATTGATTATGATTTTTGTAAAGCTTCGACAAGAAGAATTACTGGTCTTACACCATATGGCAGAGTAAAGCCTATAGATAAGCAAAAATGTATTCAGAGAATGATTATAGATCCTGTTTATTTTGATGTTAATATTCCCAGAAGATATAAAAGAGCAGAAGTATACATAGATTATAGCTCTGATGTTGATTTTAGATTGGGTGTGAAAAAAAATTTTCAAAAATGGGAATGGAATTTTTCTGAACCAATTATAACAAGTTTTGGGAATTACAATCGGGCATTATTTGTATTTGCCCTTGATGAGATTGATTTCAATAAAAAGTTAGGGTTTATTATTTCTGCACCTTCCCTTCAGGATGATGAGAGGTTTATAGATTTTTATAATTTAAAAGTAATATTTAAATAATGAAAATCTCTGACAAAACAAGACAGTATATCAAATTAGTATTGATCCATTTAATATCATCTATGTTGTTGGGATATGTAATTTTGATTGTTATGGAGATTATATTTCCCGGTTTTGTATCTCTTTTTTTTGATTTAAACATTCTTTTGCTGATTATTACTGCTTTATTATTGTTGTTTTTTGTGATATAATAAAAACAGGTCGATTATAATAAATTATGCAAATATGAAAGTAATTATATATACTACTCCTACGTGTGTTTTTTGTCAGCAAACAAAGAAGCTTTTAGAGGAACACCAGATAGAGTATGAAGAAAAGAATGTTGCTGCAGATACGCAGGCAGCGAAGGAAATGGTTGATTTGTCGCATCAAATGGGAGTACCAGTTGTTGTTGTAGAGAAAGATAATACACAGGAGGTTGTTGTGGGGTTTGATAAAGTAAGACTGATGCAGATTTTAGGTATCAATGACTGATTGGTTTTACAATTAAACCTGTTTTTCAGACAGGTGATTGTTTGGTATGCATGATTTAATTATTATTGGAGCCTCAGCAGCAGGGGCATCAGCAGGCATATATGCTGCAAGGAGAAATTTAGATTTTAAGATTATAACCAAAGATACTGGAGGAGAGGTTGCTCTTTCAGGAGAAGTTGCTAATTTTCCGGGTTTTGGGCAAACAGATGGTATTACTATTTCTACCAAATTTCAGGAACACTTAAAAATTTATAATGTTGTACCTGAAACTGATGTAACTGTAAAGAGTATTGAAAAAAGAGACAATTTTTTTTATATTCAAGCAGAACGATTTGGGAAAGATTTGAAATATGAAAGCAGATCCGTAATAATTGCAAGCGGTGTCCATCCTCGTCATCTAAACATTCCGGGCGAGCAGAAATACAGGGGCAGGGGAGTTACATACTGTACCACTTGTGACGGGCCTTTATATAAGGGAAAGATAGTAGCTACCATTGGAGGAGGTAATTCTGCATTGGAGTCAGCTTTGATGCTTAATGAAATAGCTGAAAAAGTATATCTTATCAATAAAAATCCTAAGTTTAAGGGGGACACAGTGTTGATTGAAAAAGTGAAAAAGGCAGAAAGGGTGGAGATAATCTATAATGCTTTAACACAGGAGATATTTGGAGATGATTTTGTCAAAGGATTGAGATATAAAGATGCAGACGGCAATATTCAGGAAATATCAGTAGAGGGAGTTTTTGTTCATATTGGCATGGTTCCAAACAGTGATTTTCTTCCAGAATACATTGAAAAGAATGAGTATGGTGAAGTTAAGGTAGATAAGATCTGCAGAACCAATATTCCCGGTCTTTTTGCTGCAGGAGATGTAACAGATATTCCTTACAAACAAATCGCAATAGCAGTGGGACAGGGGGTATGTGCAGCACTTTCTGCTGTTGATTATTTAAACAAATTAGCATAAGAGTATGGCGAGAAAAAATAACAATGATGATTTCAAATTTAACCTTACAGCATATTGGCGTAGACCGGGAAGTGATTTTCGTGACACTTGGCAGGTATTCAGAATTATTTCAGAATTTATAGACGGTTATAATTTTATCACCAATCTTCATAACGAGGTAACAGTGTTTGGATCCGCCAGAACAAAAAAGACAAGTAAATACTACAGAATGGCTGTTGAATTGGGAAGAATGCTTGGAGATGCTGGATATACAGTAGTAACAGGAGGGGGACCCGGTATAATGGAAGCAGCCAACAAAGGTGCATGGGAGGCTGGAGGACAGTCTGTTGGACTTAATATACAACTTCCCAAAGAACAACGCATAAACAGATATGTTAAGGATTCTGTAGCATTTTCTTATTTCTTTATCAGAAAAGTAATGCTTTTGTCGGCAGGACATGCATTTGTATTTTTCCCCGGTGGGTTTGGTACTCTGGATGAGTTTTTTGAGGCTTTGGACGGAATAGAGACAGGTCTTTTTGAAGATACACCACTTATAGTGGTGGGGAGTGAATTTTGGAATCCATTAATAGAGGGCTTTTTAAAAAATAAATCAGTAAAGCAGGTTCACTCTCTGGATGAAAGTGATCTAAGATACATCCAAATAGTAGATAACGCAGAAGAGGCATTTAGGGTAATTAAAAAAAATAAGCGCAAGTATAATATGTCCCACAAAAAAAGGCATATTATACGACAGCAGAAGATAAACTGGCAGATATTTAAAATAATGGCTGATATTGTGGATGGCCTTGAAATGTTATCAAAGATAGACAGAGATATTACAATACTGGGAACAAAAAATATATATCACTCTGATTCGTTTTATTATACATCAGCTTACAATCTTGGAAAAAAACTTGCTAAAAAGGGATATACAATTGTAACGGGTGGAGGATCAGGTATAATGGAAGCAGCCAACAAAGGTGCATGGGAGGCTGGAGGTAAATCAATAGGGCTTTATACTGATATTGCAGATCAGGGTCCTGTAAACAGATATTTGACAGATTCGCTTGCGTTTGATTTTCCATATATAAGAAAATTGATCCTTACAGCCCCTTCTTATGCATTTGTGCTTTTTCCGGGAGGATTTGGAACATTGGATCAGTGCTTTGAAGTGTTGACTTTGGTGCAAACTGAGAAAATGCCGCAGGTACCAGTGGTGCTTTTTGGATCAGACTACTGGAGTCCTCTTGTTAAGTTTTTGAAGAAAAATGTTTTTGAAGATAAACACGCCATATCAAGGTTTGATCTAAAGCTTTTTAAGGTGGTTGATGATGTAGATGAAGTTATAAGGATTATTTCCAAACACAAAAGAGTATGACAGACAAGCATCACAAATCAAGTTATAAAAGAAGAATAGGGGAATTTGTGGGAGATATGGTTTATGGGGCTAATGACGGCATCATAACCACTTTTGCAGTTGTTGCAGGAGTCTCAGGAGCAGATCTTAGCGCCAGTATAGTGGTTATACTTGGGCTTGCCAATCTTTTGGCAGACGGGTTTTCAATGGCAGTTGGCAATTACTTATCTACAAAGTCAGAAATAGATTATAATAGAGATTCTTTTGAAATTGAAAAAAAATTTTTAAGAGAGAATCCTGAAAAAGCAAAATCTATATTATGCTCATATTATATTAAGAAAGGATTTTCAAAAGATGAATTTGAAAGAATATTTGAAGTTATACAAAGAGATGAAAATATATTTGCCAATGAGCTTTTGATAGCAGATCATGGGATAAATATGGGAGATAGAAAGATGCCCATTAAAAGTGCTATAGCCACATTTGCAGCTTTTGTTGTGATAGGGTTTATCCCGCTTTTGTCGTATGTATTTCCTGTATCGTCTGACAAGTTTTTGCTTTCTATTATCTTCTCAGGATTAGCTTTGTATATTACAGGAGTTTTCTCTGCATGGATTACAAATAAGAACATTTTCCGGGGAGGCTTAAAAACCCTTCTCATTGGAGGTATAGCAGGATTGGCAGCCTATACAGTAGGATATATTACTAAAACTTTTGTAAATATAGGAATATAAAACTTACAGTCAATACATAAGCCTTGACAAAAAGGCCGGAAGTATTAAAATATCTGTGGTTATATTTTGTTTTTTGCTATGGCAGAATTATTGACTACAAGAGAAGAATATCGAGAGGGAGCTAAATTTGCCAAGATATTAGCTTTTGTGATTGGAGAAGGAAGACGTATTTTGTATGAATATAATGTCCCAATTCTAAAAGTATTAAAAGAATGGGAACAAAGAAAATATGATTACACTCTTCCAAAAGGTTACAGACGTTTGCTGAGAGGATTAGAAGCATTATCACAACGAAACTATCAAGGTATACTTAAAAAAGAACCTTTTATAAATATTTGTAAAAGAGAAATACCTTCTAGATTTTTGAGGAGAGGGTATTTGGAACTTCTAATGAAGTCTCCGACCGATTATTTGAAAGAAGGAACAGTTATGAAGTTTGCTGATTTTGGTTTTAATATGGAAGTTCTATTAAAACAAATAATTGCAGATAACACACCATTGAACAATATTGTGGATGTAGTTATAGAGAGTGCAGAAAAAAAATTCATAGTTGGTGATTCCGATAAATGTCACAGCAAACATGCTACATATATTCAATTGTATACTTTAACTTTTTTAAAGATTTTAGAATCCACGTTAAGAGGACTAAAATATTATATTCGAACCATTTATGCTTTACAGTGTTTTTGTGATAAGGATTTTTACTATAATGTGAGTATTAATAGAGAGGTATTTAAA